>JAYUUV010000097.1:0-15725 GCA_043754695.1 Planctomycetota bacterium
GGACAGAGTGCCAAGGCCGCGGCCGCGGCCGTGGCGAGCGCGAGATGATCGGCATGCAATTCAAGCGGCGAGGGCGCGAGCACCCAATCGGGCGCGAAGGCTTCGATTTCGCGCTGCAGGCGCTCGGTCAGGCCCCACTGCTCCCCCAGCCGACCGTCGGGCAAGTCGGCGAAGACGAAGTCGTGCAGCCCCAGATGGACACCGGCACGTCGCGATTCCTGGGCGCGCACATTCGCGCGCTGGACGCGTTCAGCGCCGCTCTGACCGGCCGCGCCATCGCTGGCGACGAGGACGCGGACCTGCGCTCCGGCTCGTGCGGCAAGCGCGATCACACCGCCGCAGCCCAAGACCTCGTCGTCGGGGTGCGCCGCAAGCACGAGCAGGCGTCCGTTCAGCGACTTCGGATCGCGCAACTCGGGAAAAGCGCTCACGCGGGCCGGCTCCCGAGCAGGCTGGCGTAGAGCGCTTCGTGGGCGCGCACGCTGTCCTCGACCGTCGGAATGTGGCGCGAGCGCAGTCGCGCGCGAATCTGGCGCAAGGGCGTCGGATCCAGGGCGAGTTCAGCGAGCGCGCGCGCCCAACCTTCGGGATCCTCCGCGGGCAGACAACGTTCGCCCGCTTCGAGCCGTTCGCGAAAACCGCCGCGGTCGGAAGTCCAGGCGGGCAGGCCCAGGGCGTGGGCTTCGTCCAGTACCAGGCCGTAGCTCTCCTGCACGCGCGAAGGGAAGAGCGCCAAATCTGATTGCGCGGCCAGCCTGGCGAGCTCGGTTGCATCGTACGGACCGACGATTCGCACGCTGGCATCGGCGCGCAAGTGTTCCACCTGCGCCTCGAGTCCAGGCGTGAGCGCACGTCCCGCCAACGTCAGCGTCGCGGTTCCCGCCGGCATTCGTGCGATGGTTTTCACGAGATCGAGTGTGCCCTTTTCGGCGCACAGATTGCCGAAGTGCAGCAAGCGAAGAAAGCCCGCGGGCACGCCCGGGCCGGCCGCGACGCGTCGCAGGGCGCGCGTGAGTCCGGGCGCGATAACGCTCTTGCGCGCAGGCTCGAGCGCGATCAAGGCGGCGATGCGCTGCGCGTGCGATTCGCTGGGCGCGATCCAGCGCGCCGCGGCGCCTAGCTCAGCCTCGAACGCTCGCGCCCGCCGCCAAAGACGCGCTTCCAGTTCCGCGGGCGTGGCCGAACCTGCCTCGGGCGCGATGCAACGCGCGCACGTGGCAAACTCGCCGCGCGGCGGGCAGACAAGGCCCAGCGGCGAAGCGCGAAAAAACCGCGGGCAGCTGGCGAAGGCGTCGTGCAGCGTGACGACCACGGGCCGTGCGGGCGCGAGCCTGCGCACCAGACGCTGCGAGAGCGTCGACCAATGGTGCAGATGTACTAGATCGCAGCCCCTGAGCGCGTCCTCAACCAGCGCCTCGACCCGCGGACGTTCGAGTTCGAGATCGAAGACTTCTTCGGGCGCAAGCGGCAATCGCAAGAGCTCCAGCCCGTCGACCTGTTCGCGAATCACTTCGCGTTCGCGCAGCGGCAGATCCGTACCGGCCACGATCACGACTTCGTGGCCGCGCGCGAACAGGCCGCGCGCCAGCGCGCGCACGAGGTGCTCGCTGCCGCCTTCGAATTCGGGCGCGTAGCGCCCGGCGATCAGACCGAGCTTCAACCAGGCCCCTTGGGGAAGCGCAAGAATCCCTCGCTGCGGCTGATGTGATCGGAAAACAACGCGCCGCGCGAACGCGCGCGTTCCTCAGCCTGCAGCAGCAGATGGGTGCTGCCGTGTTGACTTTCGTACTCGCGCAGCGCGGCCGTCTTGGCCTCCCAGACCTCGCTGATCTCGACCACACGATCGGCACGCAACGGGGTCCAGACCTCGTAGCCCCAGACCTCCGCGCGCGTGCCCGAAAGTTGCGCGGCACGGAAGAGAACGCGGGCCAGTGTGCGATGGTCAACGTGCGACTCGCCGGGCCACGGCCCGTAGATGACGTCGGGCGCCCAGGCGTCGATGCGCTCAGCCATCTGACGCACGCCGGCATCGAACTCCGCGCGCGAGGGCACGTGCCCCTCGGGGTGATCGAGGAATTGATAGGGCTGCAAGCCGAGAATCAGGCCGGCGCGCTCGGCTTCCTTGCGACGCGTGTCGCGCGGCCACTGCTTCGCCAGACCGCGCAGTCCGTCGAAGGCGATCACGACATGAACGGCGTCGCCCTGCGCGGCGTGCATCATGATCGTGCCGCCGCAGCCCAGGACTTCGTCGTCGGGATGGGGCGCGCAGACGAGCACGCGCTCGCGCGGCGGCGCACGCATGACTTCGACGTTCTTTCTCCACAGGTTCATAGGGGCATCTTCGATTCGCGCCGCAGCTCGCCGGGCTCGAGTGGCGCGCTGCGCGCGGGCGATAGTTTGTCGAACGACCAGGCGCCGGCGATACGTGCGCTGACAGGATCCACGGCGCGCACAAAGTAGCGGCCGCGATAGAACCACTCGAAGGCGCTCTCGTCCACGCGCCACTGCGATCCTTGGACGATCGCGCCGGCGGCCAGCGGAAAGCTCGGCACCATGGCCAGCTCGACCAGCCAGCGGCCGGCATGGGGAAACTCGAATGTCGGCGGGCTGGTCAGCACGCCGAGGGGGCGAAAGCCCTGCTCGTGATCCGACGCGGGCTGGCCGGCCAATTGATCGGCCAGGGCCAGATCGCGCCGCTCGCTCGCATGGAACCAACGCTCGAAGTACGCCGCGCGCGAGACGAGCTGGCGGCGCGCGGGCTCGAGGTCGCCGCGTTCGATGCCGCTGGAGCGGGCCCAGTGATGCACGATCGTGGCCCTGGGCTCGAGCACACAGGCGAGTCCGGCCTGCTGCAGGCGCCGGCATAGATCGGTGTCCTCGAAGTAGAACGGATAGCGTTCGTCGAACAGTCCGCCGACCGCCGCGATCGCCGCGCGCGACAAGAGCATGCAGGCGCCCGACAACATCTCGACCTCGATGGGTTGCGTGGCAGTCCATTCGCGCAGGGCGTGGCGCGTGCGCTCGGTCGAAAGCTCCTCGGCAAGCTCGGCCTCGCGCAGCGAGCGCGCGCTGAGCCATTCTCCACGCGGCGTCGGCAGTCGATTCGGCGGCATGCGCAAACTGGCCAAAGGATCGAGGAACGCGCGCGGGCCGAGCGCTCCGACGCGCGGTCGTTCGGCGTGGCCCGCGAGCAGGCGGCCCAGCGCTCCAGGGAAGAAGGCCAAGTCCGGATTGAGAACCAGGACTCGATCGTCAGGCCCGCCGTGCGTGTTCGCGAGCGCCAGGTTCATGCCCGCGCCGTAGCCCAAATTCTCCGTGCTCTGCACGACGCGCGCGCCCAGCGTCCGAAGCTGAGCCAGTTCGCGCGACTGGTCGCTCGGCGAGGCATTGTCGACCAGCGCGATTTCGAGTTCCTCCGCCGCGCACCCAAGTTCGCGCCATTGCGCCTGCAACGAACGCACCAGCGCCAGCGCGTAGGCGCCGCTGTCGTAGTTGACGATCAAAGCTGCAAGGCGCGCGCCCATTTCAGCCCGGATCCCCTTCCACCGTCCAGCGATGCTCCAGGCGCAGCAGGCCGACTTCTTTCGTGCGCGAGCGCACGGTCAAGCGCGCAGGCGCCACGAATTCCTCGTAGCGATGCACGCCGTGTTCGTCGAAGAGCCAAATCAAGATGTCGAAACTCCCGGCGAGCAGCGCGAGCTTGGGCAGTTCCAGGCGGACGCATCCGCCCGGCCCGCGCACGCCAACGCCGTCGAGGTGCGTGCCGAGGCCGGCGACCAGCGTGCGGTCCTGACGCAGGAAGCCGACGCCCACGGCGAGCGCGCGCCCGGGCGCCGGATCGCGCCAGCGAACTTCGACCGTGATCGCAGAACCGCTCTCGACTTCTTCGATCCTGTGCCCGTTCGCGTCGAGCACGCGCGCCGACACGACACGCGGGGCAGCGCCGTCGACGGGCCCGGAGTCCGGGTGCGCCGCCCGTTCCGATTCGCGCGCGAAACTCGAGTAGTCGTTGGTGACGTCGACGGCCGCGCCGAACGCGCGCACTTTGCCGGCATCGATCCAGGCGGCCTGATCGCAGATCTGGCGCACGTCGTAGAGACTGTGGCTGCACAGCACGAGCGTGGCACCGCGACGGCGGAACTCGAGCACGCGATCGACGCACTTCTTCTGGAAGGCCTGGTCGCCGACCGCGAAGACCTCGTCGATCAAGAGCACGTTGGGTTCGACCGAGGCCGCGATCGCGAATCCAAGCCGCATGCCCATGCCGCTCGAGTAGGTGCGCACGGGTTCGTCGAGGAACTCGCCCAGTTCGGAGAACTCGCCGATCGCGCCGGCCTTCTCGCGCATCTGCTGGGGCGAGAGTCCAAGCAGCAGTCCGGCGAGTGTGATGTTCTCGCGACCGGTCAGGTCCAGGTGAAAACCCGCGCCGAGTTCGAGCAGGCTCGCCACCGGACCGCGCAGGCGATAGCGCCCCTCGCTCGGCGAACTCGTCCCCGCGAGCAGGCGCAGCAGCGTCGACTTGCCGGCGCCATTGCGGCCCACCAGACCGAGGGCCGAGCCGCGCGGCAAGGCCAGGTTCACGCCGCGCAGGGCCCAGAAGGGTTCATGACCGGGGACCCAACCCAACGTAGCCAACTCAAAGGCCTTGCGCGCCGCTCCGCGGTAGCGCCGATAACACTTGCCCAGTTGCACGGCCTCGAGCGCGAGTGCTGCCATGCTCAGATTTCGTCCGGCAGGCGCCGCGCGCCGAGTGCAAAAAGGAAACCGCCGATCGCAAGCGCTGCGAGCGACCAGAGCGCTGCGTGCAGCAACGATACGGCCAACGAATTCGTGAAGGCCTCGGCGGGCGCGCTGCCCATCAGCACGTTCCTCCAGCACGAAACGAAAGCGTGCATCGGGTTCCACTCGAGCCAGGGCAGGAACGGCGCGACACCGGGCAGCACGCCGGCCGAGGGGATCCAGAAGATCGGCGTCGCGAACATCCACAAGGTCGTCAACACGCCGACGAAGTGCACGGTGTCGCGCAGCAGAGCGTGCATCGTCGCAGTCGCCAGCGACAAGCCGAGCGTGAACACGGCTTGAAGCACGAAGATCACGGGCACGAGCGCCAGGCCAAATCCCGGAGCAGGCCAGATGTCCGTGAACAACGTCAGCGCGACGAAGGCACACAGTCCGAAGAACATCAACAGCTGCTGCGCGACGATGGTCTGGAGCGGCAGAATCTCCGCGGGGAAGGCGGCGCGCTTCAACAATTCGCCGCGCTCGGTGAAAGCGACGGTGCCGCGCGCAAGTCCTTCGGCGAAAGCGGACCAGGTGACCACGCCGAGGAAAAGATAGACGCCCGTGGCGCTGCTCCAAGCGTCGCTCGGACCGGCGAAGCGCATGCCGAACACGCGCGCGAAGAGCGTGTAGTAGACGCTGAACAGGGCCAGCGGTTGCAGCAGCGGCCACAGCCTGCCCAGCACGGTTCCCGACAGGCGCGCCTGGAGTTCGCGCCGCGAGCCCGCCAGCCAAAGTGCGCGATGGCTCACGATGTTGCGCGGAATCGCCGCGGCCCGGCGCAGCGCGCGCGTCAAGAGCGGCGCGTCGGCAACCACCCACGCTCCCTCGAGCGAGTCATCGCTAGCTGGGCGCGCGGGCGTCGGACTGGGGCTGAGATCCATGGGGCGTAGTACAGGACCCCGCCACGGCGAGTACCAGAGGCTGGTTTTCGGCCCTATGGCGCGCCAGCTTGGGCCGCGACCAAAAAAAACCGACAGAAACCCCGCTTCCAGGGCCGGGGACGCCGCGCAAGCGCCCCAGGAACTACCTACTTCTGAGGCACTCCGGAGGACCTGGCCCGCTTGTCGCCGACCTCGAGCGGCGCACCCAGCCGGGCTTGAATCTTGCTCAGCAGAATCCTCGCCGTATCGACGTCGTCGGGAGCCGGCTCCCACTTCGCGTACGGGAGTTCCATCGGCCGGGCGAGTTCCTCGTTGGTCTCGCGCTCGACCTGCAGGGAGATCTTGAACTTGCCCGGCTCGATCGTTTCGAGCTGAAGTCGCGCGCGCTGGCGATAGCCCTCACCCTTGAATGGTGCCAGCGAGTTGCGCCAGCCCGTGGTTGCGATCATGGTCGCGGGATCCGCGCCCGCGCCGATCGGGAACTTCTGCTCCTGCAAAGCGTACAAAGCGAGTTCCCAGATCACGCCGTCGCTCGGCGCGCTCGCGGTGGTCGAAACCCATTGGGGGGGCGTGCTCTGGCCGGTATGGCAGGCGCAAAGCGGCAGCAACGCAAGGACCCAGAGGGCCGTGCACTTCCATAGCTTCATCGATCTTCTCCTTGGGGGCTCTCGCGGTCGCGCAGCACGATGTGCAAGGGCACTTCCTTGAACGGCAGATCCTCGCGCAGGCGGTTGGTCAGATACCGTAGATAGTCCTTGCCGATCAGTTTCTTGTCGTTGACGAAAACGATGAACGTCGGCGGGGAAGCCTCGGCCTGGGTGGCGTAGAGGATCTTGACCCGGTGGCCTTCGCTGGAGGGCGAGCGCGCGGTGGTCGCGTCCTTGAGGATGCGGTTGAGTTCGCCGGTCGAAACGCGCAGCCGTGCCTGTTCGTAAAGTTCAGTGGCGGTCTTGATCAAGGGCCCGATGCCCTGCCCGGTGGTCGCGGTCAGGAACACGATCGGAGCAAAGGCCAGGCCCAGGAGTTCGGCGCGGAAGTACTCGCGGAATTCCTCGCGCTTGACCTCGTTGACCAGGTCCCACTTGTTGCCGGCGATGATCAGCGGCTTGTAGTGATCGACCGCGTAGCGCGCGAGTTGTTTGTCGACGACCGCCAGCTCCTTCGAGAGGTCGATCATCAACACGACCACGTCGGCGCGGCGGATCTGCTTGTAGCTGCGCGCGTCGGCGTAGAACTCGATCGCGTCGGAGATCGCGCGCTTGCGCTTGACGCCCGCGGTGTCGATGGCGACGAAACGCCGGCCGTCGCGTTCGAAGAGCACGTCGACCGCGTCGCGCGTCGTGCCGGGAATTTCGCTGACGATCATGCGCTCCTCGCCGGCGAGCTGATTGATCAAGGTCGACTTGCCCGCGTTGCGTTGGCCGACGATGGCGAGTTTCATCACCGACTCGGAAGGACCTTCGTCCTCGGCCGAGGGCGGCAGCGTGGTCATGATCGCTTCGAACAAAGGATCGGTGCCGCCGCCGGATTCGGCGCTGATCGCGAAGGGACCGAGCTTGATGCCCAGTTGGCGGAACGAATCCACATCCCATTCCAGGCCGCGGCCTTCGACCTTGTTGACCACCAGGATCACGGGCACGGAAGCGCTGCGCAGCCGGCGCGCGACTTCCTTGTCGAGCGGCGTCAAACCGTCGCGCACATCGACCATGAACAGGATCAAGTCGGCCATCTGCACGGCGACCGCGACCTGATGCTCGACATCGCTGCCGAGGTCGTCGCGATCGACGATGCCGATGCCACCGGTGTCGATGGCTTCGACCCAGCGCTCGCCGGAAGTGCAGATCAAATGCGCGGGCACGGCGACGCGATCGCGCGTCACGCCTGCGGTGGGTTCGACGATGGCGACGCGCGAGCCGCACATGCGATTCAAGAGCGTCGATTTGCCGACATTCGGACGGCCGACGATGGCGACGCGGCGCAAGTTGTGCTGGACAGCGGTCACGGAACTCCTAGGACTCGGTGCATTTGGGGCATGACTCGCACGCGAAGGCCCAGCTCGAGGGCGTCCTCCACGACGGATCGGATCAATTCCATGGACGCCGCGCGCACTTCGCCGATCGGTGTGACCGGTTGCACGTACAGCGGCGTCTTCGGCGCGATACGCGCCAGATCGCGCAGCAGCTCTTCGTACTCGCCGGCCTCGCGCGCTCCCGCGACGATCAATTTGGCGCAGGCATCGCGGCCGGCGATCAACTCGAGGCAGGCGCGGCGCGCGCTGCGCCATTCGACGGCAGTGCGCGGAGAGGCTTCGAACTCCGCGCCCGCGAGCGCTTCGACCGGTCCCATGTCCGCCGGCAGTTTCAGATCTAGGGACACGTGCTCCACGCTCTCGATCACGCGCGCAAGCGAACGCGGGTGGGCGCCGGCGGTCTCGAGGTGCACGCGGCGCTCCCCGACCATGCCGCACAAGCCCTGCACGAATTCAGGCCACATCAACGGCTCGCCGCCGGTGACGCTGACCGTGCGCGGAGTGCCGGCTTCGACTTCCGCGATCCAGCAGGCGACCTGGAAAGGCGTCGCGACCGAAGCGACACGGCGTGTCGAAGCGGCCGCCTCGCCGCCCACGGCAATGCGCGCGGTGGAAGCGCCGTCCACAGGCCACGATCCGGGCGTGTCGCACCACGCACAGCGCAGCGGACAGCCGCGCAGGCGCACGAAGACCTGCGGCTCGCCGGCGAAAAGTCCTTCGCCCTGAAACGAGGCGAAGACCTCCATGACGGGGGCTGATTGACTGGTCTGCAAGAGCTTCGAGCCGCCCATGGTTGGAATCGGGCGCGGACACGAGAGGAAGCGATCGAAACCGGCGCACAGGCGCCGGTCGGATCACTTCTTCTTCGGAGCGGCTTCCTTCGCCGGCGCGGCTGCGGGCTTGGCACCCGCGGCCGGAGCTCCGGCTGCGGGCGTCGCACCCGCGGCAGCGGCCGCCTTGGGAGCCTTCTTGGCGCCCGCGATCTTGAACTTGGTGCGCACCTTGGGCATGCGGTAGGCCGAGCCGGTCTTCGTGTCGAGCTTGCCCTTTTTCACGAGGATCTGAAGTCGTTCGCTGCGCGTAAGGACAGAACGCTCGCCGACCAGAGTGCTGATGCCGCGGAGGGAAGAATGGATGGACATGGAGGTGAGAAGTTGGAGAGTGGCGCGGTGGCCGGGTGAGCTTGGACGTGCGGGCGCTCAGTGAGTCTTGCGCACGACATAGTTGTCGATCGGAACGGCGTAGGCGCCCTTGAATTCCTGCTGGCTGCGATCCGAGGTTGCGGATTTGACGCGCACGAGCAGTCCGTCGAGGTCGGCTTGACGCGGCGCGGCGCCGACGAGGATGTAGATCTGCTTCTTGGTTTGATTCTCGTAGACCGAGGCCGGCAGCCCCTGCTCGACCAGGCGCGCCCGGCTGGCCATGGCGAGGCTCTTGTTCTCGGCGCTGAACTTGTAGGAGCAGGCGAGAATCGTCGATTGGTTCGCCGGGTCCACAAGCGCGGTGTCGTTGCCTTGAAGATTGATCGGTTTCGCTGCGGCCGGAGTCGGTGCCACCTGCGCGGGCGCACCGGGCGCAGGAGCTTCCGCCTTCTCCGCCGCCCCCACCGAAGGCGCGGACACGCGGCCTATGAAGAAGAAGATCACTGCGATGCTCGCGCAGAGCACGACGACTCGCAAACCTTCGCGGGGCGAGCGGGCGGAGTCCGAGCGCGCGCCGTAGAGATTCGACTGCTCCTTGGGCCGCGCAACGGGTGCGGCATCCGCGAACGGTCCCCCGACCTTGGGCGCGCTGCCACGCGGCGGCGCCACAGGTTCGGCGGACTTCTCCGGGGCCTTCGATTGGTTGAAGGCCTCGAGCAGATTCTTGGAGCGCTGGCTCAAATGGGATCCCGGCCGATTTCAGGCGGCGGCGCAGGACGCAACAAGGTATCGGAGCGGGCTCGAAGGCGCAAGAAAGCCGCGCGGTTCTCGCTCGATCCAGCGTGCGGCTTCCGTGGGCCGCGTCGCTCCCCCATGATGGGCCCATGCCGTCCTTCCCAGCCGCGCCCGACGCTCGAAATCGATTCCAAGCTGCGTGGCCCTGCCTGCTGGCGATCGCGGCGGGCTGCACGGACAGGACCCCGCCCGAAGCGGCGCCGGGGAACTCGAAGTCCGCGAGCGCAGGCGCGCCCCCAACTGCTCTGCCCCGAGCACCGGGATTCTCGACCATCGTTCTGCGCGACGAAGCCCTCGCCCGCGGCGTGGACTGCGTCAATCGCTCGGGCGAGCCTGAGAAGCGCACGATCTTGGAAGCCAACGGCGCGGGAGTCGCGCTGCTCGACCTCGGCAACGACGGCGACCTCGACCTGGTCTTCAGCCAGGGATTGCCCAAGCTCGCCCAATTGAGCAGTGGCCCCGGCGCCGATCTCGAAGTCTTCGTCAACGACGGCACGGGCCATTTTGCGCGCGCGGCCGGGCCCGGACTTTCGGGCTGGTGGACGGGACTTGCGACCGGCGACGTCGATGGCGATGGCGACACGGATCTCGTCGCGGCGGGTTATGGCGGGCTCGAGCTTTTGCTGCAGGGCTCCGACGGGCGGCTGCATCCGGCGCCGAAGTCGAATTTGATTCCCGACGACGAGGCAGCGCGCGGTGCGCGGCTCGTGCCGGGAGTCGCGCGCAAGAACGAGATCGCTCCCTGGTGGGCGACTTCCATCGCGCTCGCCGATTTCGACCGCGACGGCAACCTCGATCTCTTCGTCGGGCAGTACCTCGATCTCGATCCCGAGCATCCGCCGCTCGGCCATGTCGGCGAAGGAGTGCTCGCCATTCCCTGCCGCTGGAAGGGCCAGGAAGTTTTCTGCGGGCCCCACGGCATGGCTAAGCAGTTGAATCGTGTGCTGTTCGGCCACGGCGACGGCACGTTCGACGATCGCACGGCGAGCGCACTGCGCGATCAGATTCCCGCCTATGCCCTGGCCGTCGCCGTGTTCGACGCCGACAACGATGGCGACAGCGATGTCTACGTGGCCAACGACAGCGTGGCCAATTCGCTGTGGATCAACGACGGCAAGGGCGTATTCCAGGATCGCGCTTACGCCGCGAACGTGGCGCTCAGCATCGACGGCGCGCCGAAGGCCGGCATGGGCATCGCCGTCGGCGACATCGACCGCGACGGGCTGTTCGATTTCGCGCTGACAAATTTTTCCGGCGAGCCGACCGAGCTGTACTTCGGCGCACGCGTGGGCTTCGACAATCGGACCTATCGCATGGGACTGGGGCGTGAGTCGATGGCGCTGCTCTCGTGGAGCGTGCAGCTCTTCGACGTCGACGCCGATGGCGCGCTGGAGTTGTTCACGGCCAACGGACACGTCTATCCGCAGGCTGACGCGCCGGGCACGGGCACGAGTTATGGGCAAGCGGCGACCTTGTGGCGCTTGCCTTCGCAGGGACAGGTCATCGCTGTGAGCGCCGACGGCCCCGACTCGATCCTGGCTCCGAGGCTCGGCGCGCGCGGATCGGCGGTCGGCGATCTCGACGCTGACGGCGATCTCGATCTCGTGCTGTCGCGCATCGACGGACCGGCGGCGCTGGGCATCAATCGCAGCGAAAATCAGGGCCACCGTTTGATCGTGCGCTGCCTCGGGCCGGCGGTGCGCTCGGCCAAAGCGCCGCGCACGCCGGCCGATGCGCACGGCGCGCGCGTCGAGTTGCGCTCGCGCGATGCGAAGGGTGTGGAGAGCACGCAACACGTCGAAATCCAGACGGCCTGTGGCTATCAATCGGCGTCGTCGCCGTGGGCTTTTTTCGGCCTGGGCGGTGAAGTCGAGTACACGCAGTTGCAAATCGTCTGGCCTTCGGGCGCGATCGAAGCGATCGGCCCAGGCCGCGCGGATCGTTGCCTCACGGTGCGCGAGGGCAAAGGCGTGATCGCCGAGGAAAAATTGCCTTGAGTGCCACGCGGGCGATGGCCTGGCTCGCGTTCAGCCTGTTCGCGCCGACGGGCATGGCTCAAGAGCCGCCCGCGTTGCAACCCGTGGCCACGGTTCAATCGGCCGCGGTCTCGCTCGACGCGCGGCTGGCGACCTGGAAAGAAAGCCTCGACCTCGATCTGCCCGACGAGGTCCTGCGCGACGGCCGTGCGCTCGTCGCCAAGGATGGAGCGCTGGCGAAGGATGCGCGCGCGATCGCGCTCGTGTCGCGAGCACTCGATCGGACGGGACTCTTGAAGCAGGCGCACGAACTGCTCGACAAGGCAGCGAATGCGGCGCCCGGTGAGTACATCGTCGCGGAGCGCGCGCGACTCGCGCTCGAAGCGGACGACCTCGATGGTGTGCTCTCCTTGTTGTGGGACAGTGAAAAGAAGACGCTGCGCACGCCCGCGACAAACGATGCCTGGCTGCTCGCGGGGCGCGCGCGATCGCGGCGCGGCGAGTGGGATCTGGCACTGCCGCTGATCCAACGTTTCCTCGAATTGGAGCCGCGCTGCGCAGAGGCCGCTGGGGCGTGGCATCTGCTCGCCGTCGAAGCCTCGCGCCGACAGGACGGACAACGCACAATGGAATGCGCCAAGCGCGAGGAAGCCCTCGGCCGCTGGCACAGCTACTACCGCGCGCGGCTCCTGCAGGTGCGCGAGAATCCGCGCGAGCCGCTGCCGCGACTGGGCCTTGCGCAGCTTTGGCTTGAAGCGGGCGATGCGCAGCGCGCGCGCGCCGTGCTCGACGAGCTGCTCGCGATCGCGCCCGATTTCGCGCGCGGTTGGATGGCGCTCGGCGAGACGCAGCGCAAACAGGACGATCTCGAAGGCGCCAGAAAGAGCTACGACCGAGCGCTCGAACTCGATGCGACCCTCGACATCGCGCGCTACAACCGCGCGGTGATCGCGCGTCTTCAGGGCCGCGACGACGAGGCGCGCGCCGACTTGGAGAAAATGCTCGGCGGCAGCGCGGGACGAGACCCGCGTTTTGCTGGCGCCCAGCTCGATCTGGCGCGCTTGTACGCGAAGCAGGGCGACATGCAGCGCGCGGCGGCGGCGTTCGCGCGCTATCAGGCGTTGGGCGGCAAGGAAAAGCTCTGAGCGCTCAGCGGCTGATGCGCTCGAGCATCTCGCGCGTCTGCGCGGCCCATTCGCCCTCGGGTTCCTTGGCCAGGTACTGCTCGCAGACTTGTTTGATTTCCGCGGTCTTGCCTTCGGCGTAGAGCGAACGCGCCAGGTTCAAGTGCACCGGCTCAGGCAGTTTCACAGCACTTTTCTCGGCAATTTCGAGCACTCCGCGCCAGGCGGCGCTGGCCGAGGCAAAATCCTTCAACTTGAAGCACACGACGCCAAGTTGGGTCCGCGCAGCCAGGTCCAGCGGTTCGATCACCAGCAACCGGTCGAGTTCCTTGCGCGCATCGGCGAAACGCTCTTCCTCATAGGCTTTGTCCGCCGCAGTCTGGGCTTCGCCGACGGCGCGCCCCAGGATCTCGGCGCCCAGGCCCAGTTCCTCGTTCGTGGCGCCCAGTTGGCGCGCGCGCAGGTAACGCGCGAAGGCAACCTCCGGCCGACGTTCGACCAGAGCCATAGTCGCGCCCTTTTGATAGTAGAGCCGCAGCGACGCGCCGAAATCGCGTCCGCCGCGCGCGAGTTCTTCGTAGGCGGGCAGACCTTCGTCGAAGTCGCCCGCGGCCACCAACGAGTCCGCGCACAAGAGTCGCAGGTCCGCGTTGTCGGGTTCGAGCTTGAGTCCTTCGCGCGCGTGGGCCAGGGCCTCGCGGGGGTCCGATTTCGCCAGCGCCGCCGTGGCGAGCAGACGATGGGCCTCGGTCAGCGGTCCCTTGCAGAACAGGAGATTGGGATCCGCCTTCAATGCGTCGAGCAGGTGCGCAAGACCTTGCTTCGCTCCGCCCTGTTGGAGCAGGCAGAGCACGCCGCGTGCACGCGAAAGGTCGGCTGTGGGTCCAGCGGCGGCGAGCCCGGCGCGAACTTCCTCGTGGGCCGATTCGAGTCGGCCGCTGGCCGCGTGAATCTCGGCCGCAGTCGCGTAGAGCGCGCCCTGATCGGGCCAGGTCTTGCGGGCCTGTTCCAGTTCGCGCACCGCCGCGATCTGATCGCCCTGCGAGGAGAGCAAGCGCGCGCGCAGGCAGGTGGTGTCGGGCGATTCCATGTCCGCAAGTTCGAGCAGCAGGCTCTGCGCCCGGCCGAGATCGCCCGTCTCGAGCGCGGCGGCGCAGGCCGCGACCCGCGGATCACGCGAGTGCGGAAGTTGGGCCGCGAAACTTGGGCCTGCCTTCGGCGGCAGCGGTTTTTCTCCGGCGACAGGCGTCGGCGGGGCGGGCGGCGCGGCGGAGTTCTCCTTCGAGCAGCCGACGACGGACCCCAGCGCGAGCAGAATCGGGATCCAGAGTTGTCGCATGGTGCGAGGATGTCACCGCGCCGCGCCCCATCCCGCAAGGGCGATTCACCAGCAAGCCGTCGGACTGTCCTCGAAGGACGTCGAGCCTGGCTCCGCCCTGACGGTCCGCCGGGCACGGATTCGATTCGGAGTGGGGAGTTCTTCGAGTCGTTGTTAGTCTCGGCCCACATGGCCGCGCAATCCGATCAGGAACCGAGGGAGGAACTGAGCCTCTTGGTTTCCGCTCTGTCCGCGCACGCGCGACGGCTCGAGCGACGCGGGCAGCGAAAATCCTTGCTCCCGACGGCGGCCGAGGCCGTGCGAGCCGGCCCGGTTGCGCCACGGGCGGCCGCTCTGCCCAGCCTGCTTCCCGGCGCTGCTCCGCGCGCTCTTCCTATTAAGGAACACAGGTCCGAGCCCCAGCCGGCGGCACTCCTCGCCGACGCGACGTTGAAAAAACCTGCGCAGATCGCCCTGCAGGCGGCCGAGATCCAGGCGGACGAAATTCGCGCGCGGGCAGCAAGTTGCAAGGATCTGGCCAGTCTGCGCGAAGCCGTCGCCGCTTGCACGGCCTGCAGCCTGTGCCGAACGCGAAAACAGACCGTATTCATGGATGGCAGCGGGAAAGTGCCGGTCATGTTCGTCGGCGAGGCCCCGGGCGCCAGCGAGGATGAGCAGGGCGTGCCTTTCGTCGGCCGCGCCGGTGCCCTGCTCACCGATATCATCACCAAAGGCATGGGCCTGCGACGCGAGGACGTGGTCATCGCCAACGTCCTTAAATGCCGCCCGCCGGAGAACCGCGACCCGACCGACGTCGAGAAGACGCTCTGCACGCCCTGGCTCGACCGGCAGATCGAGTTGATCAATCCCAAGGTCGTGATTCCACTCGGTGGGCACGCCTCCAAGCACCTGCTCCAGTCGGATTCGTCGCTCGGGGGCCTGCGGGCCCGCGTTCACGAGCGCAACGGCAGAAAAATCGTGCCGACCTTCCATCCGGCCTACCTGCTGCGCAGCCCCAGCGAAAAGGCGGAATGCTGGAAGGACATCCAGTTGGCGATGGGTGAGCTGGGCCTTGCCAGGCCCGAGCCCCGTTCCGGACCGCCGCGGTAACCAGGCCGGAGGTGTCGGGTAGCCACTCACTCGAACGCTCTTTGAATTGTCGGGGTAGGAGACGGCTCGGTTTGCGCGATTGACCCCTTCGGTCGGCACAGCTATGCTCCCCCCCCTTGCCCGGACGCCGACGAGCCCCCGCTCGTCACGCGCCCGGGTGATTCTGGAACGAGTTCCCCACGGCTTCACTTTGCGAATCCACGCGCGCAGCGCGCCGGATCCTCGAAACAGCCGCACAGGATCGCGCTTCGGACTGCTCCCAAAAAGTTCACCCCCCTCGGTCGTCGCGACGACCACTCCCTCCGGCCGCAACCCCGCGGTCGGGTCATCCCCAGCACCGAAGCACCGCCGGTCCCACGACCGCGCGGTCAGCGAGGCAACCGTACTCATGCGCTTGCGCTTCCTTCTGCTCTCGTCGGCTCTCCTCCTCGGCACCTGGTCGTGCCGCTCCGCTTCCTCGAACGACACGCCGCCGGCAACGATGCCGGACTCGCAGCCCGTGAATCCGGAGCCCATGGGCTCCGAGACGGACGCGACGATGCCGCAAGATCAGGATCCCGCGGACACC
>JAYUUV010000098.1:0-2768 GCA_043754695.1 Planctomycetota bacterium
AGTGGCCGTGATCGAAGTCGACCAGGGCGGTCTCGCCCTTCTGCAGCTTGCCTGAGAGGATCGCTTCGGCGAGCAGGTTTTGGACGCGGCGTTGCAGGGCGCGTTTGAGCGGGCGCGCGCCGAATTCGGGGTCGTAGCCTTCGCGCGCGATTTCGTTCTTCGCTGCGGTCGTCAGTTCCAGGCCGATTTCCTGCTCAGCGAGCGTCTTCTGTAGACGCTTGAGTTGCACGCCGACGATGTTGGCGATCACCGCCGCTTCGAGTGGCTGGAACGTGATCACGTCGTCGAGCCGGTTGAGGAACTCGGGCCTGAAGAAATCGCGCAACTGCGCTTCGCTGCGCAGATTCGAAGTCATGAACACGAGCGTCTGCGAGAAGTCGACCGTGCGGCCATGGCCGTCCGTCAAGCGTCCGTCGTCGAGCAACTGCAGCAGGATGTGGAACACGTCCGGGTGCGCCTTTTCGACTTCATCGAGCAGCAGCACGCAATGCGGCTTGCGCCGCACCGCTTCGGTCAGCGCGCCGCCTTCGTCGTAACCGACATAACCCGGTGGAGCGCCGAGCAGGCGCGCGACCGAGTGTTTCTCCATGAACTCGCTCATGTCGATTCGAATCATCGAGTTCTCGTCGTCGAACAGGAATTCCGCGACCGCCTTGGCCGTTTCGGTCTTGCCGACACCGGTGGGGCCGAGCATCAGGAACGAAGCCAGCGGCCGCGTCGTCTCCTGCAATCCGGCGCGAGCGCGTCGCACAGCCTGCGAAATCGTCTCCAAGGCCTGGTCCTGACCGACCACGCGCTCGCGCAGGCGATCTTCCATGTGCATGAGTTTTTCGCGCTCGGTCTCGAGCAAGCGCGTCACCGGAATGCCGGTCCAGCGACTGACCACCTTGGCGATCATCTCCGCGCCGACTTCCTCGGGCAGCAGCGCACCGTCCTTCTGCACATCCGCGAGCCGCGCGACAGCGTTCTTCACGTTGATCTCGGCCTGCGGCAGGTCGCCGTAGCGAATCGCGCCGACGCGCGCGTAGTCGCCTTCGCGTTCCTTGCGCTCGGCTTCGGAGCGCAAGCTTTCGATCAATGTCTTTCCGGCGCGGATGGAAGTGATCAGGTCTTTTTCGCTCTGCCAACGCGCGCGCAGCGCAGTCTTGGATTCGCCAAGCTCGGCGAGCTCCAGCGAAATGCCCTTGAGACGCGCGCTGTTGGCCGCACTTTTTTCCTTCTCGATCGCGCCGCGTTCGATCTCGAGCTGGCGGATCTTGCGCTCGAGCTCGTCGAGTTCCGGAGGCAAGGAGTCGATCGACATGCGCAGCTGCGCCGCGGCTTCGTCCATCAAATCGATGGCCTTGTCGGGCATGAAGCGATCGGCGATGTGTCGATCCGCGAGGCGCGCTGCGGCGACCAAGGCCGCGTCCAGGATGCGCACGCCGTAGTGGACTTCGTAGCGTTCCTTCAAACCGCGCAGGATCGCGATCGTGTCGTCGACCGAAGGCTCGCCGACGAGCACGGTCATGAAACGCCGCTCGAGCGCTTTGTCTTTCTCGACGTACTTGCGATATTCGTCGAGTGTCGTCGCCCCGATGCAACGCAAATCGCCGCGCGCCAGCGCCGGCTTCAGCAGGTTGGCCGCGTCGATCGCGCCCTCCGCGCCGCCCGCGCCGACCAGCGTGTGCAATTCGTCGATGAAGAGAATGATCTCGCCGCTCGCGGCTGTGACTTCCTTGAGCACGGCCTTGAGCCGCTCCTCGAATTCGCCGCGGTACTTGGCGCCCGCGAGCAGTGCACCGAGGTCGAGCGCCATGACCTTCTTCTTCTTGAGACTTTCCGGCACGTCGCCGGCGACGATGCGATTGGCCAGGCCCTCGACGATCGCGGTCTTGCCGACCCCAGGATCTCCGATCAGCACCGGGTTGTTCTTGCGCCGGCGCGAGAGCACTTGCATCGTGCGGCGGATCTCCGCGTCGCGCCCGATCACCGGGTCGAGCTTGCCCGCGGCCGCATCGGCCGTCAGGTCGCGCGCGTACTTCTTGAGCGTCTCGTAGGTGGCTTCGGGATCCGGAGAGGTGACGCGTTTGTCGCCGCGAACCTGGGCGAGCGCCGCCTCGACGCGCTCCGCCGTCAACTTGCGCGCGTTGAATAGACCGACCACTTCCGGGCCGCCCTTCTTTGCCAGCGCGAGCAGCAAGTGCTCAGTCGAGATGAACTCGTCGCCAAGTTTCTTGGCCAGTTCGGCCGAGGCGTTCATCGTCTCCACGAACGCGCGCGAGGGCGCCAGTTGGCTACCCTCGGCTCGCGGAAGTTTGTCCAGCGCCAGGACCAGTTCGCCGGCGAGCACGCGCGCGTCGATACCTAGTTTCTGCAGCACGCCGCTCATCACTCCCTCCGGCGTCTGCAACAGGCTGATCGCCAGGTGAGTCGGCGTCAGTTCGGGGTGGTTCGACTCCGTGGCAAGTTTCTGCGCGTTCTGGATCGCTTCGCCCGCTTTGGTGGTGTGCTGCATCTGCATGATGAACTTCGCCGCGCAAGGCTCATGCCAGACGCGAAGACTCGCATCAGCGAATGCGGACGGCCTCCACGATGCCCTGGAGGCCGTCCGCGACAAATTTGCTGCCGATCAGGCAGGCGTCGAATGCCAAGCTGGCAGAGTCAGAGGATGCCGAATCCGAGTGCGCAGCGCAGCACGCTGACCAGGGTGAACAGGCTGCCCATGGCGATCGCGAACGCGTGCGGCAGCACGCCGCGCGCGCGCTGGGTTTGCGGGTCGCGGTCGG
>JAYUUV010000099.1:0-3603 GCA_043754695.1 Planctomycetota bacterium
CGGGCTGCGCGAATTTCGTCTCGCGCGAAGCGAAGACCAGATCGCACAAGGCCGCGAGTTCGAGTCCGCCGCCCAGGCAACGACCGCGCACGCAGGCAATCGTCGTCACGGGAAAGCTGACCATGTCGGCCGCCAGTCCGTGCAACGCCCGCATCATTTCGGCGACTTTCTTTGGGGCATGCTCTTCGACGCTCGCTCCGAAGGAGAAGTCCGGACCGGCATGGTCGAGCAACACGGCACGCAGGCCGCTGTCTTGCGTGAGCGAACTGAAGGCCGACGACAACTGCGCGATCACGCCGCTGCCGATCACATTTCCACGACCGGCGTCGATCGCGATGCGCGCCACGCGGCCGTCGTCAAGTCGCTCGACACGCACCAGCGGGGCGGCCAGCGGACTCACGGCCTGCCTGCCTTGTCCTCGCGCGGAATCAGCGACTCGATGAATTCTCCCGACCAGCGCTCGCCCTGCGCCAAGCGGCGGCGCAGTTCGAAGAAATCGACCTCGCGGCGATCCTTCGGCCCTTCGTGGAACGCGCGGAAGCCGAGATTGGCTTCGGTCATCATGTTGAGCGCGAGCCAACTGCGGTTGGATTCGCGGTTCTTGTCCCAGTGCGCGAGTTTGTGCTTGCGCACGGACTCGATCGTCTTGCGCAGGCAATTGGGCATGGTACGCGCCAACTTGAAGACCAATTCGTCGACCTTCCTGTCCAGCGCAGCCAATTCGATCGTGCCCCGCTTCAACGCTTCGCGCCCGGCGGCGAGTTCGGCGCCGGTCTTCGGCTCGCCCCACACCGGCTTGCCGCTCTCGTCGAGCCAACGCGCGGTGGTCACGGTCGGATTGCGCACGACCTGCCCATCGAGGCGCAGCACAGGAACAGCGTCGCTCAACAGGCCGTATTGCAACGCCTGGTAGGCGCTCCAGGTCTCGCACAGCGTGCTGCTCGCCATCGCGCGTTCGATGCCGACGAACAGCGGCAGAAAATCGGTCGAGCCTCCATCGGGCGCCGAACCGTGTCGCGGTCCGGCCTGACCGAACACGGCCAGGTCGCTCGCGATCGAGAAGTCGCAGGCCATGCCGATCTCCTGCCCGCCGGCGATGCGCATGCCGTTGACGCGACAGATCACCGGTTTGTCGCAGTGCAGGATCCCCGTGACCATGTCGTTGAACAGGCGCATGTAGCGCAGATATTCATCGGGCTGCCCGGAGTAGTACTCGGCGTATTCCTCGGTGTTGCCGCCCGTGCAGAACGCGCGAGTGCCCGAGCCCGTGAACACGACCGCGATCACGTCGCGCTCGTTCGAAGCGCGGCGAAAGGCCGTGATCACGGCCTTGATCATGTCGGTCGTGTAGCTGTTGAGTTGCTTTTGATTGTCGAGCGTGATCCAAGCGACGTACAGACCGTCGATCGGCGCGGCACTGTTCGGCGTGGTCAGCGGCTTGCGCTCGTAGCGCAGCAGCGGGCATTCCGCGTCGGCGGAAGTGAGATCGAAGTTCATCGCGCGTTGTGTGGTCGTCATGGAGAACTCTTGTGGCGCTCGCTCAAGGAACGAGCACGGGTCTTTGCCTGGTCTGGTGGGCGTGCGCGCGCTCGAGCACGCTCTGCGCGTCGGCCATCGGGTGAACCTCGACGAACGGCCGCACGGAAATCCGGCCTTCGAGCACCATCGAAACTAGCGCGGGATACAACTCCGGCAGGCAGCCCCAATTCCCCGCCGCGACCGCGTCGTAGGCCATCAGGTTCGAAAGCCGGACCTCGACCTTGTCCATGCTGAATCCGACCACCGAGAGGTACGCCGCGGGACCGAGCAGTCGCCAAGCGAGTTCCTGACCCGCGCGCGAGCCTGAGCATTCGAAGATCTTCCAGCCGCGCGGCGCGATGCCCTTCGCAGCGGCGAATTCCTTGACGCGCGCCGCGAGCGCATTACCGTCGAGCCCCTTGGGGTTGATGCCGAGTTCGAGTCCATATTTGCCGAGCGCGTCGATGCGCTCCTGCGCCACGTCGAAGCCGACCACGTGCGCACCGAGTGCTTTCGCGATCTGCACCGCGAACCCGCCGACACCGCCGAGTCCGATCACGATCGCGAGATCGCCGTCGCCAAGTCCGCTGCGACAGATCGCCTGGTACGGCGTGCTCACCGCATCCGCGACCACTGATAGCTCCGCCAGCGTGCAACCTGATTTTGCAAGCTCGCACCCTTCGAGCGCACCGGGCGCTTCGACGATGCACAGGCCGCGCGCGGGGACCACGAGGTGACTGGCGAATCCGCCCTGCACGTCATTGCCCGGCATCACCTGCGCGCGACAGACCGTGCCGAAGCCTTCGAGGCACGCGTCGCACCTTCCGCACGGCGTGACCGCAGGAACGATTACGGCGCGGCCGAGCAGATGCTCGTAACTGGAGCCGGTCGCGATGACCTCGCCTGAGATCTCGTGCCCGAGTGCAAGCGGCAACGCATGCCGCGTGCGCACGCCGTCGTACAAGAAGCCCAGGTCGGTGTGACACACGCCACAGCCGACGACACGCACGAGCGCTTCGTCTTCGCCGGGCTCGAGAGCCGTGAACTTTTCGCGAACGAGCGGCTCCTTGGGAGCTCGCATCACCCAGCGATAACCATCCAGTTTCGTAATGACGTTCATTCTTGTGCCCCGCGTGGTGCGGGACTGGAATGAGTGTCGAAGCTGAAGGCCGTGACCGCGATACGACTAATGAGGCAGACATGGCCTGTCAGAGTGCGTAGCCGCGTCCTCTTGGCCCTGCGAGCCGTTCGCCTTCGCGCGCTCGGCCCCCTTTTGCGATGTGCCCGCCTGCTCTACCAGCAAATCACGAAGCTGAGACCATCCGAAAGTCCGCTATTGTTCGGCGGTGCGAAGCCCTGATCGCGGCTCCAATACTGCGCGTACGACTGAGTACCAGGCGCAAGCGCGTGGGTGCCCATAGTTGAAAGAAAGAACAGGATCGGTTGATTTCTACGCCGAAATGGCACATTCCACATCCGCTGCTATGCGTAGACTGGATGGGCCTGGTCGGTAGACGGGTCGGCGAAATGCAAGGCAGCCATCAACTACGGGCGTCGCGAAGTAGCGAGCCTGGCTTTGCGCGGATCCACGCCAGATCCCCCTTCTTGGGAGAACTGGGCCCGTGAAAGCGACTGCCTTCGAGTGCTTCGCTCTTACGTTGCTCGCGGCGTGTGCATCCGAGCGGTCCGCCGCATCGCCATCGCCCGTGCCAGACAGCGATCCTGAGACGGTCTTGCACAGTGATCCCGATGCCTATCTGTCGTTTTTCGGTGTCGCAGTTGCCGGCCTGCCTGACATCGACGGCGATGGTGTCGCCGACCTCGCAGTCGGTGCTCCGCGAGCGTGGTCTCCTGCGGGCCGCACCGGCAGTGTGGTGATCGTGTCAGGTGCGAACTGGAAGCTCATCCGTCACATCGATGGAGCCAAGGCTGGCGATTGGTTCGGTCGGCATCTCTCCTACATCCGATCGAAAACGGGCAGTCTGCTCGCGATCGCCCATACCGGTGGTTCGAGCGACAGGTGGAGCCGCGAGGATTCGGGCATTTCCATCGTCGGCCTGCTGGGCGATGCGCGCCAATTCGAGC
>JAYUUV010000100.1:0-7840 GCA_043754695.1 Planctomycetota bacterium
CAGAAACCTCAACGTACAGAACTCCTTGCGGGAGCACCGGAACGCTGTTCAGACCCGCCGCGCCGCTGCCCCACGCCACGGATCGGCCGTCGCTACGCAGCGCAAGTGAATGGTATCCCGCAGCGGAGATGCTGATGTACGACATGCCGGCGGGCAGTGCCGGCACAGAGGCTTGTCCAGAATCGTTTCTCCCCCAGCCCAGCGCGATGCCGTCGCTCCGAAGCGCAAGCGTGTGGAAAGTGCCCGCAGCGATTTGGGTGTAGGTCATTCCAGGCGGCAGCGCCGGCACGTTGCTGCATTGTAGAAAGTCGTCAAGACCCCAGGCTCGGATCGAGCCATCGGACACGCGTGCCACCGTGTGCAGCGAACCCGTGGCGACGTCGACGTACGTTAGGCCCGTCTGCAGCACGGGTACATTGCACTGTTGCGAGCCGTTGTTGCCCCACGCCGCAATCGAGCCGTCGGTCCGCAGCGCAGCCACATGGACTTGCCCCACCTCCAATTTGACGTATCCGATGCTCGGGGGAACTTCGCACTCGCCATTCGCGTTCAGGCCCCAGCCCACCGCCGTGCCGTCGCTGCGCAGCGCGAGTGTGCGGCCGCCGCCGCTCGCGATCGCGACGAAGCTCTCCCGGTTCCAGGCGCCATTGGACACCAGCTGACCCCAGCTCAGCACATCCGATTGCGCCGCAGCAAGGTCTTGGACGAGCAATGGAAGCAGAAACGACAACAGTCCGATGCGCAACACGAAATTCACTGTGCCTCTCTTTCCCGGGGGCCGCTTCCCCGAGTTCAACGGAATCGCATTCGAGCGGAGGAACCGCCGAGCGTTCGTCTTGTCCTACCCTGAGTCTTGTTGAACGTAACGGACACCGTCGGGACAACCGCTGCAACTCGCGCGGCTAGGGAGTGACGCGCCACAGCGTGCCGCCCGTCGCATCGAGGACGTAGAGCACGCCTGAAGATGTCTGCGTCAGCGACAAGACACCCGCGGGCGTGAAATCGCCGCCGCCGAGCACCGCCGCCGCGCAATCGGTCCACAGCGGACAGTCGCACGTGTCCGCCGCCCCGCGCATGCGCCGCAGGATGCCGGTGGTCGAATCGATCCAGTACGTGTCGCTCGCGGCAGTCGCGAGCGGCGACACTGGCGCCGCCAGCGAGGCCGCAGTGTTGTCGCCTTCGATGGTTGCATCGCTCCCGTCGCCCGCGCGCGTCGTGACCGTCCCGCTCTGGCCGAGGATCGAAACCGGCCCGAGCAGAATTTGGCGCAGCCGATGTCCGCCCGCGGCCGCGGCTCCAGACTCGGAGACGAGCAGCGATCCACTGCAGGTGACGGAAAGTCCGTTCGGAGAGTCGAAGCCGGCATTGGAGATATCGCCGTCTGCGAAGAAGGGCGCCCCGCTGCCGGCGAGCGTGCTGACGAAGCCCGAGGAAATGCGGCGGATCGCGTGATTGCCGGTGTCGGCGACGAAGATGAACGGCGCGAGCGGATCGGTCACGACCAACTGGCTCGGCCCTTGAAAGTGGAAGCGTGCCTGGCCCGTGCCCGGAATCGCGAGCGCCGTTCCATCGGCGAATCCGCCGACCGTGTCGGGCAGTCCGGCGAAGAAGCTGACCGGTTGGACCGCGCTTCGATCGACGAGCAGAAGTGTGTTCGACGTGTGCTCGATCACGAGCAACGAGGAGCTGTCGAAAACGCTGATCCCGGAAAGTTCCGGCGCGGCCGCTATGCCCACGCCGGTGAGCAGCGTCGCGACAGCTCCTGCGGCCAGCAGTTCGGTCTCCACCGGCAGTGCGCCGGAGACATCGATCTGCACGACCGTGGCGTTGGCGCCGGTAGCGAACAGCGTTTCGCTATCGCCCGCCGCGCAGACCTGCGAGAAAGCGCCGATCGAAAGTGTCGCCAGCGCGACTGCTGTCGGCGTCTGCCCGGGCGTGAACGCCTGATCGGGTCCGGTGCACCCGCCGGCGGCGAGCGAAGACGGCACGAGCTTTACGCCCTGCGGGCCGCCCTTGGAATCGCGGCAGGCGCAAAGCAGTGCGACAATGATCAGCCCAGGCACAATTCGAGCATTTACGACAAGCATGGGAACCAGTCTCGCGAATTGATTGCTCCGGTGCCAGCGTTCAGGCCGAGCCATTGCCCTCCAGGGGGTATCGGAGCTGCGGACAGCGCTTTCGGGATGGGCAGCTCCACTGGCCGCTCAAGCGGCCAAACATTTCGGAGCCGTGGACGATGGCCGCCGGAATCGCCGATCAAACCTGGAGCATCGAGGGGCTTATCTCACTGCTCGAACATCCAGCACCGAAGCCCGCCTGAGATGTAACTAGAACGGACCCACTACCGGTACTTGGTCGTGCTCTAGCGCAGTAGCGACGGAGGCGGTGATTGCCATTCTTGTGGAGCAGGCAGGGTCCTGGACTTCTGTCCTGACCGATCAAACAATGAAAACGTGTGGCCTGCGTTGTCGTACTCGGCAAGCTTCACTTTGCTGGAATAAACCACGAGTGTTTGCCCATCGACACTCGGCACGATAGAGGCATCGCGCACTCGATGGCTCTGGTGGTCGATGTAGCACCATCCCCAACGTCCTTCACGCGTCCTCATGAAGAACGAAACCTCATAGGGCTCAGACCAATCGTTCCATTGCTGGAGAACGAGATAGGACTCGCCTGTGGGTGCATCAAATCGCGCAGCGATTCCGTCACCTCCAGGAACTCGATCCCGAACCAGAAAGCCCAGCGCGCCAATAGCAGCAATCGCGATCGCAGCGCTGGCTAACCGTGCTCGCACTTGAGTCGCCGATGGTCGGAATTTGTAGTCTTCTGCATGTGCAACCTGCTGGCGCAACGTCGTGGAGAGCACCTTGACCGGGAAGGTGACTTCACCTTCGGTCATGGGTTCCCCGCGTCAGCGGGTACGCACAGTCTCTCGAAAGTCTACTCCGATCCACCTCAGGCTCGCCACCCAAGGAGCTCGCGCTATTCGACAGCGTCCTCGACCGTCGCTTCGCCGTGGCGGGCGATCAAGTTGCGAGCTTCGCCTCCCTCGCGCGTGGCAAGTCGGACCGGCGCGCCCCACAGGCGTTCGACACACAGTAGCGTCGCCTTGGCGGCATCAAGTTCGAGATCGCGGCCGTCGTGGTGGTGGCGCAGTTCGAGCATGCGCGTCGGCGACTCCCCCACCGAGACCAGTTCGATTTGCGGCAGGCCGCCCCACGATAGATCCTGGATCAGTCGCGCTTTGACCCGCGCGGGATCGCGCTCGACGACCTCCGTGCGGCCCGTCTTCGCGTTGGTGCCGTAGAGGAAGAGTTTTTGGCGCTCCACGAACGCAGCATCAACCAAGAGATCAATCAAGCTCGCGTCGTTGTGGATGCGGCGCAGGCGAAAAATGTCCAGGCCCTGCTCGAAGGCCGAGCGGAAAAGTTCGATGCCGAGCTTGTAGGGGTTCACGCGCCCCGGCGAATCGGCAGTCGCGCCCGAATGGCAGTCGGCAAAATCGACGATTTCGGAATCGCTCAGCACGCCGCCAGTCAGCAGGCGCGCGTGCCAGAACGAAGCCCAACCCTCGTTCATGATCTTGGTCATGCGCTGCGGCTGAAAATAGTAGGCCTCGCTGCGCACCATCTCGAGCAGCTCGCGCTTCCACTGCGGCAGGGGCGCGTGGGCGGCCAAGAATCCCAGCACGTCGAAAGTCGGCGGATTCGAAGCGTTACGCACATCGGCGCCGAGACGGCGACGCAAGGGCAAGTAGGGATCGATCAGCGTTTCGAGCGAAAGCGCGGTGTCGAGAAACGCTTCGACGGTGTCCTGGCCCTCGCGGTCCATCGCCTGGCGCACCAGGTTCGAGTGCCAGCCCATGCGATCCAACATTCCGCGGTCGGTCGAAGCGAACCAGCTGTTGTGCTTGAAGAAATCGGCGTGGCCGCAGACGTGCGCGATCACCAGTTTTTGCTCGAGGTGCGAATTGGTCTTGACCAAATAGGCGACCACGGGCTCGGTGTTGATCACGAGTTCGTAGATGCGCGAAAGACCGTATTGACGCGTCTTTTCCAGCCGTTCGAACTCCATGCCGAAACGCCACGAGGGATAGCGCGTCGGAAAGCCGCCGTAGGCCGCGACACCGTTGACGTCGTGGGCGTCGAGCAGGCGGAAATCGAGTTTTTCGAAGTCGAGGCCGGCGGCGCGGGCGAGAGCTTGGATGCGCTCCGACTGCAGCTGCAGTGCGGGCGGAAGTTGCAGGTCGCTGGCGCGTGCGCTCGTCACCATTTTCTAGCGTCCCTTGCCGAGAAATGCGCGAATGGCTTCGCTGATGTCGCTGCGGTCGTTGACGGCCGCAGTCACCAGACGGTCTTCGCCGGCGAGCGATTCGTCGAGGTCCTTTTTGAACTGGCCGGAGCCGTAGGCGCTCTTCACCTGCCCGTAGCAAAACTGGTTGACGCGCGGTATCAACTCGTCGCGCAACAAGGTCATGCAGCGTTCGGTGTCGCGCGCGCTCCAGTTGTCGCCGTCGGAATAGTGAAAGGCGTAGATGTTCCAGTCCTCGGGCCGATAGCGCGTCTGGATCTGGGCCAGGCACAATTCATAGGCCGAACTGATCTTCGTGCCGCCCGACTCGCGCAAGTGAAAGAACGATTCGCGGTCGACGATTTTCGCCGCCGCGTCGTGCACGATGTACATGACTTCGATCTGGTCGTACTGGCTGCGCAACCAAGTGTCGATCCAAAAAGCCTGGATGCGCACGATCTCTTTCTGCTCGCGGCCCATGGAACCGGACACGTCCATCATGTGGATGATCACGGCCGAAGAATGCGGCATCGGCCGCGGCCGGTTGGCGCGGAAGCGATAGTCCTCGCGCAACGGAACGACCTTGGGGTTTTTGGGATCCCATTGACCGCTGGCAACCGTGCGGATCAGCGCTTCCTTGAAGGTGCGCCGCGTGTGGCGCAGCGAATCTGGCCCGCGCGAGCGGATGTGATCGTAGCGGCCACCCTCGCACAGGATCGAATGCCGGCCGCGCGGCTGGATGAAAGGCAATTCCAGTTCGCGGCCGAGCATTGCGGCGAGTTCGTCGAGTTCGACTTCGACTTCGAGCGCGTGCTCGGCGCTGCCCTCGCCGGCGCTGCCTGATCCGGGTTCGCCATCCGAGGCGTCGACCGAATCGCCGCGCTCGCCGGCGCCCTGGCCGACACCGCTCTTGTGATTGTCGCCAAAACGCAGGCGCGGCAATTCGATCTGCGGGATCGGAACACTGACCGCGCGATCGCCACGCCGGGCGAACAGCTCGCTGGTGCTCAGGTAGCGCTTCAGGTCGGCGCGGATCCTGCCGCGCACGATTTCGCGAAAGCGCGCGCGGTCGGCTTCGATGCGCAACATGTTCGCGAAGGCCTGACTTGGATCAGGCCGCCTGGGGCGGCGCCTTGGCGGCCGAAGTCCTGGCAAAGAGTCCGGCCACATGACTGAGCACGCGCGCGGCGGACACTTCGTCGTAACCGAAGCGGCGCATCAATCGATCTTGGATCACGCGGATTTTTTCGTGCGCGTCGGGATCGATCACGGTCGAGACCATGGCCACGAGTTGGATCACGTCGCGGCGGTCCTCGAAGACCTTGTGCTCGAGCGCGTGCGCCAGGCGCTTGTTCTCGCGCCATTCAAAGGTGCGGCCCTCGCGCTGCACCCCGGCGATGAAATTCATCAATTCGGCGCGGAAATCGTCCTTGCGCGACTCGGGAATCTCGATTTTCTCCTCGATCGCGCGCATCAGGCGTTCGTCGGGAGCGCTGGCCCCGCCCGCGCTATCGAGCAACGGCTCGCGCAGCGTCGCGGCGCGCACGTTGTCGACGTACTTGGCGCACAGTCGGTCGAGTTCTTCCGCGTCGGAAGCGATCACGGCCTGCACTTCTTCTTGGAGTTTCTGCTCGTAGGCCTCGCGCGCAACGGCCACGAGTTGCACGTAGCGCCGGCGCGTTTCGTCGTTGGAAATCAGACTATGGTGACGCAGGCCGGATTCGATTTCGTCGAGCACGTCGAAAGCGTCGACGCAACTTTCGGCGCGCACTAGCGCCTGCGCCAGGCGGTCCTGGACGTAGCGCGGCGAAATGCCGCTCATGCCTTCGCGCTGCGACTGCGCGCGCAGGTCGGCGACGTGTTCGGGGCCAAAGCCCTGGACTTCTTCGCCGTTGTACAGGCGCGCCTTCTGCAGCACGCTCATGTTCGCGTGCGTCGGTTCTTCCAGGCGCGTCATCACCGACCACAGGGCCGCGATGTCGAGCGTGTGCGGCGCGAGCGTCGGCCAGCCGCGCTCGGAGTGCTTGAAAGCGCGCTCGTAGATGCGCCGTTCGTCCGCCAGGGCCAGGTTGTAGGGCACGTCGATCTTGATCGTGCGGTCGCGGAAAGCCTCCATCAATTCGTTGGTCGCGAGCTTCTTGTACTCCGGCTCGTTGGTGTGGCCGAGGATCACCTCGTCGATCGAGGTCTGCGCGAACTTCTTTGGCTTGATCGAATGCTCTTGCGTCGCGCCGAGCAAGTCGTAGAGGAAAGCCATGTCGAGCTTGAGCACTTCGATGAACTCGAGCAGGCCGCGGTTGGCGACGTTGAATTCGCCATCGAAATTGAACGCGCGCGGATCGGAGTCAGAACCGTACTCGGCGATTTTGCGGAAGTTGAGGTCGCCGGTCAGCTCGGTCGAGTCCTGGTTCTTCTCGTCCTTGGGCTGGAAGGTGCCGATGCCGACGCGGTCGCGCTCGGACAGCACGAAGCGATGCACGCGCACGTGGCCGGCCAGCTTGGACCAGTCGCCGTCGTAGCGCTGCATCAATTCGCGCCAGCAGAAACGGCTTACGGGATCGAGATCGCCGCGGATCGCAAGTCGATATTCGCCGCGATGTTTCTTGTTGAGACGCGCTTCCATTTCCGCGCGCGCGCATTCGGGCACGAGCAGCAGCGGGTCCTGGTGCATCGGCGAGGGAATGATTTCGCCATCCAGGTTCCACGAGAACGTGTAGATCGCGCCGTCGTCGGTCTGCGAGTAGCGCTCGAGTCCGCGCTTGAGCAGTCGCGCGATCGTGCTCTTGGCCGCGCCCACGGGACCGTGCAGCAAGAGCACGCGCCGCTCGGGTCCCAGTCCGCGCGCGCCGGCGCGAATCGTCATGACCAATTCGTCGAGCGTGGCATCGAGGCCGAAGATCGCGTCGCGACCGGCGTCGAAAGGATCGTCGAAGAGCTTCCAATGCCGCGGCGTCCCGTCGCCGCGCACGGGAGCGCAGCCGTGGCTCTCGAGCATGTCGATCAGCCGCTGCCAGGCATTGCGCGCGAGGGCAGGGCGCTCTTCGACGAGCGCCATGTACTCCTCGAGGCTGCCCTCCCAGTTCAAGGCCGCGTGGCTGGCGCGCGCGTCGGTCGCGCGTGCGATCTCGTACAGGCTGGGTCGAGTCGGATTCATCGGGGTGCGGAGCTCGGAGGGCCCCGCCTTGCTCTCGGCGCGGGTCGACCGGAACTGGACCTGCGCAGCGCACGCCGGCCCGGGCCTGGGAAGTCAGGCCGAGCGGGCCGCTAGCGCGCCCCCGCTGCGCCGGCGATAAGCTAGACGCCATGATCCGCCGCAGGAGTCGTTGGAGCAGGGCCAAACGTGAGCAGGAAGCCCGCAGGGGCTACGCGCCCCTTTTCTTCCTTTCGCTATTGCTGGCGCTGAGCGGCTGCACGCCAAGTCCCGCGGCGTCATCGGCGCAGGCAAGCAGCTTCGACGCCGCGCGCGCCTGGTCGGACCTCGAAAAACTGGTCGCGATCGGCACGCGTCAGGCGGGAACGCCCGGAGCCGAGAAAACGCGCGTCTACCTCG
>JAYUUV010000101.1:0-5968 GCA_043754695.1 Planctomycetota bacterium
GCGCGCACGGGAGCAGGGCGAGTCGGTGGTTCACGGACAGAGAGTAAGGTGGTTGCGCCGGCCTGCGGAACAACCGAGGCCCAATTCTCAATCCTCGAGTGCATACTGAAGGGCCCTGGGGGCGGACAGGTCCCCTGCGAGCTTTCACTCATGTCCAGCCAGTTCCATCTTCTGCTCGAAAAGCCGGAGCGACAGCTCGGCGCCGGCGGCCCGCGAGCGCGAAGCGAGAGACCGATGGGGAGGTTGTAGCCGTGGCGAAGTTTGCGGGATTCGTCGTCGCTCAGATCGTCAGCGCGGCGCTGGCGCTCGTCGTCGCATACGCGATGAACAGCATCGACCTCCTGCACTTTCCGCCAGTCATCGGGTCGGCCTTGTCATGGCCGATCCTGATCGCCTGGGGACTGATTCTGCTTTTCGTTTCGCCCGCTTTGTCCCGGTTCTTCTCGCGCCTGTTCGGAGCCGAGTCGGACGGCGCGCAACCACGGAAATCGAAGTAGGCCGACCATGGTCACCCCCGAGGAACGTCCGAAGCGAGCCGGGATCGGCATGTACGTCTTGGGCGCGGTGTGCCTCGCAATTGCCGCCTTTGGCGCTTACGCGCTGCTTTGGGCTGCACTGATCGTCTTCTTCGACTCGGGAAAGCCGCCGGACTAGCGGACGCCTGCCGTCCACTGAGTAACTCGCCGCCGGAGAAAATTACTTCCGCGCGGAGACCCTCGTTTTCGGCCTAAAACGGCGGTCTTTCAACAAGTACCTACTCCCATGGACTTGCACCCCACGGACCCAAGAGAATAAAAATCCACCCTTGCAGTATTCTGGCGACTATTTATTCTTACTCCCGCCCCATGGCCACCACCGCCGAACGCCGCAGCACGCTGCGCGACCTAATCGAGAACGGGCAGTTCCAGAACCAATCGGAACTGCACGAAGCACTCGTCAAGCGCGGCTTCGTGGCTTCGCAGCCGGCCCTGTCGCGCGATTTGCGCGCGCTCAAGGCGGCCAAGCAGGACGGGACCTACACCATGGTGCCCGAGGAGCGCGTCACGCCGCTCGACTCGCTGCAGGCCTTGGTGCGCGGTCATGCGACCGCGTCGCACTTCACGCTGGTGCGCACGGAGCCCGGCGCGGCGTCGGCCGTGGCGCGGGCGATCGAAGCCGATGGCTTGGCGGGAATCACCGGGACCATCGCCGGCGACGACACGGTGCTCGTCGCGACTTCTTCACAGGCCGCCGCGCGCCGTGTGCGCGCGCGCGTGGCCGCCCTGCTTTCCTAGGTCCGCTTTCAAAGGAACCTCGATGCGCGTTTTGTTGGCCTATTCCGGTGGACTCGACACTTCGTACCTCGTCGCGTGGTTGATTCGCGAGCAGGGCGCTGAAGTCACGGCGTTGACCGTCGACTGCGGCGGGTTCAGCGCGGCGGAGAAAATCTCGCTGCGCGAGCGCGCGCTGCAACTTGGCGCGGTGGAGCACCGCTTCGTCGATGCGCGCGCCGAGATGTTCGAGCGCGTGCTGCGCTGGCTCGTCGCCGCCAACGTGCGCCGCGGCGGTGTCTATCCGCTTTCGGTCGGCGCGGAGCGCGGCCTGCAGGCGGAAGTGCTCGCGCGCGAAGCGCTGGCCGGCGGATTCGACGCCGTTGCGCACGGCTGCACGGCCGCGGGCAACGATCAAGTGCGCTTCGAAGCGGCGCTGACCACGATCGCGCCGGGTCTCAAGGTGCTCGCGCCTGTGCGCGACCTCGCGCCGAGTCGCGACGATCAAAGAGCTTGGCTGGCGAAATACAACTTGCCGATCCCGCCCGCAGGCGGCCGTTACTCGGTCAACGCCGGCCTGTGGGGTTTGACCATCGGCGGCGCCGAGATGGGTGACAGCTTCCAGGCTCTGCCCGAAGAGGCCTGGCAATGGACGCGCGGCGGCAGCGGCGCGGCGCGCATCCAAATTGATTTCGAGGCCGGAATTCCCGTTGCTCTCGACGGGGTGCGGATGTCGCCGATCGACTTGATCGAGCGCTTGAATCATGACGGCGGACGCCTGGGCGTCGGCCGCGGCTATCACCTCGGCGACACCGTGCTCGGCATCAAAGGGCGCATCGCCTTCGAAGCGCCGGCGGCGGAAATTTTGCTCGACGCGCACCGCGAACTCGAAAAACTCGTGCTCACCGAAGAGCAGCGTTTTTGGAAGGACCACTTGGGTGACGTCTACGGCCGCCGCCTGCACCAAGGCCTTTTCCACGATCCGTTCCAACGCGACCTCGAGGCATTTTTCGCCTCGAGCCAGTCGCGCGTCACCGGCAGCGCGTTCGTGAGCCTCGCGGGCCGCGCTGTGCTCGTCGAAGGTGTGCGCTCCCAATTCAGTCTCATGGCGGCGAGCGACGCACGCTACGGCGAGCGTCCGGCCACCGGCTCCGATCCCGCAGGCGCCATCGGACTCGCGCGCGTCATGGCCGAGCCCGCGCGTTTGCATCGTCGCGCCGGAGAGTCGGCGAAAAAGGAAGCGCTGCGATGAGGCGCGTCCAGTTGGACAAGATCGCTTCGGTGACGATGCGGCTCGAGCTCGAGCGCAACGCCGTGCTCGGGGACGAAATCCCCGCGCGCGCGGGCACCGTCGTCGCCGCGCGCATCCTGAATGCGAAAACGTCCTACAACACGATGGAGGACGTGCACGGCCGCATGGTCGCGTTGCATCCCGGCGATGTGATCGCCGGCGCGCTCGGTCACCGCGACGCGCTGTATGGCTATTCCGGTCGCGTGCCGGAGAAGATTTCCGTCGGCGATCAACTGCAGTTGCTCAACATCGGCGGCGTGATCGGCATCGGCGCCGAAACCGTGCCCGGACTCGGCGAGCCCTTCCGCATCGAAGTACTCGGTTCCGTGCTGGAATTTCCGTACCTCGGCACACGCGTCGGTCTGCCCGCCAACATCGAGCGTGCGGCTTTGCCGCGCGCGCCGCTACCGGACGTGCTGCCGCCGATCATCGCGCTCGTCGGCACTTGCATGGACGCGGGCAAGACCACCGCCGCGTCGGTGATCATCGGCGAACTTTCACGCAAGGGCCTGCGCATCGCGGCGGGCAAACTCACCGGCGTTTCCTTGCGCCGCGACGTGTTGCAGATGGCCGATTGCGGCGCGGAGCCGACGGCGATCTTCACCGACTTCGGCGTGGTGACGACGAGCGAAGCTACCGCGCTGGCGGCAGCCCATTCGCTGGTCAGCCACCTTGCCGAAGCCGAACCCGACGTGATCGTGCTCGAGATGGGCGACGGTCTGCTCGGCACCTACGGCGTGCATGCGCTGCTCGCCGATCCGGCGTTGCGCGGCGCGATCACTGCGACCGTGTTGTGCGCGCAGGATCCGGTCGGCGCCTGGGGCGGACAGCATCTGCTCGCGGAGCGCTACGGCATGTCGATCGCCGTCGTGTCCGGCCGCGTCACCGATTCGGCCGTCGGCGTGCGTTTTTGCACGGACAAGCTCGGCCTTGCCGCGTGGAACGCGCTGCGCGACGGACATCGGCTGGCGGATGCGCTGTTGCCGCTGATCGAGCGCGCCAAGGTGGGCGCATGAAGTCGAGCAACCAGGCGAGCGTGGCGCGCGAACCCGCGCGTCAGAAAAACGAGCGCAAGACGCCGATGTTCCTGTGGGGAGCAGGTGGCATGCTGGCCGGCGAATTCTTGCGTTTGTGCGAGATGCATCCGGGACTTCAGCTGCGCGCGGCGGTCGTGCGCAGCAAGACGCCGTTGTCGGAATCGCAGCCACACTTGGCCAGCGCAGTCGAGACGGTTTCTTCGGATGAAGCCGAACGCGCGCTCATCGATTGCATCGCAGACGGCACGCGCGCGGCGCTCGTGCTCGCACTGCCCCATGGCGAGTCGCCGGAATTGTGGAAGCGCCTGCGCGCGACGCTCGGCCGCGATGCGAGTCGCGTCGTGGTCGTCGATCTGGCCGCCGACTATCGCTTGCGCGATGCGCGACTGTATGAATCGGCCTATGGCGCGCCGCACACCGATTTCAGCGAGACGGAGCACTTCGTCTACGGTTTGCCCGAGTACCAACGCGATGCGCTCACGCGCGCGAGCCGCTGCGCAGCGCCGGGCTGCTTCGCGACGGCGATTCAACTCGCGACCTTGCCCGCCGCCTACGCCGGATTTCTCGACAGCGAACGGCCCTGGATCCTGCACGGCATCACCGGTTCGAGCGGCAGCGGCAACGCGCCCAAGCCCGGTACGCACCATCCGCATCGCCACGGAAATCTGTGGGCCTATTCGCTCGACGGCCACCGTCACGAGGCCGAGCTGGCGCAGTCGCTGGCCTGGCGTGGACAGGAAGCGAAACTGCATTTGGTCGCGCACTCCGGTCCTTTCGCGCGCGGTATCCACTTGACCGCGGCGCTGCCGCTCAATCGCACGCTCGACACTGAAGCGGTGCGCGCGATCTATCGCGAGAGCTACGCCGGCGAAGCGTTCGTCGAAGTCCTGGAAAGCGGTGCGCCCGATATCCGCCGTGTCGCGGGCTCCAATCGCGCTTCGCTCGCAGTGTCCGTGCGCGACGACGTGCTCACCGTCGCGCTGACCTTGGACAATCTCGTCAAAGGCGGCGCCGGCCAGGCGTTGCAGTGTCTCAACCTGATGCTCGATTACCCGGAAAGCTGGGGATTGTCCCGCTCCGGACTGGGGGTTTGCTGATGACTCTGAATGAATGGCCCGCGTACAAAAGAATCGCGATCGACATCGTCTCGGCGAATGGCAGTGAACTCGTCACGCGCGACGGACGCGTCGTGCTCGACCTTTACGGCGGTCACTGCGTCAACACGCTTGGAGCAGGCGATGCCGAACTCGGCTTGGTGCTGCAGCGCCAGTGGAAAAACTGGTCGTTCGCGACCAATCTGCTCGACCACGCGCCGCGCTGTGATTTCCTGGTCGCCTTCGAAGCGCTGTTGCCGCGCGGCGACTGGAGCGTGTTCGCCACGAATTCCGGCGCCGAAGCGAACGAGAATGCGTTGAAAGCGTCGCTCGCGATCACCGGCCGAAGCAAGGTCGTCAGTTTCAGCGGCGCGTTCCACGGCCGGACGGCCGCGGCCGCGCGAGTCAGCGACACGAAGCGTCTCGCGTTTCCTGGCTCGCCGTTCGAAGCCGTGCGCATTCCCTGGAACGATCTCGCCGCGGCCGAGCGCGCGATCGATTCGAGCGTGGGCGCGGTGATCCTCGAGCCGATCCAGTCGCTGGCCGGCGTGCAGGAACCCGCGCCTGGATTTCTCGCCGGTTTGCGCGCGCGCTGCGACGCGAGCGGCGCGCTTTTGATCTTCGACGAAGTACAGACCGGCAATGGGCGTCTGGGCACGTTCTGGGCTTCGCAACATTTCGGCGTGCTGCCCGACATGTTCACGACCGCCAAGGGCGCGGCCGGCGGCTTCCCGATCGGCTTGACCGTCGCGCGCGCGGACCATGCGGCGGCGACACCTGAAGGATTGATGGGCACGACGTTCGGTGGCGGACCGCTGGCGCTGGCGGCGGCGAGCGAAGTCTCGCGGCGCATCGCGGTGCCCGGATTCCTGGAACACGTGCGCCAACTTTCCGCGGCCTTCCGTTCGTCGTGCGTGCGCGGCCCGATCGCTTCGATACGTGGCGAGGGCCTGCTGCTCGGCCTCGTGCTCAAGCCGGGATTCAAGGCGGTCGCGGTGCGCGATGCGTTGCTCGCGCAGGGCGTGCTCGTCGGCACCTGCGATGATCCGAGTGTGTTGCGGCTCTCGCCGGCGCTCAACTTGCCGAGCGATGCTCCGAAGCGGTTGGCCGCGGCCCTCGATGCGATTTCACAGCCGCAAGTGGTCGCGAGTGCGGCCAGGGAAGCTCTGGCCAGCGGAGCATTGCAGTGAACGGGCTCTATCATTTGAACGAGCTCGCCACGCGCGACATCGATCGCCTCGTGTCGCGCGCGCTCGCATTGCGCGAGCGCGCGAAAGCGGTGCGTTTCGATGGACG
>JAYUUV010000102.1:0-2948 GCA_043754695.1 Planctomycetota bacterium
GTTGTCGTCGTACGCCAGGGTCATCGAACGCACGATCGCGCAGCGCGCTCCAGCCTTGAATGCAGCCACACCCGCGCCGCCGCGTTGATCCACCGCACCGCCATAGGCCGCGAACGGATCGCTGAGCGTCGGGTCCATCGGACGATTGAAAAAAATCGCCTTGCCGCGCGCCTGCTCGCCGAGCTTGGTGAGTTCCTCGAAACTATTGACCATAACGACTACGGCCTCGATGCCGCCGGGAGGCGTGGACGGACTGCCGCCGAGCGCACAAACGCTCAAGGCTGTATTCGCTTCGCCTTCCTTGTCGAGCAGCGTCAGGCGCTCGGTGGTTCCGCGCTCCCAATGCGGGACCATGCACGGTTCTTTGCGCACGTTCTTGAGTCCGATCGCGAGCATCGTTTCGCGCGCCCACTCGACCGCCGCGGCCGCTCCCTTCGAGCCCGAAAGCCGCTTGGGCGCGACGCTGCACAACTCTGTGAGCAGCGCGTGCGCGCGCGGATTGCCCAGTGCCTCCTTCGCAAGTGCCTCCAGATCAGTGGGAGCCGGGCCATGCGGGTCCTGGGTCGGCCGGAGTTGTGCCACGGCGAGCAGGCAGAGCAATGCGATCGAAAAGTGGTGCAGTTGCATAGTGGGATCGCGAGGGTCGCGAGGCGAGAGCATCGCAAATCTCCGCCCCGGCCGCACGCTCGCGCCGTCGAAGGGCTTTTGCATTTGTGCGTCGGCGGCGCTTGAGTAGGGTCGCTTGAACTCGGACCTGTCCTCGCCCACGCCGTTCAACACGCCTTGGAAACTGCGCGCTGCGTGGATCGGCATCTTGCTCGTCGCGCTGCTCGCCCACGCGCCGAGTTTGTGGCTTGGCTTCATGGCCGACGATTTCGGCATGCAGCTCGTCATGGACGGTCGGATCTCGAGCCCGAGTTGGAAACCCTGGAGCCTCTACGATTTCGGCAGCTTGGCAGAGGCGCCCTTGCGCAGTCTGGAGAGCGGTGCGTTTCCGTGGTGGACCGATGCGGACTGGCGCGTGCGCTTCTTCCGACCGCTGTCGAGCCTTTCCTTGTGGCTCGATCACAGTCTGTTCGGCTCGAGCGCGATCGCGGGGCACCTCACCAGTCTCGCGCTGTTCGTGCTGCTCTTGTTCGCCGTGTGCCGCATGTATGTGCGGCTTGGTCTGAGTCCGCTCGCGACGCTGCTCGCTGTGTCGATCTTTGCCGTCGACTCGGCCGCGCTGATGCCGGTCGGGTGGCTCGCCAATCGGAATTCGCTGCTCGAAGCGCTATTCGCCGTGTTCGCCGTACACGCGGGCTTGGTCGCGCTGGAACGGCCCTCGTCGGGTCGCGTGGCGTTCAGCTTGTTCCTCGCGACACTCGCCGTGGCCGCGAAGGAATCGGGCTTGCACGTATTTCTCGTGCTGGCATTCCTTTTCCTTCGCGAGCGGCGCAACGCACTGCATGCCGGCTTGTTCAGGACTGCGGCAGCCGTGTGCGTAGTTTGCGCGCTGGGCTACACGATCTTCTATGCTCTTGCAGGCTTCGGTTCGAACGTGCTGTTCTATCCGATGCCGTGGACGAGTCCGCTCGAGTTCGCGCGCCGCGCGCTGGCGATCTTCGTTTGCGCGCCGCTGTCCGCGGTTTCGCCCTTTTCGGCGGACCTCCTGGTGTTGCAGCCGACCTGGTTCTGGCCTGTGCTCGGCCTGGCCGCGCTGCTTGGTCTGATCGTGCTGCGCTTCGTCGGGCCCCAAGTGCGCCACGCGGCGAATGCCCTTTTCCTGCTGATTTGGGGCGCGCTGGCGCTCCTGCCCCAGGCCGGCGCGCCGCCCTCGGATCGGCTGATGTTCACGCCGATGCTCGCCTGGAGCGCGTTGATCGCGATCTACCTGACGGCGACGCTCGGGCCTGCGCTGCGCGCAAAGACCTCGGCTAGCGAACGTCGGGTCGGCTGGACGGTTGCCGTGACTTCGACCGGCATTTCGGCGCTTTTCTTGGCTGGTCTTGGCTTCAATCTGGCGCGCGGCACAAGACTCATGCGCAACGTGACGCGCGACGCGGACGTCGGGCAGGGCACGCTCGGTGTGCGGCACGCTTTCCTGCTGCAGGTTTCGCCCAGTGCGTTGATCGCCCTCAATCCGCTCGCGGCCTGGATTTTTCTCGGCGGCAGTCAGGACGTGTGCCTGCATCCCTTGCAGAGCGGTCAGCGCGCGCTTTCCTGGACGCGGATCAGCGCACGACGTTTTGCGCTCGAGACACACGACGATCCGTTCCTGTCCAATCCCTTCGAGAGCGTGTTCCTGACGCGAAAACTCTTGCCGTCAGAGTCGCGCGTGTGGAACTGCAGCGGATACAGCGTGCGCGGGACGGCGCAGCCGGACGGGACACTACGCAGGATCGAAATCGAATTGGAGAGTTCGCTCGACGATCCGCATTGGCGCTTTCTCGTACCGCTTGATGGTCGGCTGACACACCGCTCGCCGCCGGAGATCGGCGAGCGCATCGAGTTACCGCACGCTTTCAAGGACCCCTACTTGCCGTGAGCGTCGTGGGGCCAGGCGCCTGCTGCAAGAATCAGGCCTGTTTTCGCACGCTTCGCGCGTGGACGATTTCCCCCCAGTCGCTACTGTGACGCTCGTGCCCGAAAGTCTCTCTATCGTCTATTCCGATGATCGCCTGCTGGTCGTCGACAAGCCCGCGGGGCTGTTGACGGTCGGCGGACCCAGGGACGGCGCTTCGCTCGAGACGCGACTTGCGGAGCAAGGCATCTGCGCCTCGGCCGTGCACCGACTCGATCGCGATGTCTCGGGTTGCGTGCTGTGCGCGCGAGACCCGGAGATGGCAGCGCAACTCGAGGACATGTTTCGCGAACGCGCGCTGAAGAAAACCTATTGGGCTCTGGCCCGGGGTCATGTCGAACCTGCGCGCGGTGAGTGGAAGTATCCGCTGCTCGAGGAGCGCGGC
>JAYUUV010000103.1:0-25814 GCA_043754695.1 Planctomycetota bacterium
GATCGATTGGCGTGTGACCGCGCGCACCGGCCGCTATCACGTCAAGGAATACGAGACGCCCAAGAGCATGCCGTGTTACCTGCTGGTGGACACGTCGGCGTCGATGACAGTCAGCGCGCACAAGAAAAGCAAGTACCAGACCGCGCTGTTCATCTCAGGCGGGCTTGCGCTCGCGGCGCTCGATCGTGTCAGCCCGGTCGGCGTGATCTGTGTCGGCGAACGTTCGTTGCGCATTCAGCCGAGCCTTTCGACCGGCCGCGTGATGCAATGGCTGCACCTGTTGCGCACCTATCGTTTCGACGAGCGCACGACGATCGCCGAGCGCATCGCGCAACTGATGCCGAGTCTGGCGCAGCGCTCGATGTTCATCGTGCTGAGCGATCTGCACGATCCCGAGGCAATGGCCGCCTTGAAACGACTCGCGCAATTGCACGATTGCATCGTGCTGCAGCTCGAGGATCCCGCCGAACGCGGCTGGCGCGGCAGCGGTTTCTTCCGCGCGCGCGAAGCCGAAACCGGCCGCGAATTCGTGACCCACGGCCGGCGCCGCTGGACCGATCCGAGCAAGGCCGCCGCCGAACTCAAGCGCTGCGGGATCGACCATTTGCTGATCCGCATCGACCAGCCCTTCGTGCCTGCGCTGCGTCAACTTTTCCGCGCGCGCGGCTGGATCGGCAAGGGAGAACGATGACAAGGCGAGGTTTCATGCTGCGCAGTCTGTGCCGCGTCGCTGCGCTGATTCTGCTTTCGACGTGGGCCTGGCCGCAGGCGGCAAACCAGCCGGTCGACAGCACGAAAATCCCAAGTGTCGGGTTGCCCGGGCGCCTGAGCGAAGTCGTCCTGCCCGCGCCCGAACTGGAAGTGCGCGCGCGCGATGCGAAAGACCCGTTGGTGCTGCGCATCACGCGCGTTTCGCCGCACGGCGACGCCTTTCGCTACGACTTCGAATACGTGGGCCTCGAGCCGGGCAAGTACGACCTGCGCGACGCGTTGCGGCACAAGGACGGCACACCGATCAGCACGGCGAGCGACGCGCAGGACGCCGTGCCTTCGATCCCAGTCGAAGTCCACAGTGTGCTGGAGCCCGGCGTGGTCAAGCCGCACGCGCCCGTGCCCGTGCCGCTGCCGAGCTTCGGGGGCTATCGCACGCTGATGATCGCCGCCGGTGCGGCCTGGCTCGCCGGAGTGTTCTTGATCCTGTTCGGATGGCGCAAGCGGCAATTGGCGCGCGCCGCGGCCGAGTGGAAGCCGCGCACGCTGGCGGAACGCTTGCGGCCGCTGGTCGAAAGCGCGGTCGCCGGAAAACTCTCGCGCGAAGAACGCGCGCAGTTGGAGTTGGGCCTGGTCGCTTATTGGCGGCGCAAACTCGCCCTGCAGGAAACCGAGCCTGCGCTCAGCATGGTCCTGCTGCGTGAACACGCCGAGGCCGGCCCGTTGTTGAAGAGCTTGGAAGCCTGGCTGCACATGCCGGTCGCAGCCGTGGACGTCGACCTGCAATCGCTGCTGGCTCCGTATCGCAATCTGCCGGCGGATGCGATCCCCGAAATCGAAGTGACACGGGCCGCGGCTTCGACACGGCGCTGAGCGAGATGGACTCGATCGACCTTTTCCGCCATCCGAGCGCGCTCTTGCTGCTGATCTTTCCGGCGGCGCTGCTCTTGTGGAACTGGAATCGCTCAGGCCGCGCGGTGGTGCTGCCCTTCGACCATTCGGGCGGGCCGTCGGGCGCCTGGCTGCGCTTTTTCCTGCGATTTTTCGAATCGGCGCCCGCGCTGCTCATGGCGATCGTGTGCGTATTGCTCGCCGGCCCGCAGGCTTGGGAAGCGCCGCGCTCCAAGCGCGTGCTCACCAACATCCAGTTCTGCGTCGACGTCTCCGGTTCGATGATGGCCAAGTTCGGCGACGGCGATCGCTACGACGCCGCGATGGTGGCGATCAACCAGTTTCTCGACTATCGCACCGGCGACGCGTTCGGCCTGACCTTCTTCGGCAACAACGTGTTGCACTGGGTGCCGGTCACGACCGACATCTCCGCGTTCCGCTGCGCGCCGCCGTTCATGCACCCAGGCAAGCTGCCGCCGTGGCTGGGGGGCACGGAGATCGCCAAGGCGCTGACGGCCTGCCGCAAGGTGCTCGTCGAACGCGAAGAAGGCGATCGCATGATCATCCTGATCACTGACGGCTACAGCTCGGACCTCGGCGGCGGCAACGACGAAGTGATCGCGCGCGAACTGGCCAAGGACAACATCGTCGTCTACACCGTGCACATTGCCGAGGGCGCGATCCCCGATCCGGTCGTGCGCATCGCCTCGCTGACCGGCGGCGAAGCCTTCAAGCCCGAGGACACCGACGGCTTGAAACGCGTCTTCGAGCGCATCGACAAGATGCAGAAAACGCGCATGGAGAAGTCGCAGGCCGAGGCCGCCGACAATCTCGTGCCCTGGTGTCTCGCCGGCCTGGGCTTGCTCGCCCTGAGTCTGCTCGCGCTGTTCGGCCTGAGGTACACGCCGTGGTAGACGAAGTGCTGGACAGCGAGTTCATCGCTCCGCTCGCGGCGCTCGCTGTATTGGTGCTGGCCGCAGGCGCGGAGGCGTGGCATGGGCGGCGCGTTCGCCGACTTGCGCCGCTGGCTTTCGGCCCGGGCCGGCTTCCGTCCGCGTGGGCAAGGTCCGCGCCCTACCTGCGCGTGGCCGCGCTGTGCGCCATGACCTGGGGCCTCTTGACGCTGCTGACGCTGGAACCGCGGCGCTACACGACCGGCATGGCCGCCGAACACTCCGACGCCGATTTTCAGCACGTGCTAATCGTGCTCGACGTCTCCCCCAGCATGCGCCTGATGGACGCGGGGCCGGACAAGAAACAAAGCCGCATGGCGCGCGCCCGCGCTTTGATCGAATCGTTCTTCGATCGCGTGCCGATCGAACAATCGCGCATCAGCGTCGTCGCGGTCTACAACGGCGCGAAGCCGGTGGTGGTCGACACCAAGGACTTCGAGGTCGTGCGCAACATCTTCGGCGACCTGCCGATGCACTTCGCCTTCCCGGCCGGCAAGACGAAGCTGTTCGACGGCCTGGAGGAAGCGGTCAAGATCGCCAAGCCCTGGAATCCGCGCAGCACCACACTGATCGTGATCTCCGACGGCGACACTGTGCCGGCGACGGGCATGCCGAAGTTGCCGGCTTCGATCCGCAGCACCTTGATCGTCGGTGTCGGCGACTCGCGCGTCGGCAAGTTCATCGACGGGCGCCAGTCGCGTCAGGACATCCCGACGCTCAAGCAGATGGCGGCGCGCCTGGGCGGCACTTTTCATGACGGCAATGAGAAGCACTTGAGTTCGAGCCTGATCGCCTCGGCCGCGGGCCTCGAAGAGCGCGACATCTTCGAGAAACTCACGCGTCGCGACTACGCCATGATCGCCCTGGCGCTGGGCAGCTTGATCCTGGGTTTCCTGCCGCTCCTGCTGCACTTCTTCGGAACGAGTTGGCGACCCGGCACGAAAACGAGGGCCTGGACGAGTCGCGATGCGGCCGAAACTCGCGAACTGAGCAGCGCCGGCGCGAGCTGAACGGTCTCGCCGGGGCGTGGAATGATCCGTCCGCGGGCTGCTAGACTTCGCCGCCCAACGGCGCCAGATGCAGTTCAACTCGACGACGTTCATCTTCTTTCTGGTCGGCGTCTATTTCGTCTATTGGACGATTGCGAGGATGGAGAAGGCCCGGCTGTGGTTCCTGCTGGTCGCGAGTTGCGCGTTCTACATGAGTTGGAACGCGAAGATCATCCTGCTGCTCCTGTTCACGGCGCTGATCGACTACTACGTCGCGCTGGCGCTGGCGCGCACGAAGAAAATCGGCTGGCGGCGCGCGTTGCTCGGCGTGACGCTGGTCTCGAACCTTGGTGTGCTGGCGTTCTTCAAGTACGCGGAGTGGTTCTGGGAGAACCTAGAGGCCGTATTGAAGTGGGCGGGCCTGATCCACGAACCGCTGCCCATGCTCTCGGCATTCCTCGGGATCAGCACTTTCTGGAACAACGCGTTGACGACCGGCGCGGGCCGGATCCTGCTGCCGGCCGGCATCTCGTTCTACACGTTCCAGACGTTGTCCTACACGATCGACGTCTACCGCGGCTCGCTCGCTCCCAGCCGCTCGTTCGTGAAGTTCTTCCTGTTCATCACATTCTTCCCGCAGCTGGTCGCCGGACCGATCGTGCGCGCGTCCGAGTTCTTGCCGCAGCTCGACGTTCCGCCGCGCCACGACGACCGGCAGGCGCTCGCCGGATTGCTGCTCGTGCTCAAGGGCCTGGTCAAGAAAGTCGCGCTCGCCGACACGATCGGCGAATTGATCGTCGATCCGATTTTCAACACACCCGGAGCCTTCGGTTCCATGGGCGTCGTCGTCGGCACGACCGGCGCCTGGTTCCAGTACTACCTCGATTTCTCGGCTTATTCGGACATCGCCATCGGCGCGGCGGCGATGTTCGGCTTCGTGCTGCCGATGAATTTCAATCGGCCCTTCCTGTCGCAGTCGATCGGCGAGTTCTGGCGGCGCTGGCACATGACGCTGTCGAGCTGGTTCAAGGACTACATTTTCATGCCGCTCGGCGGTCGCAGCGGGGGTCCGCTGCGCTCCTTCTGCGTCCTGGTGGGCACACTGTTGTTGAGCGGACTGTGGCACGGCGCGGGTTGGAACTACCTGATTTTCCTGGGCACGATGGGCGTGTTCATCTGGATCGGCGGCGTCACGTTTCAGCGCCGCACACCTGAGGAACGCGCCGCGCGCCCGATGTGGCTGCGCTTCACGCACCGCGCGATTACGTTCATCCTGCTCGACTTCCTGATGATTTTCTTCCGCAACGGGACCGTGGCCGAGGGCAAGCACGGCCTGGCGGGTTCGCTGGAGATGATCCGCATCCTGTTCAGCTTCGTTCCGAACACGGCGCAGTTGTCGATGATCGGTCTTTGGACCGTCGGCCTCTCGGCATTGATCCACTTCACGCCGCAGGACTGGTTCAAGCGGCTCGAGTTGCGCTGGCTCTGCATGCCCAGCTACGCCCAGGCCTGCGTCCTGGTCCTGTTCACCGGCATCCTCGGCGCGCTCTCCTACCAGCAGCGGCCGTTCGTCTACTTCCAATTCTGAGTTGAGCGCGTTCACCACCAAGACCGCCCGTGTAGGCATTTTCTACGTGCTCTTGTGCGCGCTGTCGCTCGGCGTGGCGCAGCATTGGCGTCTGGCGTGGTGCGTCGACTTCCGCCTGGCGACGCTGCGCAAATTGGTCCAGGACGAAAGTCGCGCGCCGGATGTCTTGTTCTTCGGCAGCTCGCGCACGGTGCGCGGCATTCGACCGAAGCTGGCCGAGGACGTGTTCGCAAGCGTGCAAAGTCCGCTGAAAACGGGCCTGAATCTCGCGACCAACGGCACACCGCGGCACATGAACGCGCTGACGCTCGAGGACTACCTCGCGCACCACAAGCCGCCGAAGGTCGTCTGTATCGAAGCGGGAGACGCGGAGATGCTCAACTGGCCGCACCAATTGCTGACGAACCTGATGACACCGAGCGACGCACTGCGGGTCATCGCGAACTCGCCCTACTTCGTGCCGTTCCCCAGAGACTACGGGGCCAAGATGAAACTGGTCGAGGCGGGCAAGGGCTTCACGCTCGAACAGCGCGCCTGGCGCGCCCACTGGCATCTAGAACTCGGCCTCAAGACGCTGGGTCGCGGGCCCGAGGACATCGTGCGCACGGCATTCAACTGCCTGGCGAACGGTTGGAACGCGCGCGGCAGCGATTCCTTCTGGCGCGCGCTGCGCAACCCGAACTTCGCTTTCGAACCGCCGATCGAAGAGCGCACGGTGCAGGAGCAGCTCGACGCCAACGGCTGGTACCACATGGATCCAGAGAACGAGATCCTGCGCGTGGGCAAGACCAAGGTCGAAGAACTCACCGCGAAACGCTCGAAGCAGGAATGGAATGCCAAACGGCGCGCCGACGCCTTCCGTGGCAATGAGGTCTACAAGGGCGACGTCTACTACACCGATCTCATCGCCAAGATGTGCCGCGAACACGGCATCCGGCTCGTCTTTTATCTGCTGCCCCCCTACCGGGAAATCCAATTGTCGCAAGACCACGACAAGTGGCTGGAGAGCATCGCCGAGGTCTTCTATCCCGACATGGACGCGCTGCAGGAGCCCGAGAATTACGCCGACACCGGCCACCTCAGCGATCTTGGCGCCGAGCGCTACACCAAGGCGTTGGCTGCCTACCTCGTGCGCTGATCGCTCGCCATGCCGGCGACGGGCGCGAAGCAGCAGATGGTGATAACGTCGTCGAGTCGATGAGTCCGCTCGCCAATCAATCACAGCCGCGTACTCGCGTCGGCCGCAAGCTGGCGCTGTCCTTCGGCACGCTGATCGCACTGCTCTTGCTCGTCGAACTCGCCGTGCGCACGCGCCAGTACATCAAGCACGATACTTTCGGGGCGATGCACGTCTTCGTGCTCGACGAGAAGTCGGGCCTCATGCTTCCGCCCGCGGGGCGCGTGACCAAGGAGTTCACGATCAATGCAATGGGCTTTCGCGGGCCCTTGCCCGAGAATCCAAAGCCCGAAGGCAGACTGCGGCTCGCGTTCCTGGGAGGCTCGACGACGTTTTGCGCGGAAGCGAGCGCCGAGGAAAAGTCCTGGCCGGCGCGCGTCGCCACCGCAGTCGCGATGAAACTCCCGCATGCCGCGGTCGACTACCTCAACGCCGGAGTCGGCGGCTTCCTGCTGGAAAACATGCGCACGAATCTCGAACTGCGCGTCGCGCCGTTCGATCCCGACGTGATCTTCATCTACGAGGCGACCAACGACCTGACCCGCGACACGCGCGATGTCGCGCAAGCACAGGGCGTTTATGCCGGCCACGCCGATCGCGAATCGTGGCTGGGCGCGCACTCGCTGACCTGGTACCTGATCGAAAAGAACCTGCTGCTCAAGCTGCGCAAGCGCGGCGCCAGTCAGAACCAGGCGCACGTAAAGTTCGATCCGCGCGAAGTGTCGGGCAAGTTTCGCGCGCGGCTCGGCGCCCTGTGCGACCTGGCCAAGGCACATTCCAAGTTGGTCGTGCTGATGACCTTCTCGACGCAAGCGCGCCGTGGCCAGGATCCGGAGCGCTTGAACGAGGCTTGCGGCACGTCGTTCTATTACATGCCCTACATGACGGCGGATCTGCTGCTCGATACGTTCGAGGAGTACAACCGCGTGATTCGCGAGGTGGCCGGCGAGAAAGACGTGCTGCTGCTCGACGTTGCGGCGGCCGTGCCCGGCGACCTCGAGCACTTCAACGATTCTGTGCACTTCAAGGACAAGGGCTGCGCGATCTTCGCCGAGGCGATCCTCGCGCAATTGAATCGATCCCCGCGCTGGAAGGCGCTGCTCGCCCGCTGAGAATACTGCCCCCCATCGCTGTGCCAGACTCGCGTAAACCCAGGCCCTGCCTCGACTTGCGCCGGTTTCATGTCAACCGCCTGGAAACGGCCGTAAGTCGAGTCAGGAACTTGGTTTACGCGAATCTGGCACAGCGATGGGGGGCAGTTTCCTCTGGCAGCCCGCGTGTGGAGGAAGCGGCCGGAGACGGTCGAAACCCCGGTACCTGAGCGGATAGGAGACCTGTAGACTGGACCCGCTTTCCATCGGGGCCGTCGCCGACCCTTACCCGTCGCAGCGCTGGAGTTCGTCATGAGAAGACTTTTGCTGTTCGTCTGGCTGCTATTGCCTGCTGCAGCCGTCGCATACCACTACGGTCCGGGCCAAGATCGACTGCACTCAGACAGCGCGGCGAATGCCGCGGAGCGCGCGGAAGAGTTCGCTGCCCAAGCGCACGCGCTCGCCGCGGCGGAAGGCGACGAGGCCGCGAAGAGTCTGTGGGCGCAAGCGGAGAGCGCGTACACCGAAGCGCTCGAGAACTTGCCCGACACGAGTGTCAACGAGTCACGCGTGCTGCGCTTGGAACGCGCCAAGGCGCAGATGTTTCTTTCGAAGTTGCCCGATGCGCACCACGAGCTGACCGCGCTGGTCGAAGAACTCAGCGCGGACGCTTCCGCCGATCCGAAGTTGATCTCCGATGCGCGCGGAGCGCTGGCCAACGCACAGTACTACCGCACTTGGCTGATGCGCCTCGAGGGCGCGCCGGTCGAGGAGTGGCAACCCGAGATCGAAGCGTCGCGCCAGAACTACAAGCTGCTCGCCGAACAATCGGAAGAAGCCGGCGACGTGCTGCTTGCGAAAGCGAACCAGGAAAACCTGGAGTCGTCGATCCGCCTGGAGCGCATGAACATCAGCGATCTGCAGGGCATGCCCCTGCCGTCGCAGTGACGCGGTTGCGGAAGTGGTCGCGGTCGCGGCCAAGGCGGGAAAGGCAAGGGCATCAGCAAGGGTGGTCAGAAGGCGAAGGACGCGCGCGGCGCAAGTTCTGGCCCGCCGCCTGACGGCTCCGGTTCGTAGTTTTCTTCGTTCGTCAACTCTTCGGAACATCGTCCCGGAGCGTCGCGCACGCGGCGCATTTTCAGATGCGGCTCATTCAGCGCGGTTTCGTGGCATTTGTGTGCGTGCTCGCCCCGGTTTCGGCCGACGCGCAGGTTCAGATCATCCAACAGCTCGGTTACACCGACGGCGGGGATGACTTCGGTATGCCGCCTGGCGCGATCATGCTCGGCCAGGAGCCTGGCGCGGAAGGCGCGACCGCCAACGTCCCGCCCACTCCGCGGTTGATGGCATTGCAGAAGCTCGAATACGACCGACGCCCTTCGTCGATCCTGGCCGCGTGGTCGACGCCGCCGAAAAAACCTGGTGAGGAGAAGCCGGCCGCGGCCGGCGAGAATGCAGCAGTCCCGGTGCCCGCTGCTCAGGTCGCGGAAAAGACGGCCTCAAACGCTCCGACTTCTGGCTCGTCAGCGGGCGTTGTTTCAGCAGTCGGCGTCTCTCTCGTTCCGCTGCGCCCGGCCGGCGCTTCGTCCGCGGCCGGCACGACCGCAGCTCCGACTACGTTCGGCGGTGTTCCGCTGACGGCTGGCTCGGTTCCGGTCACCGGCACTGCCGTCGCGGTTCCCTTGACTCCGGTTGCGGGGGTTCCGTTGGCGGTTGGCCCGACACCGGCTGTGGGAGCAGCCGGCGCACAGGCCAGTCCCGCGGCATCCGCTGCGCCTGAGAAAGAGACGGCCGAGCAAGCCGCTGCGCGAGTTGCCGCGCAGGCTGCTGCCGAAGTTGCCGCCGCAAAGGCCAAGGAAGAAGCCGCAAAGAAAGCCGCCGAAACCAAGGCGATCGCCGAAGAGATGGCGGCGCTGCGCCGCAATGTCACGCTGGGCGATTGGGCCGCGGTCAAGACCTACATGGCGACGCTGACCGAAGCCGAAGCCAAGGGCGGCTACGACAGGATGCTGCAGTCCTTGCTGCAGGGACCGCAGCAAAGACCGCAGGTTCCGCAGCAGGGCCAGCAGTACATCGAGAAGAACCAGTTCTCGCCCCAGGACGTGATCGGCCTCGCTCAGGCGTTTCCGAAAAAGCTCGAAAAGCAGAACGTCACGATCCTCGGGCAGTTCCTGCGCCAGTCGCTTGACGCCGGCCATCAGCTCGAGAGTTTCCTGACGGAGGTCACGCCCAAGCTCGACGACGCGACCTTCGGCGTGGACAAGCGCCTGCTCGCGCAGATCCTGGTCAACGCGAACGAGCCGCGTTCGCTGGCCGGACTGCTGCCGACACAAAAGGAGGCCGAAGAGAAAAACGACCGCGAAGGCCTCAACTTGATCTCGCGCTATTGCCTGGCGCAGTACGCGAAGGACTCGAAGCTCACTTGGCTCGAACAAGCCTGGAAATCGACGCAGTCGGTGCTCGCGGTCGGCGAAGTCGATGAAGCCGCCAAGAAAGAAGCGCTGACGCGCGCCGTCGACATCGCGCCGAAAATCCAGACCGAACTCGGCCAGTCCTGGCTCGACGAGAGCTTCACGTCGCGGCCCGAGCGCGGCATGGAGATCGTCGCGGCGATCGGTTCTTCGTCGTCGCTGTCGCTTGCCGCGGAGGCGATGAACGAAGGCAAGCGCGAAAAACTGCTCGAATTGCAGACCACCGCGGTCAAGGCGCTGCTCGCTGCCGCGCCCGAGTTGGCGACGAAGTGGTCCAGTCAACTCGAACTTTTGGCCAACAACTGGTTGCGCGAAGCGACGGTCTCGTACACGTACGACGACTCGACCTCGCTCGGCCCGAAGATGCAGCGCGACAACTACGGCAACTTCTACTACTACAACTGGGGCGGCAATTACCGCGGCAACGTTCCGAACGCGATCACGACCGGCAAGATCCTGGAAATTCGTCCCGACGACAAATGGCTGTCGCACCTTGACGCCACGCTCGCGCCGCGCTTCCAGATGATTTTCGCGCAGCTCTACCTCAAGGTCTCGGAGGAAGCGCTGGCGTTCCCGTACATCGAATCGCTTTGCGGCGCGCTGCCGCGGCAAGGCAAGGATTTGGCCGACGAGTTCTTGCGCGTCTGGACCACGAATCACAATCCGAACTCGCAGAACACACGCACGAATCAGTACATGTACTTCTACGGCTTCGAAGAACGCGCCGCGGGGATTCCGCTGACGCGCTCGAAGCAGGAGCGCAATCTCCAGGAGCTGGCCGATTGGGTCGCGCGCCTGCGCAAACTGCCGGTCGAACTCGACGACACGCTGATCGCCAACGCCTTCACGACCGCGCACTCGAGTGCCGAGGTCTTCCGCCTCGAGAGCATCGAGCAGATTTTCGGGCCGGTGGCTGCGCTCAAGCCCTCGACGATCGCGCAGATCCTGCAGACGATGCGCGCCAATCTGGTCGCGGTCTGGCGCGATCCGGCGCTGCAGGAGAAGAGCAAGACCAATCGCCACCAGAAGGACATCCAGACCGAAATCTTGCGCGGCTACGAGCTCGGCGCGCAGACCGTCGATTCCGTGCTCGCCATGCATCCCGACAGCTGGGAGCTGTGGATCGTGAAGGCCGCGCTGGCCCACGACGAGAACAACTACCGCGGCGAACTCACCAAGGATGTCGAGTTCAGTGCGCGGCGCGCCAAGGCCTTCGAGAGTTTCCAGAAGGCGGCGCAGCTGTACACCGCGCAGGTCCCGTCGCTGGAGCGCGAAAAAGAATCGACCTCGGCCTTCGACGTCTGGTTCTACGCCGCGCTCGGAGCCTGCGACCTGAAAGCGATCGGCGCGGACAAGCTTTTGGCGACACCGCAAATCGCTCTGATCCGCGACGGGATCCGCGCTTTGCCCGGCGAAGCGGCCGAGCGCCATCTGTCGATGTTCGCCAGTTCGCTGTTCACGCGCATGAGCAACGTCGGCCCCGCGATCAAGTTCCGCTATGTGCGCGAGGGCCTCGAGATCGCGGGCGACCACAAGCTCGCGCGCGAGGCGCGCTCGGTCTTCGATTACTACAAGGACCTGGTCACCGAGATCCAGTTGCGCGCGACGATCGACGGTTCCGACCGCGTCGGCCACACGCAGCCGTTCGGCCTGAAACTCGACTTGCGTCACACGCGCGAGATCGAGCGCGAATCAGGTGGCTTCGCCAAGTACCTGCAGAATCAGAACAGCCAGAACTTCGGCTACAATTACGGCCGTCCGCTCGAGGACTATCGCGACAAGTTCGAGGAAACGTTGCGCACGGCGCTGGCCGAGCACTTCGAAGTCTTGTCGGTCACGTTCAACGAACCCACGGCGCGTTCGAAGGCCGAACCCGAATACGGTTGGCGCGTGACGCCCTATGCCTACGCGCTGCTCAAGCCGCGCAGCGAAGCGATCGACCGCATCCCGCCGATTCGCCTCGATCTCGATTTCCTCGACACGACGGGCTACGCGATCCTGCCGGTGGAATCAGCGGCGGTGGTGATCGATGCCACGGAGAAAGACGTCGAGTCGCGGCCGTTCGAAAAACTCACGCTGACTCAGACCCTGGACGAACGTCAGGCGAAAACGGGCAAGTTGATCCTCGAGGTCAAGGGCAACGCGGTCGGCCTGGTGCCCGCTCTCGCGAGCACGATCGAGCTTGCGCCGAAGGGCTTCGACATTGCCGGCACGGACGATCACGGCGTCTCGGTGGTCAAGTTCAACGAAGACGGCGCGGGCGTGAACTCGGAGCGCACCTGGACGATCACGATGAAGGCCAAGCAGGGCCTGCCCGAGCCGCCGACGAGCTTCACGTTTGGCAAGCCGCTGGCCGAGGGCGCCGTGGACGAACACTTCCGCTTCGTCGATGCCGATCTCGTGACTGTCGGCGAGACGATCCCGCTGGAGAGTCAGTACGCCAAGGCTGACCGCAGCTGGATGTGGTGGATTCCCGTGGGCCTTGGAGCGATCGTGGCAGGGATGTTCGCCTGGCGGCGCACGCGCAAGGTCGAAGTCCAGGCTGTGGCGCGCTTCAGGGTGCCCGATCCGGTCGATCCGTTCACCGTGTTGGGATTATTGCGCGATATCCAGACGCACAACGGACTCGCGCCCGAGCAGCACCGCGAGTTGGGCGCAGAGATCGAGACACTCGAGCGTCATTACTTCGGCGACGAAGTTGCGGTCGCGCCCGACTTGCGCCGCATCGCGGAGACCTGGGCGGGCAAGGCGCGCTAGATCTCGCTCGAGATGGTCGTGAGGAAGGTACGGGGCACCTTCCTCATTTGTTGCTCGAAACGCTGAAGGAGCGATTGACTCGGTGACTGCGGCCGGAATGACGAGAGGTCGTACCTGGTACCGTATCCTGAAGTGATGAGGCAATCGGGCTTGCTCCGTCTCATGCTCGCGGTCGGATCGACCGCCTGTTTGACTGTCCTCACTTCACTTTCAGGATGCCGAGGAATCGAACAGTCTCCCTCCGCGCGCCCAGCTCTCCGCGAATCAGGGACTGACGAGCACGACGCCTCAGCCTCGAGGACGAATTCGTCGAAGCACACGAGCGCCGACGCCAAATGGTTCGGCCGAGTCGTAGGCACCGTCGCGGATTGCGATGGAGACGGCCGATCCGACTACGCGGTTGGCTTGGCTTGGTTGCACGATGGGGTCGGCGCGATTCGATTCTTCTCCAGCAAAGATGGCTCTCCGATCTTCGAGGTCGTCGGCCGCAAGGCGATGGACATGCTCGGCGGGAAGAGCATCTGGCGGTTGGCTGACATCGACGGCGACAAACTTGACGACGTTGCCGTGGGATTGGGCAGGGCAGGAGGGCCCGCCGCAGTCATCTCCGTCGGTCAACGCAAGATCCTGTTCGAGGTCGATGCCCAGGCGGACATGCTCATCGTCTGCCGCGATCTCGACGGCGATCGGACACCGGATCTGATCGAGTGTCGGCAAGGAACTGTCGCGGTGTTCTCCGGACGCAACGGCGAAGCGATTCACGATCCGCTGCTGTCCAAACTCGATTGCCTGGTCCCGGTTCGAGTCAGGACAGGGTCGGGGGCAATGCGCGTACTGGGGCTGCTTCGGACCGCGGACAATTCAATCTCGCTCTACGACTGCTCGGCATCGCTCGAGCAGCCGATGCAGAGCATCTCCTACGGAAGACCGGATGCTCCGTCGGTGCCGGCGCCGCGCGAGGCTTCGAGGGCTGCAACGTTGTGCATGACCGACTTCGATTTGGACGGTGTCCCAGATCTCGTTCAGTTCGAGCGGGTGAATCACCCTCGCGGTGACACTGACGCCTATTCGACGGCTCTTGCCGTTCGTGGCTCCAGAGCCCGTGGCCTGGCGTTCGAGCGAAGATGGGATTCGGATCTCGACAGTCCGCCGTGCATCGCAAAGTGCGTCGCGATGCCGGGTGATCTCAATGCGGACGGCATCCCGGACCTTGTTTTCGGCAATCCGAACAATTTCGAATTCCCCGGAGGCGTGCGCGCGATATCCGGCAAGGATGGCAGCGAAATCTGGAAAGTGCCGCCTGGAGGCGGGATGACTTGGACCTTGCCGCCAGGAGTCAGTCTCGACGTACTCGAGGATGGCGATGGCGATGGCGTCGCAGACATCGTCGTCGGATGCGGGAGCTTCTCGTACGATTCGCTTCAGGGGGACGGCGGCGTGTTGCTCATCCTCAGCGGACGCAGCGGCAAGGAACTGCGTCGGCTGGAGGAAGCGGATGTGCCGTATGAACTGAAATGACCGACGCCGGCACAAGTGCAGCCGGTTTCTACCGCCAGGAACGCTAAAAGCGCGAATTCATCGCGGTGCGCAGCCGAGATGCGGAAGTCGTACCTGGTACCGTATCCGCGGCGCGATTGAACTGGCGGCTGCGGCGTGGTGTCGAAGTTGTACCTGGTACCGTATCGGTCGCGTTTCATTCGCCGGATCAAGTACTGCTGCTTAGCGATTGACGCAGCGGAGAAGCGTGGAACGACGACCGAGAAAGGTCGATCGTGAGTGCATGAACCAGCGACTCGACTCCCTCCCGCTCCGCTCACCCCTGCACGGTTTGCTGATCGATCTGCTGTACGGCGCAGGGCTTGGAATTGTCTCGACCTTCGGCTGGATCGCCGTGTGTGTGGCGTACGAAACGCACGAAGCCTGGGATCGCGGCGTGTATTTCATCGTCGTTCTGCCGATCCTGTGGGCTGCATCGGCATTCGCGGCTTCGCGGCGGCCAAGGCATGCGTGGCGCTGGGCTGCGGCGCTCGTCGCGGGGCAAGCGCTCGGCCTTGGGATCACGAACCACGGCTGGGGGACGCTTGGGCCGCTGCCGCTCGTCGCACTGGCCGTGCTGTGCGGGCCGTGTTTTTTCACCGCGAACTGGGCGGCGAGGCGGGCGCTCAAGCGCTAACTTTTTCGGTCCAGTAGCTCGAGCAGACCACTCAGCACGCGCTGCGTCATCCCCCACACGACGCGACCGTCGATCACGAACGCGGGCACGCGCAAGTTCGTGCCGCAATGTTCGACGTTCGACTCGCGCGCGGTGGCGGGCAGCAGCGCCAGCGGGACCCACACGGCATGGGCGACTTCTTCGCTGAGTGTAAGCGCGGGCTGCGTGGGCAGCACGTAGACAAACGGCCGCACGGAGAGCGTGCGCTCGGACTGGCGGATCGGACGCAGGTCGTCGAGGCGGCCGAGAAGTTGCGCGGGGCGAAGATCGATCCCAGTTTCCTCGTGCGTCTCGCGCACGGCGGTAGCGCACAGGTCGGCGTCGCTCGGATCGCGACGACCGCCCGGCAACGCCATGTGGCCCGACCAGGGATCACCGCTGCGAATCGCGCGCTCGATCAGCAGGAATTCCAGACCGGGCGCGTTCGGCGCCGGCGCGAAAATCAGGGCGACGGCCGCCTGCTCGCGCGGCGGCAACTCGATCAGACCGGGAGAGTACTGCGCCAGGCGCTGTACGAGGAGTTCGAGGGTCGGGGGCACTTGCCGGATTCTACGCGAGTTGAATCGCCGAGCGAGCTTGGCGTTGTTGCGTGGCGCCGATCGCGCGCGGCGGTTAGCTTGCTGCCATGAATCGAATCCTTTTGCTCGCGGCGCTGCTCGTATTTGCCGGCTGCCTTGCCTGCAAGGCAACAGGCAAAGAATCCGGACCGCGCGGCTACACACTTGTTTTCCTCAAGACCGGACCGCAGAGCGGCAAGCTCTCGAAGGAAGACAATCAAAGGGCTTTCGCCGGCCACTTCGCGAACATGGGCCGCCTCGCAGAAGAGCACAAACTCGTCCTGGCTGGTCCGTTCGGCGAGACGCGTCACGACAATGCTTTGCGCGGTCTTTTCGTGCTCAATTCTTCGAAGCGAGAGGAGGCGAGCGCCTGGGCTTCGACCGATCCGACGACGCAGGCCGGCGTGTTCGTGCTCGAGTACCACGACTTCAGCACGGACGCGCCACTCGAAAAAATGATCGTGCGCGTACTCGCTTTGCAAGAGCAGGCCAAGGCCGAGGGGCGCATACCGAAGCCGGGCGACAGCGCGCGGCCGTACGTCTTGCTCACGGCGGAACAGGGCAACCTGGCGCGCAGGGAACTCTTGCCCCTGCTCAAGGGCGGCGGAGTGTTCCTGGTCGCGTCGCTGGATGGCGGACGCACGCTTGCGCTGCTCGACGCCAAGGATTCCGCCGATGCACAGCTGCACTTCGCCAAGTTGCTCGGCAGCGTCGGGCCGTACACGCTCGACGACTGGTTCGCGACCGATCAGCTCACCCACCTGAATGAACTCTGAGCGCGAAAACTCGATGCGCACAGGCGATCTTTTTGCCCAACCCGCGCCGAGCCGAGTGTCGTTCGATATCGAGATCGCCGACATCATCGAGCTTGCGCCCGGAGACGATCTCGATGCCCACGGTCCGTTCAAGATTTCCTGCGCGGCGGCGATTGACGAGCGCGGCCTGGTGAAACACTGGTTCATGAAGGACGCGGGCGGTTTGCCGGCCGGTTCGCTCGATGCCGCAGGCGCGCGCGCGGTCCTGCTGCATTTGCGCGAAGCGCAGAAACGCGGTGCGATGGTCTGCGCTTGGAATGGATTGTCGTTCGATTTGCGCTGGCTTGGAGCAGCAGCGAACGACGTTGCGCTCGCGCGCGAGGTCGCGCTCGAGCTTTACGATCCGATGTTCCAGTTTTTCATCCTGCGCGGATTTCCGATCGGGCTTGCGGCCGTGGCGGATGGGCTGGGCATCGTCGAGACGAAGTTGATGCACGGCGCCGATGCGCCCAAGGAATGGGCGCGCGGCAATCATCAACTGGTGCTCGATTATGTGGCCGGCGATTGTCGCCTCACCGACGGAGTCGTCGCGCGCATCCTGGAGCGCGGCGAGATCCGCTGGCGCACGAAGAAGGGCAGCGTGTCGTCCGAGCCGCTGCGCCGTCTGTTGCGAGTGAAGGAACTGCTCAGCGCGCCGCAGCCCGACACGAGTTGGATGCGCGAGCCGATCCCGCGCTCCAAATTCACGGGCTGGCTGACGGCGAACTGAAGCTGGTCATGAAGCAGGCGATCTTGGCGCTGTTGCTCGTCGGCGCCACGCTGGCGCTCGGATTGCTGTGGTTCTCTCGCGACCCGGATCCGCGCAACACCCTGGGAAGTTTCGGGGCAGCGTCAGAATCAGTCGCGACTTCGGACAGACCGGTCCTGGCTCCGGAATCGGCCGAAATCCAACTGCCTCCGACGCGAGCCGCCGCTGAATTGCCGGCAGAATCGCGCCAGGAAACGGTGGCCAAACCGCCCGCCGCGGCGCCGTCCACATTGTTGGTCACGGGCCGCGTGCTCGACACGCTCGGCAATCCACTCGTGGGAGTCCAACTTTCGGTGAGCGATCGACTACGTCAACGCCAAGGGCGGGACGCACGCCTTCGCGGTCAGCGAACGCGCACGCACGCTCGTCCTTTTCCGAGGCGACGTGGAAGTCTCGCGCGTCCCGATGAACTTGATCGCGGGGCAAGTGACCGACTTGCGCTTCTGAAAACGCCCCGCGCGGCGCATTACTGGGAAAAACGGCCCAGAGCCGCAGCGAGGTCGATCGACGCGAGCGCCAGAGTCAATTGCGCGTCGAGTTCGGCACGGCGCGCTTCGACTTCGTCGCGCCGAGCGAGCACGAACGCGCTGTAGTCGGACTCGCCGGCTTGGAATAGCCGCTCGCTGTCCTCGCGCAGCCGCCGACGCCGCAAACTGAGTTCGCGCGCGCCGTGCTCGAGCATTTCCGCCCCGGATTCCTGTCGCTGTGCCGCGGCGCAGACTTCCACGGCCACGAGTGCGGCAGCGCGGCGAACCTCGGCGGCGGCCGCGAGCAACTCCGCCTTTGCGTGCTGCTCCCCCGCGGCCCCAGTGTCGAAAATTGGCAGCACGCTCTCGATGCCTGCGACTCCGAGCAATTCGTCGCCCTGTTTGCGCGGGCCAGCGCTGATCGTCGGCAGGAATTGGACGCGCGCGGCGCGCAGATGCAACTGTCCGAGCAGCGCGGCGTACTCTTCGCTCGCGGCCTTCAACTCCGGACGATTCAGGATGGCCTGCGCCAGCAGGTCCTCGATGCCCGCGGGTGTCGACGCGTGCGTGCCACTCAGGCCCTCGGAAAGTTCGAGAGCCACCGGCCGCTCGAATCCCAGCGCGAAGGCGAACTGAAGCTCCAGGGCGCGCGCCTGTGCGTCGCTGGCCAAGACCCCGTTCTCTGCCTGCACGCATTCGGCCTCGGCGCGGCGCTGCTCGATCGGCGCTTCGACGCCCGCGGCCACGAGCTTCTCGACTGCCTGACGCTGCAACTGCAGGATGCGCGCGGCGTCGCGGCTCAGTTCCAGCGCCGCGCGCGCCGCGACGAGCCGATCGTACATGCGCGCGACGTCGGCCGCGACTTGCGCGCGATCGATGCGCAGCCGGGCTTCCATGGCCAGCAGTTCGTGATTGGCCACCGCGCTGCGCTGTTTGCGCGTGAGCAAATCCTCGAGCGCCACGGCAAGACTCAGGGTCGTCTGCACCGGACTTCCCAGCGCCGCGGAGTTCAGTCCGAAGTCCTCCCAGGACAGCGCGAGCGTCGGATTGGGAAGCAACTTGGCCTGCTCGAGCTTCGCGCGCGCGGCCTCGAGTCGCGCGCTCCAGGCGGCGCGGTTTGCAGCACTGTTCAGCGCGAGATCGATGCAGTCGGCACGCGCGAGCGGCTTGGCCGCGGCCTCGCTCGACCACGCAGGCTGCAGCTTGGGCTCGACGACGGTGCTCTGACAGGCGGCGCTGAGCAGAGCTAGCAGCGCGCCGGCGAAGGGCCTGAGTACATCGAGCCTGATCGAGTGCTTACGCATGGAAGCTCTTGACGACCAGTTGACCGCGGGCCAGGACCGCGCAGCCCAACGGCACGATCACCAGCGTAAACGCCGTCGAAACCAGCAAGCCACCGATGACCGCGATCGCCAGCGGCCGCTGCAGCGCCGAACCCGCGCCGACGCCCAACGCCAGCGGTACCAGGCCCGCGATCGCGGCAAACGTCGTCATCAGGATCGGCCGCAGGCGCACGCGCGCGGATTCAAGGATCGCGTCTTGTTCGCTCGCGCCTTCGCGGTGCAGTTGCTGCGCGTACTCGATCAGGATGATGCCGTTCTTGACCGCGAGACCGACGAGCATGATCAGGCCCATGCCCGAACTGATGTTGAGCGCGACGTCGAAGATGCGCAGAGCGTAAAGCCCCCCCAGTTGTCCAAAGGGCAAGGCCAGCAGCAGCACGAGCGCGAGGCGCAACGAGCGGAATTGCGCGACGAGCAGCAGGAAGACGAGTCCCCCGCCGATCCCGAAAACCAAGAGCATATTGGCGAAGGCGGTCTTCTGGCTCGCGGCTTGGCCTGCGAACTCGACGCGCACGCCGGGATCGCGGGCCAACGCCGAGACGGCGCTTTCGACGGCGCGGCTCGCCGATCCGAGATCGCGGCCGGACACGGCGGCTGTGACGCGAACCATGGGCGTCTGATTCTCGCGCTCCAGTTCGTTCTCGCCGAGCACGCGCTCGAAACTGGCGAGCGTTGCGAGCGGGACACTGACCCCGTCGCGTCCGCGCACGAAAAGCGCGGGGCCGTCTCCTTCGACGCTGCGAACCGTGCGCCAGCGTTCGGGATAGCGCACGCGCACATCCACGAATCGATCGCCCTCCTGGATGCGCGTGGCCACCACGCCGAGCAACTGCGCGCTCGTCTGCGCGGCGATGTCCTCGGTCGAAAGTCCGGCCTGGGCCGCGCGCAACGGATCCGGGCGCCAACGCAACTCGGGACTGCCGAAGGAAACGTGATTCTTGACGTCGACGATGCCGGCGAGCTTGGAGATCGCCTGCTCGACGTCGTCCGCGGCGCTCTGCAACACGGCGTATTCTGCGCCGAGCAATTTGACTTCGATCGGCGCGGGATTGCCGGCCAGATCCGCGATCGTGTCCTGCATCACCTGGATGAACTCGACCTCGGCTTGGGGAACTTCGCGGGCGATTCGCTCGCGCAACTCGCCGATCACTTCGAATACGTCGCGCTCGCGCTCGCTCGCACGCTTCAATCCCACCAGCATGTCGCCGGTGAACTGCTCGGTCGCGAAGAAGCCGAGTTCGGCGCCGGTGCGCCGCGACAAGGAAACGACCTCCGGCGTCTCGAGCAGGATCTTCTCGATGCGCCGGCAAGTCGCATCGGTCTGCGCGAGGCTCGAGCCCACCGGCAGCGCGTAGTCGAGCACGAATCCGCCCTCGTCCATCTCAGGCAGGAACCCGCTGGGCATTCCGCGCAGGCCCGCAATGCAAAGCAGCAGCGTGGCGAGCAAGACACTGCTGACCAGCCAGGCATGCGCAAGCACTCCTTTCGCCGCCTGCGCATAAAAATCCTGCAGCGCAGTCATCCAACGCCGCGCTCGCAGGGTGCGCTTGGGCGCCAGCCACGGAACCAACAACATCAGCGGCGTGTAGACCAAGGACACGACCAGCGAGGCCAGGATGCTGATGCCCAGCGCCAGACACATGCTCTGGAAGAACTGTCCGACGACACCTTCGAGCAGCACGAGCGGCAGGAACACCACGACCGTGGTCAACGACGAGCCGACAATGGCGCCGACCACCTCGCTCGTGCCCGAGCTCACCGCCTGGAACAAGCCCCGCGGAATGGATGCCAAAGCCAGATCCTGCGCGCGGCGCGAAACGTTCTCGATGACCACGATCGCATCGTCGATGATCAATCCGATCGCGACTGCCAGCCCGCCAAGGCTCATCAGGTTGAGCGACTCACCGACCAGCGGAAGCACAGCCAAGGTCAAGAGCACGGAAATAGGGATCGCCAGTCCGGCGACGAGTGTCATCGTCCAGTGACCGAGGAACAGCGCGATCACGACCACCGAGAGCAGCGTGCCAAGCGCGATTGCGTCGCGAACGCCGGCGATCGAGTCGTCGACGAGCTGCGCCTGATCGTAGACCGGCACGATTTCGCCGCCGCCCGGGACGAGCGGGCGCGTCAGCGCGAGAATTGCCTCGACGTCGCGCGAGAGCTGGGTGACTTTCCCGCCGTCGCGCAGGAACACGCTGACCACGACACTGTCGCGGCCGCCGCCGGTGACGACCATGGTCTGCTCGGCCGTGGCTTCGACCACGCCACCAAGCTCGCGCAGGCGGACCGGTTCCTGACCCACTCGTTGAATCGCAAGGTCGAGAATTGCATCAGGATTCTGGATGCGGCCGTCGACGATCAACTGGTATTGCAGGCCCTCGGTCAGCGAGCGTCCGACTGCCGCGACGGCATTGGCCGCCGCGATCGCGTCCTTGACCTGGCCAAGTTCGACCCCGCTCTGCGCCAGCGCGTTCGGATCGGCCTCGAAGACGTATTCGCGCTGGTCGCCGCTTTGCACAGTGACCATGAAGGCGTCGGGCAAGCGTGCGATCCGCGACTTGAGCTCGAGCTCGGCCCATTCCGTCAGACGCGCGCGAGCGACCGGATCGTTCTGCTGGCGCGCGCTCGGCAAGACATTGAAACTGAGCACCGGAAAAACCGCCGGCGTCTGGCGCTCGATGGTCAGGCGAACGTCCGCTGGGAAACCGGCCTGTGCAACCCGCGCACGGACGTTCGACAGGGCCTCGCGCATGTCCGTCGATGGCTGAAAATCCAGCGAGAATTCGCTGGCGCCGCGCACCGACTTCGAACGCACACGCAACAGGCCGGGCACGGCGCTGACCGATTGCTCGATCGGACGCGTGACCGAGATCAGCATGCCACGCACGGGCTCTTCGCCGCGTTCGGCGATCACCGAGATGCGCGGGAAGGCGACGCGCGGATAGATGCTGCGCGATGAGGAGAAGATGGCCTGTGCGCCGGCGAACAGCGCCAACGCGAGCAGCACGAACAGCGCGCGCCGATGCGTGTGCGCCCAGGCGACGAGATTCATCGCTCGCTGCGCTCGACGACGCCGGCGCCGTCGGGCAGGTTGTAGCCGCCATCGACGATCACCGAATCGTGCTCGTGAACCAGGCCCGCGATCGCGGCCAGACCGGCATGGCGACCGAGCAGTTGGATCGGAACGACGACCGCCTTGCCGGCGCGGACCAGCACGACGACCTGCAGGTCGGCGGCCCGCAGCACGGCGTGCTCCGGAACGAGGATCACGCCCGTCAATCGGCGCAATTCCATTTCCCCGAACACGCGCGCGCCGGGCAGCAGATCTGCAGACTCGTCGTCAGGCTTGACGATCACCTCGAGCGTGCCGCCGATCGTTTCCACTTCACCGTCGAGGCGGGCGATCGCACCCGTGCGCAACCCGCCCTTGGAATCGAGCCAGCTTGCCGGTGCGCCGAGCTTCAGATCCGCGTTCGAAGCTGCGGGCACGGCGAACACGACTTCGCGACCTAGCGGCGCGAGCAATTTTGCCAATGTAGTTCCGGCAGCCAGCGTCTCGCCGACGTGCACGAAGAGCTCGACGATCCGGCCGTCGTTCGGCGCGCGCAATTCTGCTTCGGCGAGGGCTTTTTCCGCCTCGCGCAGGCCCAGTTGCGCGGCATCACGCGCAGCGGTCAGGGTGGCCGATTGCAGTGTCTCGCCGGAGACGGCGAAGGCCGACCGCGCAGCTTCGCTGAGCGCTCGATCGGCACGCGCACTCTCGAGCGCCTGCGCCGCTTCGGCAAGGGCCTTTTGCGAAACCAATCCGTCCGAGCGCAGCGGCTCGAGGCGATTCACGGCGGCTTCGAGCAACGCGACTTGACTGATCGCGCGATGTACGGAGGTCTCGAGTTCCAGCTTCTGCCGCGCGCTGCCCGAGCGTTCGAATTCCGCCAACTGATTGGCGCTCGACGCGAACGCTGCGCGAGCCTGGCTCAGCGCGGCCTGGGCCGGCGCCGCGTCGAGGCGCAGCAGCAGATCCCCGCGCTTCACGACTTGGCCCTTGGCCACGGGGCACTCGAGCACTCGACCGCCGGCCCGCGACGAGAGCGTCAACTCCGCTGCCGGCGCCGCGCGCACGATGCCAGGAGCAACCAGCGTGATCGGCAAGTCACCGCTCGTCGCAGCGAGTGTAGTCACCTGCACGCGCATTTCGGCGGGAGCGATGACGGGCGCGGGAACTTCGTCCTCGTCCACCGGCTCGGAACTTGGCGGTTCCGGCGCTGCGACAAGCGTACGCACGGCCCAGCCGCTGCAGAGCCCCGCCGCGAACAGAAGCAATCCGCCGATCCATGCTCCCGTTTGCTTCATACTGTCGGCGGGCAAGTCTACTGATTCCGCATGACGGAGCCATGATGGCCTTCCAACCGCTCACGCTGTCGGGCCATGTTTGTGCTCGCCGTTCGGCCCTCTGCCGACGCCGAGCGCGTCGGCGACACGATTGATGTAGTTGAACCACGCGGCAATCAGCGTGATCTGCAGGATGCCAAGGTCGTCGAATCCGACGGCGCGCAACTTGTCGAGTTCCGCGGGCAACACCAAGGTCGCATCGCGCGTGAGCAGCACGGTGTAGTCGAGCATCGCACGATCACGCGGCTCCAGCGGCGCTTTCGTGTAGTCGTCTTTCAACTGCTGCACGAGTGCGTCGTCGAGCGTCACCCTACGCAGAAACTCTGCGTGGGATTCCGTTCAGTAGAAACATCGATTCGTGATCGAAACCAGCGTCGCGATCATCTCGTGCTGCGCGCGCGTGAGCGGCAGATCCGGCGACATCATCGCCCCGAAGCCTGCGAAGACGTGGAACAGAGCCGTGGGCATCAGCGCGTGCGCGCCGACGATGCTGTCACCGCCCGGCGAAACCGGACTCGAGTATTCCTTGGGATACAGCGCGCGCTGCATTTCCAGCGCCTTGCGCAGGGCCTCTTCGGCCCCGGCCAGAGCAGTGGTTCGGATCCAGGTCATGGGTGCATCTTCCTGATGCTCAAAATACCACGGCCGCGGCCGAGGATGCTCGGACGGTTTTCGCGCCCGATGCATCGCGCTGTGATCCAGGAAAAACTCCGGCCGCGTGCCGGCAACTCCCGGCGCTGTGACCGAGGCCCTAGATCTCCTTGAGCCAGGCCTGAAAGCCGATTTCGAGTTTCGGCAGGTCCTTGGCGAACATCTGGGAAAACAGTTGGCTCGCCGGGCCGCTTTGGGTCGATCGTTTGACGCCGAGTTCGAAGCCTAGGGCCTGACCGATGCAGCGCGTTTCCCACTCTTCGAAGCGCGCGGCGATCTCGGCGCCGGCGCCCGTGCGCAGGTAACGCAGCAGCGCCCAGGATTCCGCGTAGAACAGGAATCCCGCTTCTTTGCTGCGCTTCCACTGGACGAACTGGTCGGCGACGATCAATTCGGCAAGCGGCATCAGCGCGCCCTCGCGCTTGAGCGCGTCGAGGCGCGAACGCGGGAACATTCCGCCGACCTCGAGCCTCGTGCCATCCCACGTGAAAGTTTCCGCGCCGCCGAATGTTTCCGCGAATCCTTCGGTGAACCAGGCGGGAAAGATGCTGCGCGAAACGGCCTGAGCGAAACTGTGCGTGAGTTCGTGCAGGCAAACGGCGCGTACAGTCTCCGGCGGAAGTCCCTCTGCGCAAACCAGCGCGACGAAGGGCGAGTACGAAGCTATACCTGAGACGATCTTGTGCTCGCTGTAGTTGAGCGCGTCGAGCGTCTGGTCGAATTCCGCGCGCTTGCCGAAGACCAGCAGCGAAAAGCGGCGCTGGGACTTCGCGCCCATGTCCAGCGCCAGGAACGGCAGCAGGCTGCTGCAGACTGCGTGCAGGTCGCGCGCTGCTTCGAGCGTCGTAGTCGTGCGCACGCGCAGCTCGCTGGACGACACTTCGAAGATTTCCGTGAGCGCAGGCAACTTGGCGAGCAACTCGTCGCGCACGTAGAGCTTGCCGTTGATCGTGATCGCCTGCTCGCGCAATTTCGCGGAGGCATCCTTGGGGATCGTGCCGGCGGCCAGCGTGATCTGACTCTTCGGATCGAAGCTCAACGGCTCGTCGACATTCAACAGGAGCTCGACGTAGAACTCCTGCGCCTCACGTTCAAGCTTGTGGGAGTTCGCCCAGTTGGCGAGTTCGAGCGTCTCCCGTTCCTCGGTCGCGAGCAACCCACGCGCTTTTTTGTCGTAACTCTCGACTTTGCCGGGTGACGCGCGCGACCCGAAACGCTTCCAGAACGCCGCGTCGTACTGGCGCATGACGTACAGGACCTGCGTTGCGCCTGGATTTTTCCCCTTGCCGATTTCCGCGGCAAGAATGATTTCGGCCGCAGCCTGCGTCGTCATGCCCTGCTTGCGCAGCTCGAGTCCGTACTCGAGGTGGCGCTGGCTCTGCTCTAGGAGCAGCGTGAGTTTCTTGCGCTCCCACAGGGCTGCACGATCGTCATTCGCCTGCGCGCCTGCCGGAGCAACCCAGTATGCAAGGCTGAGCACGAAGCAGAGCAGCAATCGAGTGATCATGCGGCGGCCATCCATCCTGGTGATTTTCCGAGGGAACGCGGCCAATATACAGGCCTTCCTTGGCGGCACTAGCGCGGAAGGATCTCGATTTCCCCGAAGCTCTCGAACGCCCCGGCGCCCCACTGCGGAGCCCGCTCGATCTGGGTTTCCCCGCCCACGGCGCGAATGTCGAACTTGTTGGCGGCGCGCGATCTCACGATGTCGCAGCCGACGAGCGCGAGCACGAGCGCCACTCCGAGGCCGTTCGCGAGGCGCGCCGGGCAAGCCAGGCGCTCGAGCGCTGCGTCGATCGCGAGCGCGCCGAATACGTAGAACACGGGCGCGATCGAAACGGCCTGACGCGCATAACCATAGAAGAGCACGGTGACGAACAGCTTGTACGCGATCACGATCAGGCACAACGCGCCGATATCCCTGCGCCAGCCCAGCAAGATGCCGCCCAAGATCGCGAGGCCGATGACCATGCGGCAGAAGCTGTTCGCATCGAGCGGCGTGGC
>JAYUUV010000104.1:0-6228 GCA_043754695.1 Planctomycetota bacterium
CTGCGTCCTGCAATGTACGGTGCGTACCACCGCATCGAGGCGCTGACTTGCAGGCGCGCTGAAACACGGCCGACGGTCGTCGCCGGCCCGCTGTGCGAAAGTGGCGACGTGTTCACACGCACGAAAGACGGAGCCCTCGATCCGCGAAACTTGCCGGAGCTTGGCCGCGGCGATCTACTGGCGATTTGCGACGTCGGCGCCTACGGGATGAGCATGGCCAGCCGCTACAACTCGCAACCCTTGCCGGCCGAAGTGCTCGTCGAAAACGGAGTCGCGCGCTTGATCCGTCGGCGCGAGAGCCTCGACGAAATCATGCAGCACGAACTGGGGCTTTGAGGCGCGCTCCAAGCGCGGGATCAGACGTTTTCGAGGCACAGCGCCAGTGCGCCCACGGCCGGGGCTGCACGCAGCGCTGAGCCCACCAAGCGTCCTGGACGAAGCGCGCCCTGCGCAAGCCAGAGCTCGCGCAGTTCCTCGGGCGCGCGCGCGCGAAGTTGCGCAGCCAGCGCGACGCGCGCGGGCGTGGCGAAACACGACTCGAGCCTTGGATCGAGAAAGAACTGGCCCAGACGTTGGCCTACCACCACGCGTTCGAGCCACACACCGCGCGCGTCATGGATCGAAATCAAGCGTGCGCAGACCAGTTCCGCCAGTCGCTGTGCACATCCGCGGAAAAGCGCCAGCGCGCGCGCATCGCCGACCGCGGCCGCGTTCTCCGGAAGGTGCGCCGCTGCGACTTCGCCGATTCCGACCAAACCAAAGGCGCGATTGATGCCGGAGACGGACAGATGCGTTTCGAAGCTCTCCCCATCGTCCGCACGCAGACGCCAGGCTTTTTCCACCTGGCCGGCGAGTTCGTCCATCCCGATCGCTTTTCCAAAGAGCTTGAAGGCTTCCGCGACTCCGCTGCCTCCGCCGATGTAGTAGCCGTGCTCGACGTCGGCGAGCTGACCGCCCTCGGCCATCGACTCACCCCAGCCACAGGCAAGTCCATCGGAGACCAGCTCTGCGATCGGCCGCACCAAATTCAGACCATCGAGCATCAGGCTCTGTTCGAGCGCATCGACGAAGTCGGGGATGCGCGGACCGTTGAGCGAAAGCTTGATACCGCGCCCGTCCGCGGTCTTCAGCCCCGGTGCGCAGATGCCGACGCAAACTTCAGCGGGTCCGGCGGCCGCGGCCACGCGCCAGATCGAGCGCGAAGCGGCGTGGACCCAGCGGCCTTGCAGCACTTCTTCGTCGGGCGAAATTTCATAGCGCGAGTCGCGCGCCTGTGCCTGCTGGACTTCCAGGGACTTGGGCGTGAAGCCGACGACCGGCTCGATATCTTCGGCGGCCGAGTGCGCACCGAGCGAAAAGCGCCGGCCGTTCGGCGTGTCGCGCACGACGATTTCATGGGCGCGAAAGCCGCTGGCTCCGCCATCGACTCCGATCAGGACCATGCCGCGATGCATAGCTCGAATCCGTTCGAAGTTCATCGTGGTGCTCGCAGCAGTCAAAGCTTCGCAGAGCGCACCAAGCCTGCGGTCGCGCCAGGCGATTCGCAAGCCCGCGCAGTTCAGCGCGCGCGCAAGCAGGAGAGCGAACCGTCCATCGCGGCGACCCAGACCGTGCCGTCGATAGCGAGCAGAGGTGCTGCAAAAATGTGGCCTTGCGCGCTTGCTCGCCACGACCACAAGGGCGCCCCGCTCGCGGCGTCGAGCAGGTCGACCGTGCCGTTGTCGCCGGCAACCGCGATACGACCGGCCAGTTCGGTTCGAAGCGCGCGTTCGGATGGCGCGACCATGACGGTCGCCAGGACTTGCCCCGTTTCTGCCTGCAGCGTTCGTTCCAGTCCCTCCCCGACGATCGTAAGGCGCTGGTCGGCGCTGACGATCGGCCGCTCAAACACCGAACCTGCGACCGCGGCCTTCCAGCGTCTTTTCCCGCTGGCCAATTCCAAGGCGTGAACATAGCCCGCGGAATCGGCGGCAAAAACCAGTTCGCCGGCGCCGGCCAGCCCCGCGAGCACCGGTTTTCCAACTTGGTACCGCCAGCGCAGCGAGCCGTCGCGATTGAAGGCTTGGACCCATCCCTTCACGTCAGCGACCACGACGCCGCCATCGGCACAGCCCAGCGGCGCGCCGAGCACGGCAGCGGTCCGCGCGCTCCACAGCAATTCGCCACTCTCGGGGTCGAGGGCCGCCAGCTCTCCCGCGGTCGAGGCAATCGCCAGCCTATCTCCGGCCCATACCGGCGGAAAACGCAGCGAGCCCTCAAAATTGCGTCGCCAGCGCATCTGTACGTCTTCGCTGGGTGCGATGAACACACGCGTGCACAGGCGCAGCGCGCCTTCGTCATCACAACCGATCGCGATCTGATGAGCACCGCCCTGGCCGCCAACTACGAGGTCATAGAGCGGCAGCTTCGCGCGCCAAGTCCCCGCTTCCCGCCGCCACTCCAGGGGCATCGACTGACCGTCGAGCTTGAAGGAAAGCGGCGCGCCGGGCGAGCGCACGACGATCGTCAGATCGCCGTCGCGCGCTGGAGCCCCGGCCTCCGGCGCCTCGATCGTGAGCGCAGCGCGCGGCCGGTAGCGCAACGTTTTCTCCAAGAGCAAGCGCGCTTCGCGCGCGGGATCGAAGTAGCGGTACGCGACCCGCAGTCGGCCGCTCGCGATCGAAACCAACACGCAGCCGCCCGGTTCGGCCGAAAAGCTGCCGCTTTGCACGCAGTCAAGTCCGCCCACGCGCCGGAATCCGGGGTAAGGCTCGTCTCCGCGGTGATTCCCGAAAAACACCGCCGCGACGTCGTGGCCGTCAAAGGCGGCCTGCAGCTCGAGCGCTTGAGCGGGCGCGAGTTCCGCGCTGTCCGGCGCGTGGTACAGGAAAACAAAGACCGGCTTTCGGTCGGCGTTTCGCGCGAGATCCTGGCGCAGCCAATTCAACTGCAGCGGAGAATAATACGGCCGCGGATCGATGGGGCCGGCGGAGCAGAGCGCGACGAAGTGTGCTCCACTGCGATCGAACGAGTAGACCAGCCCGCCGAAGCGTTTGTCGAAACCCTCTAGAATTTGGCCGTAGGCCAAGTCGCTCCTGCCTGCCGCTGCGTACCAGGGCAAACCAAGGCCGTCGAAGAGCTGTTCCGCGGCGGACCAGTTCTTGTCGATCCTGCCGTCGCCGGTCAAATTGCCGCTGACGAAAAGCAGCTCTGGCGGCGGCGCTTCGATGCCCAGGGCGGGAAAGGACTGCGGCTCGCGCAGCAGGGTCGCGAGGCGGCCGAAGACTGCTTCTCCGTGCTCGTCGAGTGCGGAGTCCTGCGCCTGTCCTCGCCGATGAACCGAGATCTCGGGTTCGGCGATGACGGCGAAGGAGAACTCGGCTTTGGGGAGCGCGTCGGTCGCGGGTGCTGCTGGACCGAGCGAAGAGCAGGCGAAGACGAGGCACGCGAGAAGCGTCGAGAGGGATCGCGTGGCGGGCTTCATAGGGATGAAGCGAGAGCGTACGGGATCGCGTCAGTACGGAGCCAGACTCCCTGACGCTTGGGGGGGGGTGCGGGGCGTCAGCGATTGATGCCGGAAAGGTTAGCCTCGTTTCTCGATCGGGAGGATCGCGCGTTGGGTGGCGCCGGTGTAAAGCTGGCGCGGGCGGCCGATGCGGAATTGGGGGTCGCGGCGCATTTCGAGCCACTGCGCGATCCAGCCGGGCAGGCGGCCGATGGCGAACATCACCGTGAACATGTTCACCGGAATGCCGAGCGCCTTGTAAATGACGCCCGAATAGAAGTCGACGTTCGGATAGAGCTTGCGCGAGACGAAGTATTCGTCGTGCAGCGCAAGTTCCTCCAGGCGCATGGCGATGTCGAGCAACTGATTGTTGCCGCCGATGCGCGTCAGCACGTCGGTGCAGGCTTTTTTCAGGATTTTCGCGCGCGGGTCGTAGCTCTTGTAGACGCGGTGGCCGAAGCCCATCAGGCGCGCGGTGTCATTCTTGTCCTTGGCGCGCTGCACGAACTTGTCCGCGGATCCCTCGGTCATGGCGATCGACTCGAGCATCTCGATCACCTGCTGGTTGGCGCCGCCGTGCAGCGGCCCCCACAGCGCGCTGATGCCGGAGGAGATCGACGCGTACAGGTTGGCCTTGGAACTTCCGACCATGCGCACCGTCGAGGTCGAGCAGTTCTGCTCGTGGTCCGCGTGCAGGATCCACAGCAGATCCAGCGCCTTGGCGAACATCGGATCGACGTAGTACTCCTCGCAGGGAGTCGCGAACATCATGTAGAGGAAGTTCGAGCAGTAGTCGAGCGCGTTGCGCGGATAGATGGAGGGCTGACCGATCGAGTGCTTGTACGAGTAGGCCGCCAGCGTCGGCATCTTCGCGATCAGACGCAGCACCGACTGGTGGATCGAGTCCTCGCCTTCGGCATCCTGGTAGAAAGTCGTCAGCGCCGCGACCGCCGCCGCGCAGACCGGCATCGGATGCGCGTCCTTCGGCAAGGCGCCGAAGAAGCGTCCGAAATTCTCGTGCAGCATCGTGTGATGCGTGACTTCGGCGGAGAACTTCGCGAGCTGATCGGCGGTCGGCAGATCGCCGAACAGCAGCAGGTACGAGACCTCGAGGAAGGTGCTCTTCTCGGCCAACTCCTCGATCGGATATCCGCGATAGCGCAGGATGCCCTGCTCGCCATCGATGAACGTGATCGAGCTCTGACACGAGCCGGTGTTGCCGTAACCGGGATCCAATGTCACAAGCCCCGTCTCCTGACGCAGCTTGGAAATGTCGATCCCGACTTCGCCTTCCGTGCCGCGCACGACCGGCAGTTGAATCGATTTGCCTTGGTAAACGAGCTGCACGCTCTGGGGGGCGCTCATCAGGGTGGTCTTCTCGGGGGTCATGACGGCTTCTGGCCTCTTCCTACGGGGATCGCAAGCTCTTCAGATTAGGGTTCGGAAGCCCTGGAACCAAAGGCTTTGCAGTGATCTTCGGCTGGAGGCGTAGCTTCGCCCGCATTCAGCCTGCCGGCGCTTCCCGATCGTTGGATCCGCGGCGCGCCAAAACCCGACCGCCGTCCCCCTCGCGCGGGCTCCCTGCTCGGCTCCCCTACGACCGAAGACGCAGGGCGCGGGCCCGGCCTTGGGGACTACAATCCCCCCCGATGCCCAACCCCACCTCCAGCGAAGGCGCGCTGAAAATCGCCGTGTTCATCGACCTCGAAAACCTGGCGGTCGGAGTTGGCGACGCCAAGAACGCCAAGTTCGACATTCGGCTGGTACTCGGCCGCCTGATCGAGAAGGGCGACATCGTGGTCAAGAAGGCCTACGCCGATTGGGGGGTCTACATGGCCTACAAGCGCGCCCTGCACGAGGCCGTGATCGAGCTGATCGAGATGCCGGGCAGCAAGATGACCGGCAAGAACAGCTCGGACATCAAGATGGTCGTCGATGCCCTGGAGCTCTGCTACACCAAGCCGCACGTCAACGCTTTCGCACTGGTCTCGGGCGACAGCGACTTCTCGCCGCTGGTCTCCAAGCTGCGCGAGAACGACAAGCACATCATCGGCATCGGAGTCAAGAGTTCGACCAGCCCGCTCTTGATCGACAACTGCGACGAATTCATTTTCTACGAGGACCTCGTTCAAAAACCGCGCCGCGTCGAGCGCCACAGCCTCTCCGATCTGCCGCAAAAAAAGCGCGAGGCATTCCAGCAACTGCTCGATGCGGCCTCGGCGCTGCAGCGCGAAAACCGCGAACTGCACGGCTCGCTGGTCAAGGACACGATGAAGCGCAAACAGCCCCAGTTCAACGAGGAGTACCACGGCTACGCCTCGTTCTCGCGGCTGCTCGAGGACGCCCAGGCCAATCGTCTGATCACGCTGCGGCGCGACCCCAAGAGCGGCACGTACGTGATCTCCGAAGTGCTGGACGACGGCGCGTGAGGATCGCGATCTGGCTCGCGTCGGCGCTGATCGGCCTGGGCGCCGCGAGGCTGCACGCCGAGTTCCAGAAGCCGGCGACGGCCCTGGCGCCGCCGGCGCAGGCGACACACGTGACGCTCGGCATCGAGGCGCTGCTCGCCGACGGCGCGGCGGGATTGAGCGGCAAGCGCCTGGGACTGGTAACCAACCCCTCCGGGGTCGATTCGCGACTGGTGGCGAGCGCCGATCTTCTGGCCCGCGACCCGCGTTGGAAACTCGTGCAGCTCTTTTCCCCCGAACACGGAGTTCGCGGCGATGCTCCGGCGGGCGAGAAGG
>JAYUUV010000105.1:0-13869 GCA_043754695.1 Planctomycetota bacterium
GAACGTGAACAGCTCATGTTCGTCGCAACCCCAGAATCGGCCGTGCTCGTCGACGCAAACCTCCGACATGCTTCCGACGTCCAGGTCACCATTCTCGCGCTGCATGATGAGCTTTGAGATCTCCTTCCCCCCGCGCGCGAGATGATGCCAGGTCCGCTCTGAAGCGTCGAACACCCAAGTGGACTGATCGGCGAGCGGCACCACCTGCAAGGGATATCTGGAATCACCAGGCCAGGACTTCTCGAGCTCGATCGCTGCGACGAACCGTCCTTGCGCATCGAAACGCTGCAAGAGATTGCGGATGTTGTCGAGGACGAGCAGCGAGCCGTCCATCTCCAGCGCGACATCCGCGGGCGAGAAGAGCACAGCCAGGTCTTCGTGATTCTCGGACTCGTCGATGCTCCACATCTTCTTGCCGTCGGCGCTGAAGCGAGTGACCGCCGCAGCGGACGTGTATTGGCCGCGAAGGCTGGCGAGCACGGCGTATCCTCCGTCTGCTGCCCGAGCAACGGCTTCGACGGACGCGCCTTGGAGCGCAGGCAGTTCCTTGGCAACTCCGCTCGCTCCGCTGACACGCCACACGCGCGTCTGCTCCATGTCGCCGTGGACTTCCGACGTCGCCAGCCAATCCCCACCCGCCAACGCAGCCCAGCTCGTTCGCGTCGCAGCGTCTGGATCGAGCGGCAACACGGCCACTTGTCGCGCGACGCTGCCCGCTGCGTCGAGCGTCACGAGTGACGCGGCGTCTTCGGGCTCCTCGCGCACGAAGGTGACCTGCCCTTTCTCGCCGATCGCGAACGCTTGGACCTTTCGTACCGGTCCGGAGACATCCGTGACCCCGAGGGCGAGCTTGACGGTGCCTGCTGACGGCAGTTCGAGCACCGAAGCCGCGGCTGGCTCGCCCGCCGGCTTCTCGATCTTGAACGGAAGACGCGCGACTTCGCGCACTGTCCAGCCCTTCGCTGCAGCTTCGTCGCGCGACACCTCGTACGTGACACGCTCGGCCTGTGCGAAGAGGCGCACTTCGAAGCGGCGTTCCTGGCTCATGTCCAGGAATCCGCCGGTCGAGCGCATTCCTTCCAGCAGCTTGTAGAACGCGTCTCGATCGTCCTGCTTCAGATCGCCCGGAAAAGGCAGCGTCCAGACCAGCTTCCACGCGTCGTCGTAGAGCGCGAGCTCCGTACCCAGTCCAGGATTGTGCCCCGCGTTCCAGTGAAAAAAGTTCCAGCGCGCGATCGTCAGCGGAGTTCCTCGTACGCCGGCGAGTCCCCACGAATAACGGTGCTCGTGCGGAACTTCGAATTGTTCGCGTGCGTAGACCACGCCAAGGTTCTCCGCAGGCGAGAGCTGATAGAGGCACCACGCCTCGTCCTCTTCGGGCGTCGGCTCCCAATCGAAGACCTTGACGATGGCGCGATTGCGTTCCTCGAGCAGCACGACGCCGCCGCCCCGCGGCGTGGACGGTCCGTCAGGGCCTCGACTGCCTCTGCGCGCAGCACGATCGACGAGCGCACTCGTCTCGCCCACCGCGCCGACGATCGCGATGACCATGTCGCCCTTCCAAGCGTCCGGGCCGTCGGTGTAACCGTATCCGACGCTCACCCCCGCGTCGCTGATCGCAGCTTCCCAGAACGTGAAGGGCTTCTCCGCCGTCCATTGCTGCTTCCCCTGCTTCGAGACGATCATTGTGGACTTGCCAGAGCCATCCCGCGCGCTTGGATCCACGAACAGCGTCCATGCGCCGGAAGCCGAAGTGTAGGTGCGCGGTTGGAGCGCGGAACGCTCCATCCCTTGCGGAGCGCACACAAAGCAAAGTGTTGCGAGCGTGATCATGATTTTTCCCCGCTTGCCTAGCTGCTGTTGCTGATCAGAGTCACAGCATTTCGAGCGAAAAGAGATTGGGGGTCGACTCCGCGGCAACAGCGGTGGGCGGGTGCCGCGAAGCGGCAGTTTTCGCTGGTTCGTGCGAATCGAGATGTTCTTGCTGGGTCACGGCCCGTCATCCGACAGCGCTCGAGCGGCCAGCTTTGGCTCGCCTGGCATTGCGCCGTCGCGCGCGCAGGCGGAGCGTGCGCGCAGCCGGACGCCCGATTGTTCCCGGCTCGCGTCGGAGCACTGCGCCAAGTGGCGGGGGACCTCAGCCCCAGGATCCTGAGCGAAGCTCGAACCGCGCCGTGGCTCTGCTTGTCCCGTCCCGCGCACCCTGGTAGCGTCCAGCGAGAGCCACCGAACGCCGCAAAGACAATGACCTCAAAGATCGCAGACCCCAGCGCCAAGACCTATTTGAGCGGCGTGCAGCCCTCGGGCTTGCAGCACCTCGGCAATTACTTCGGCGCCATCCGACAGCACATCGAGTTGCCGCTGCGCGAGCCCGCCGAGCATTTCTATTTCATCGCCGACTATCACGCGCTGACTTCGAGCCGCGACCCCGAGGAACTGCGCCGCTGCGTGCGCGAGACGGCGATCACGTACCTCGCGCTCGGCCTCGATGTCGAGCGCGCCACGCTGTTCCGCCAGAGCGACGTGCCCGAAGTGCAGGAACTCACCTGGTTGCTCGCCTGCACCGGCGGCATGGGCGTGCTCGAGCGCGCCGTTTCATATAAGGAGAAGATCGAGCGCGGCCTCAAACCGAACATCGGTCTGTTCCTCTATCCGGGGCTGATGGCCGCGGACATCCTGGCCTACGACACGAGCTTCGTTCCCGTCGGCGCCGATCAGGTCCAACACGTCGAGATCGCCCAGGATCTCGCCGCTTCGTTCAACGCGATCTACGGCGAGGTCTTCAAGAAGCCACAGGCGCTGCTCTCCAAGGAACACTCCAAGGTGCCCGGGGTCGACGGGCAGAAGATGAGCAAGAGCTACGGCAACTCGATCTGGATCTTCGAGAGCGGCAAGCCGTTGTCGAAGGCCGTCGGCCGAATCACGACCGATTCGCGCGCGCCCGAAGAGCCCAAGGATCCCGCGGGTGTGCTGCTGCTCGACTTCCTGCGCCTCTTCCTCGACGACAAGGAATTCTTGGAGTGGAGCGAGCGCGTGCGCCAGGGTGGCAGCGGCGCGCCGGGGTACGGACATCTCAAACAACGCTTGATTCAGGCCATGGAAGAGCGATTTGCAGCGGCGCGCGCACGGCGCGAGGAACTGTCGCGCGATCCGGCCGAAGTCGATCGCATCCTTGAACGCGGCGCGCAAAAGGCCAGGCCGCGCGCCATTGCCGTACGCGATCGCGCCTTCAAGGCCTGCGGGCTGCGCTGAGCACAGGAGCACCACCATGCAAACGCGAAACTCTTCACGGGCCTTGTTTCTCGCACTGCCGCTGTGCTTCGCGGCCTCGCTCGCCTGCACCACGACCGAACCCACGGCGCCGCCCGAACGCTCCGCGCAAGCGAAGGCCGAAGCCGCGCGCCTGTGGACCAAGGAGTTTCAGGCGAAGAGCATCCTGATCGCGAACGAGATCAGCATCGAAGGACCGCCCGGGCTGATCGATCACGTTGCCATCAAGCAACAGCCCGAGCAGAAGTACGCGGTGAAGACCATCGCCGAAGGTTTCCTCCAGGAAATCTCAGCGCCCGCCGAGGCCGCGAATCCGATCGAGATCCAGATCGACAATCTCGCGATCTATGCCGTGCGCAACGCGCGCATCTTGGAGCGCGTCAGCGCCGGCCCCGTGCGCATCCGCGCGCGCGGGGAGGTCATGTGGAAAAACCTCGAGTCGGGTCAGGAGCAGCGCGTCGAAACCCTCGAACTCAACGGCCCTGCGACGAAGTGAAGTTCGCTCTCGCCGCGCTGCTTGGAATTGGATTCGCCGCCTGCGGCACGCCGAGCGGCATCAAGGCCTACGGTGATCGCGAGCATTCTCCCACTGCCCTGGCAACCGCGCTGCTGCCCGATGTTGTGACCGCGCGCGCGGCACTCGATGCCGGCGACGCGATCGGCGCGCGCAGGATTCTCGAAGAGTTGTGCGGTCGCGCTCCGGCCGATCTGGGCCTGGCGATCATGCTGCAGGAGGCCGAGCTCAGCGCCGGCGAGGATCTTCAGGCTCTGCGCGCGCGCTACCTTGCGCTAGCTAGGGAAAAGGAAGACGCCAACGCCTGGGTGCTCGCCGCGCGACTCGAGGCCACGCCGGCCGAAGCCCGGGCGCTACTCGAGCGCGCCACGCGTTTGGACCCGAAGAATGTCTGGGCCCGTTACGCTCAGGCCTTCGTCGAAGCGCGCGACGGATCATGGGGCGAGGCGCAGGTGCACTTGAAGCACGCCTTGGAACTCGACCCGGCCCATCTGCCCGCGCGGCGCCTGGAGGCCGCGCTGCTGGCCCGCGACGGAAAATTTGAAGCGGCGCAGGTCGCCTACAACGCCTGGCTGGAAGCCTCGAGGAACGATCCGCGCGTGGATCCCGGGTCGCGCGTCGCCACCCAGCTCGACCTGGCGATCGTGGAGCTGGAGTCGGGCCAGCCGCGGGCCGCACGCACGCGGCTTGCGGCGCTGCCGCTGGGATCGGACGCGACAGGCATCGCCGGCAGACGGCTGTGCATCATCGCGGCGACGGAACAGTCGCTGGGACACTCCGAACTTGCGCTCGCAGCCGCGCGCGAAGCCGAAGCGGTCGCGCCGCAGTTGGTGCTGCCCAAAGTGCAGCAGGCTTTGCTGCACGAGCAGTGGCTCAAGGATCCCGATGCGGCCAAGGCGGCGTGGGGCCGAGTGCTCAGCGAAGCGCGCACCAGCGGCGACCTCAGCGACCTGATCCAGAGCATGCGCGCGCGCGTCGTGCTCGAGCGTCTCGACGCGGGCGTTCCGAGCGCGAAGCCCGCGCACTGAGCAAGTCGGCCGCCCGCGCTCGGCCGGTGCATAAATCATTGTGGAGACGCCCTTTGCGCCAACGGGGCACGCCATGGCCGAGCTCGCTGGGCTTCCGAGTGGCTGAAATGCGACGTAAAGCACTGCTCAGCAAGTATTTAGATGAATGTGCTTCAGCCGGACCGCGCACGCTCCGATGCTCGGCCGGGCCCAGTCCCAATCCGGGTCAACGGTCGCAAGTTCTTACTTGACCAAGGGATAGTGCCGTTCGATACTCCCCCCGCGACCTGGGCAGGCGGCTGCCGGCCGGGCGCGATCCTACCGAGGAAAAGGACCGCTCCATGGCGGCGCGCGAACCCCAGACCATCACCAAAAAGGAGCTCGTCAACCGCATCGCGGAGAGCTCCAAGCAGACCAAGGTGGTGGTCAAGGAGATCGTCCAGCAATTCCTGGACGAGATCGTGCAGGAGCTGTCCATCGGTAACCGCCTGGAATTCCGCGAGTTCGGCGTGTTCGAGGTCAAGGAGCGCGCCGCCAGGCTGGCGCAGAATCCGCGCACGCTGGAGAAGGTCGAGGTGCCGGCCAAGCGCGTGGTCAAGTTCAAGGTCGGCCGGCTGATGCGCCAGAACGTCGGGGACGACGACGAGGATCCGCTGCCGGTCGCGCCGGTCGTGCCGGTCAGAGTGGCGCCGCTGGTCGTGCAAGCTCCGCCGCCGCCCGCAGCTCCGAGTCCGCCCAAGCCGCCGCCGTCGAACTCGCCGTTTTAGGGGCGGGGATGCTAGCGCGCGACCTTGCGCGCTTTCGGTTTGGCGGTCTTGGCAAGAGCCTGCTCGATATCGGCGAGCAGGTCGGAGATGTGTTCGACGCCGACCGAGAGGCGCACCAGGCCGTCGGCGAGACCAGCGGCGCGGCGGGCTTCGGCGGGGATGCTGGCGTGGGTCATGCTCGGCGGGGTTTCGACCAGCGACTCGACGCCGCCGAGCGACTCGGCCAGCGTGAACAATCGCGTGCTGCTGGCGAACGTGTTGCCCGCGGCGACACCGCCGCGCAATTCGAACGAGACCATGCCGCCAAAGCCGCTCATCTGGCGCTTGGCCAGGGCGTGCTGCGGGTGCGAGGCGAGGCCGGGATAGAAGACGCGCTCCACGGCCGAGTGCGACTCGAGGAAACGTGCGATCGCCATGGCATTGGAATTGTGCCGATCCATGCGCAACGCCAGCGTCTTCGTGCCGCGCAGGACCAGGAAACAATCCATCGGTCCAGGCGTGCCTCCGGCGGCGTTCTGGAAAAAAGCAAGCTCGCCGCGCAGCGCTTCGTCGCGACCGATCAGCGCGCCGCCGACCACGTCGGAGTGGCCGCCGAGGTACTTGGTCAGCGAATGCAGCACGAGGTCGGCGCCGAGTTCGAGCGGCTGCTGCAGGTAGGGCGTCGCGAAAGTGTTGTCGACGACGAGCAAGGCGCCGCGCGCGTGGGCCAGCTTGGCGCTCTTGGCGATGTCGCAGATGCGCAGCAGCGGGTTCGATGGCGTTTCGAGGTAGACGTAGCGAGTCTTGTCCTCGATCGCGCGCGAGATTTCATCGGTCTTCGTCGTGTCTACGAAAGTGAAGCGCACGCCGTAGCGTTCGAAGACGCGCTTGAACAGGCGATAGGTGCCGCCATACAGGTCATTGCCTGCGACGACGTGATCGCCCGGCACCAAGCGATCGCACAGCCCGTTGAGCGCGGCGAGACCTGAGGAAAAACACAGGCCCCAGGCGCCCGCTTCGAGCGCGGCCAGGTTTTCCTGCAGCGCCGTGCGCGTCGGATTCGTGGTGCGCGAGTATTCGTAACCCTGACGCGGCTGCGCAGGCGCGTCCTGTTTGTAGGTGCTCGTGAAATAGACCGGAGTCATCACCGCGCCGTTCTGCGGGTCGGGCTCTTGGCCGGCGTGGATGGCGAGGGTCTCGAATCGATCCTGCGGGCGGGGCGTTGTGGACATGTGCGTGAGTGTAGCGTCCACTTCCCGCGCGCCGCGTTCCGCTCCAGCGCGCAGTACAATTCAGGCTTCGCCCAGCGAATTCCATGACGGACGCCACGCCCCAAGACTGTCGAGCGCGCGTCTGGCCCGCCGTGCTGGTCGCCCTCGCCCTGGCGCTGATCGGCGCCTGCAGCGTCTCGATGGCCAAGTCGATGGGCTACGACGAGGCGATGCACGCCGAGCTTCCGGCGGCGCGCATGGCGGTCGCGGCGCAGTTGGGGGAGGGCGCGAAGTTCTTCGACGCGTTGCTCGGCTGCCAGCAGTATCCCTTCGGCTATCCGCTGTGGCTGGCGCTCGTGCAGTCGTTCAGCGGCGTGTCGGAACTGGCCTGTCGCGCCAGCGGACGCGTGGTCTGGGCGATCGCGTTGCTGGGGCTCTTCCTGGTCGTGCGCGAAGTCGCGAATGCGCTCGCGCGTGAACGTGCATTGCCTGAGGACTCTTTGGCCGGCGGCGATTCGCGTCTGGACTGGGCGCCATGGTTCGCCATGGGACTCGGCGCGCTGTCTCCGCTCGCGCTCAATTATTCGGGCACACTTTTCCTCGAAGTGCCGTTCACTGCCGCGGCGCTGTTCGCGACGCTGTTTTGGCTCAGGCGTAGAACTCCACAGGTCAAGAATCGCGCGCGCGGCGAGCTGAGCTGCGGGGCGCTGCTCGCGCTGGCCTTCTTCACCAAGTTCAACTACGGCGGATTGCTTGCGGCAGGTTGCGCGCTCGATTTCGCGCTCGAAGGACTTTCGGCTTTTCGAGCGCAGGCAATGCAGACCTGGCTGCGCAGTGCTGCCCGGCTTGCGCTGATTCCCGCGATCGTCTGCTTGTGGTGGTTCGTGCTGCCGCTGCCCGGCGGGAGCGAAATAGCGGCCTCGCACCGCACGGCGTTCCTTGGATTCCTCGGTGGAAATCTGAACTTCCGCGTCGTGCCCTGGCCGGCGCGCGTGCTCGACTGGGGCGCGGGCCTTTTCGTTTCTCCGCGCGCCTTCCTGCTCGTGGCGATCTTCGCGCTGATCGGTTTTCGCTTCTGGCGCACGCGCGAAGTGCGCACGCTCGCGATTCTTGGGCTTTGCTGCATCGTTCCCGTGGCGCTGCATCCGTTCCACGAAGACCGCTTCCTGTTGCCGGGGGCGCCGTTCGTGTGGGCGCTGGCCGCGCTCGGCGCGAGTTCGATCTTGCCGCGCGCAGTCATGCCGCGCGTTGCGCTGCTGGCCGCGCTCGTGCTGGCTTGCGGCGTGCGCGTCGATCTCGACACGCAGCGCTTGATGGACTGGGGCATTCCGCCGACCGACACACGGCCGGAAATCGCCGAGTATCGCCGCGCCGTGCTGGCCGAAAAAATCTCGCTCGCACCCGGCAGGCGACTCGACACGGCCGGTCTGGAGCGCGCGGACAGCGACGTCGCGCTCGACGCGATCGCGAAGGAAGCGGGCCCGAGCGCGCGCATAGGCTGGCTCGCGGCGGTGGAGAAACTTCCACCTGGCGCGCTGCAGGTCGGTCTGCTCGCGCGCGGCGGATCAGCGCGGCGATTGCTCGAGGATGTCGCGACTTCGATGCTCTTCGGCGTCGATGGCGTCGATCCCGCCTGGGACAACGAACGCCTGCGCGCGGCGTGCGCGCCGTTCGACGTGATTTTCAGCAGCAAGCCGTTGAACGCGTTCGGCTCGGGCCAGTGGAATTTTCTGGCCGGATACTGTGCCAAGCTCGCCGCTGAATTGGGCTACGAGCAGCGCGCGTTCGCCACGCTCAGCATGCATCCCTACCTAGCTCCGGCCCGCGAAGTGCAACTCATCGCGCTGCGACGTCTGCCGTGACGCCCGCGAGCCTGGACGATTTCGCCGCCGAGCCGCTCGACTATGTCGAGGTGCGCGCGCTGTTCGAGCGACTGGCCGCCAGCTCGCTCGGCCGCGCGGCGCTGCGCCGGCTGGTTCCGCGCGAGGACGAGGCTGCGCTTGGCGCCCACGAGCGCGCGCGGGCGATGTGCGCCTTGCTCGGCGAAGAGCGCGCGCCGGGCCTTGCCGGCTTGACCGATATCGAGCCCGCCCTGCGCGCGGCGCGCAAGTTTTCGCGGCCGCTCGAACGCGAGGAATTCGCCGCGTTGTTGGGCTTCCTCGAGGCTTGCATCCGTCTTGTGCCGTGGCTTGCCGCGCAAAAGTCCAGCGCGCCGGCACTTGCCGAACTTGGGGTAGGTTTTCCCGACCTCGGCCAATTGAACCAGCAGTTGACCGCGCAGCTCGACGGCAAGGGCGACGTGCGACCTGACGCTACGGCGAAACTGGCGCGGCTCAATCTCGATCAGCGCGAGATGTCCGAGCGGCTCGACGGCAATCTGCGCCGGCTGATCGGCGGCACGGCGCTGCGCGCGCACCTTTCGGATTCGAGCGTGCATTTGCGCAGCGGCCGGCGCGTGCTGGCCGTGAAGGCCAAGTCGGCGGGCCGCGTTCCCGGGCTCTTGATCGATCGTTCTTCCAGCGGCGAGACGGTCTTCATCGAGCCGCGCGAGTGCACGGAGATCGCGCAGCGCCTGGCCGCGGTCGAGATCGATCTGCGGCGCGAGGAACAGCTGATCCTGCTGGAGTTGACGCGCAGCCTGTTTGCCGAGGAAACACGGCTGATGGCGGCTTCGGAGCGGCTTGCCGAATTGGAGCTCGCGCTGATCAGCGCGCACTTCTGCCGCGAGTATTCCGCGCGCGTGCCGTCGGTTTCGCGTTCGAAGGACGGCGCGCGCGCGACGCTGGTGCTGCGCGGCGCACGCCACCCGCTGCTGGTCGAGCAGGTTCGCCAGGCCAAGCTCGAAAGTGTGGTGCCGATCGACGTGCGCCTGGGCGCCGAGTTCGATCTTTTGGTGATCACCGGTCCGAACACCGGCGGCAAGACGCTGGCCTTGAAGACCGTCGGCATCGCCGCCTTGCTCGCGCGCCTGGGTTTGCCGTTTCCCTGCGACGAATCGTCGCGCATTCCGCTGTACGCGGGCATCTGCGCCGACATCGGCGACGAGCAGGAAATTCGCCAGAGTCTTTCGACGTTCTCGTCGCACCTCGCGCGCATCCGCGCGGGTCTTGCGCGCGCGACGCCGCACACGCTCCTGTTGCTCGACGAACTGGGCGGCGGCACCGATCCCGACGAAGGCGCGGCGCTCTCGGACGCGATCCTCGAGCAGCTGCTCGAGCGCGGCGTGCCGAGCATCGCGACCACGCACCTCTCGAAGCTCAAGGAATTCGCCTTTCGCAACGCGCGCGCGGAAAACGCCAGTGTCGCCTTCGACGCCAAGACGCTGCAGCCGCTCTACACATTGTTGATCGGCACACCCGGCGAATCGTGTGCGCTGCAGATCGCCAGGCGCCTGGGCCTCGACCCGAAGCTGTGTCAGCGCGCCGGCGAACGATTGGTGCGGCGCGACAAGGAAGTCGCCGAGTTGATGGAGAAGATGCGCGGAGCGCGCGAAGTGGCCGAGCGCGTGCGCACGCAGTCCGAGGATCGGCTGCGCGACGTCGAGACGCAAAACCGTCAGTTGGCGCAGGAGCGCGGCGCGGTGGCGCGCAAGAGCGAACTGCTCGCCGGTGAGGCGCAGCAGGGGCTCGAGGAACGCGTGCGCGAGGCACAGCGCGCGCTCGAACGCGCCTTCGCGATCTTGCCCCAGGTCGGCGCGCTCCAGGCGGCGATGTTGCGCGAAATTCTCGAACAGGCCAGGCGCGAACTGAGCGGCGCTTCGCTGACCGACCGCCGCCAGACCTTCCTCGACTCCTTGGACAAGAACCGTTTCGTCTACGTGCCGCGGCTCAAGAAGCGCGTCGTGATCGCCAAGGTCGATCGCAACAAGCGCGAGCTTTCGGTGCGCCTTGGCTCGATGCTCGTGCAGGTTTCGTTCGACGAAGTGACTTCGAGCGAGGCGCCCTGAGGGTTGCCGCGAGGTGCGCCGGCGCTCGGGGGGCCGGCGCTCAGCTGCGCGCGTACCGGCCTTCAATGACGGACTGTCATCATTCCTGCAGCCCCGCTGCTTCCAGAGATCGTTAGGATTCAGCTGTAAACCACGACTTCACGAGAGGCTTCAATGAACCCGCATCATCGCTGGATCGCAGGCTCCACGCTCCTGGCGCTCGCCGCAGTCGCGCACGGCCAAAGTCACGCCACGGTCTTCAGTGGAAACCCGGCAAGTGGGGGCGATGTGATCGTGCTCGAGCTCGCCTTTCCCGGGCTTGCGCAGACTCCACTTGGATTGCACGGCGTGCGGCTGCTCGACCTCGACGTTTCGGGCCGCACGCAGTTCGAACGCTTTCTCGGCGGCAAGGCCATCCTGCGCGACGACATCGCCGGAGCCGGCCGGATCGAATTGCCCTGCGATCAGGGCTCCATCTATCACTACGCCCGTGGCGACGACTTCGGGTTCTTCGCGGTCGACGCCGACGGCAGTCCGCATGTGCTGGTCGAACTCACGACTCCGTTGGGCGGCTTCGATCCGTTCGTGACGACGATCGCTGTTGCGCCGGGCGGCGATGCGATCCTGCTCGCGACGCAGCCGTTTGCAGGCGGCGATCTTTTCGAAGTCGAACTTTCGGGCGCGTACCAGAATCGCACGTCAGCCATTCCGGCCCAGCTGTTCAGCGGCGACGGGCTGGCGCTGGGCGACAGTTGGGCGATCGCGGTTTCCGCCAGCCTTGCGCTGCGCTTCGCGCGCGGCGCGCCTGGAGACGCCAACACGGTGCCCTTTGCTACAGCGCAAGATCCCGCCTGGTTCCAGGGCGGAGTCGTGCTGAGCAGGAACGGTCAGTTTGCCTGCTTCCTTGCGGGCGAGCAGGTCACTGCCGCGTACCCGTTCATCGTGTCGCCCGCGGGCCTGGCTCAGCGTGCGAGCGACGTCCCGACCTGGGTCGCCGGCGTCGGGTTCCTTCCATCCAGGGAAGCTGGTCCGTGGCTCGCCGTCTCAGACGATGCTGCCCTGGTTGCATGGAAAACCGTCGAGCCCTACCTGGGCCACTACACCTCGAAGGAAATCCAACTCGCGCGCGTGACTCCACTCGCAGCGCAGCCGGCCGTGCACCTGACGCAGAACGCATGGTTCGAGAGCTATATCGACGAGGTCGGACAGTTCGCCTTTTCACCCGCCGGCGACTTTGTCTTTTCGGCGGGCGATCCGGCCGGAATCGGCATCGGATCGCTGACGCGCATGGACGTGTTTCAGGCCAGCATGCCGGCCGGAATCGCCGTGCCCAGTTTGCGAAACCTCTCGCTCTCCTCGGGCCAGAGCACACCGCCGTTTTTGACGTACCCCCGACTGGATCCGCAGCGCACGGCGCTGATGCCGAGCGGAGTCGTCTTGATCGATGACCTCGCCTTGGGCCAGCACCGCCTGCTCGAAGTGCGCATGAACCACGACGGGGCGGATGAATTGGAGGACGAACTCGGCTCGGTCGGGCTGTGGGAGCAAGTCGCAGACCAGCTGATCCTGGTCCTCGATCCGGTCGCGGAACCGGAGGATCGCGGCATCCACGGTTTGTCGAACACGCTCAATTCGTCGCCTGAAATGCTGGCGCAGCTGTCCGCTTTTGCGCAGCTCAAGGCCCATGCCACGAGCAGCGCCGGCATTTTCGCTTTCGTCAGTTCGGACCCCAGCGGTGATCAGCTGTGGCGGGTCGATGTGTCGAGTGGCGATGTCGAAAGGTTTGGCCAGGGTCGCAGCAGCTTCACGGGGGCGCTGGCCTTGCACTCCGATGGGGCCGTCATTGTCGCGCAGGCGACTCCGCGCGGGATCACGCGAATCCTGTGCTGGCGCGCCGATGGATCGAGTTCGATCCAATGGGCGACTCCGCTAGCCGCGTGCGTGCTGCCCTGAAGCGGCAGCGACGGGGCGCTATGCTCGCGCTATGACGATCGGCGATCGGCTCGTAGCCAAAGGCGTTTCTTGAGCCGTCTCGCTTGGCGCACGGCGGGCGAGTCCCACGGTCGCGGACTGGTCGCGATTCTCGAGGGCTTTCCGGCGGGCATCGAACTTGACCTCGCGCGCATCGACGCTGAACTCGCGCGACGCCAAGGCGGCTACGGCCGCGGCGGCCGGATGAAAATCGAGCACGATCACGTGGAGATTTTCTCCGGCCTGCGCGCCGGCCGCACGCTCGGTTCGCCGATCGCGATCTTGATCGAAAACCGCGACACGACGATCGAGCGCTTGCCGGTGCCGACCAATCCGCGGCCGGGTCACGCCGATCTTGCCGGCTGTCAAAAACTCGGGGCACGCGATCCGCGCGCCGTGCTCGAACGCGCCAGCGCCCGAGAAACGGCCGCGCGCGTCGCCCTCGGGGCGATCGCGCGACAGTTGATCGAGGGCTTCGGTGTCGAGGTTTTCGCGCATGTCGTGGAACTCGGCGGAATCGCCGCGCGCGACGGCGCTTTCGAGCTCGCCGGTCCCGCGCGCCGCGAGCTGCGCGAAGCGAGCGCGTTCTTCGGTCTCGATCCCGCGATCGAAAGCGCCTGGCGCGAGCGCGTCGATCATGCCCGCGAAGCCGGCGACTCCCTCGGCGGCATCTTCGAAGTGCGCGCCCTCGGCCTGCCGCCGGGACTGGGCAGTTACCACTCTGGGCCACAGCGCCTGACGGCACGTCTGGGAGCTGCGCTCTTCTCGATTCCAGCCATCAAGGGCGTCGAGTTCGGCCTGGGCTTCGAGAGCGCGAGACGACCTGGATCCAAGGTCCACGATCCGATCGTGCGCGCTGCCGAGGGCGCGAATTTCGGCCGCTTCGCCAGGGCCTCGAATCGAGCCGGCGGACTCGAAGGTGGCATGACCACCGGCGAGCACGTGGTCGCGCGCGTGGCCATGAAGCCGATCCCGACCCTGCGCATGGGCATGGAAACCGTCGACTTCTCGAGCGGCGAGTCGATGCGCGCGACCTATCAGCGCTCCGACGTCACTTCCGTCCCGGCTTGCAGCGTGGTGGGGGAGGCGATGGTCGCCCTCGAGCTGTGCGACGCCTTCCTGGAGAAGTTCCCCGGCGACACCCTCGAGCAACTGAGCGCTGGCTACAAAGCCTACCTGGCCGAACTTCGGTCACTTTGAGGCCGGTTTGGGCCGCCGTTGCCCG
>JAYUUV010000106.1:0-10526 GCA_043754695.1 Planctomycetota bacterium
CCGCTGCTGCATGCCTTTCACGACCGCGACGCCCACCTGTCGGAGGAGGCGATCCGAGCGGTTGCCGAAGCCCTGCGCATCCCCTTGGCCGACCTGTTCGGCACGGTGACTTTCTATCACCACTTTGCCAGGACACCGGGCGCCAAGCATCTGGCGCGCGTTTGCGACGGGCCGATCTGCAAGCTGAACGGCTGCGACGCGTTGATGCAGGAGCTTGGCGCGCAAGCGATGCCCTGCTCCGGCCGCTGCGACGAACCCGTCGCGGTGCTGCGCGGCGACGACGTGCTGGTCGGGCTGCGCGCCAAGGATCTCGCGCGGCGCGCTTCGCCCTTGCCGCCGGTCAATCCGGGCGGACTCGAAGAGTGTTGCTTCGCGCACATTCGCGAGGCGGGCCGGGCGACGCTCAGCGGGTATCGCAAGAGCGGCGGCTACAAGGCGCTCGAGCGCGCGCTTTCCGAGCTCACGCCGGAAAAGCTGCTCGATATCGTCGATCGCAGCGGACTGGCGGGCCGCGGCGGAGCGGGTTTTCCGACCGCTCGCAAGTGGCGCGCCGTGGCTGCGGCCGAAGGAACTCCCAAGACGATCGTCTGCAACGCCGACGAAGGCGAGCCGGGTTGTTTCAAGGATCGCGCGTTGCTGGATCACGATCCGCACGCGTTGATCGAGGGCATGCTGCTCGCAGGTTTCGCCACGGGGGCCACGCGCGGCTTCATTTACCTGCGCTACGAATATCCCGACACGCAGGCCATTCTCGAGCGCGCGCTCGACGAAGCGCGGGCCGCCGGATTGCTCGGCAAAAAAATCCTGGAGAGCAAGTTCGAGTTCGAGCTCTGGGTGCGACGCGGCGCTGGTGCGTACATTTGCGGCGAGGAGACGTCGCTGCTCAACAGCCTCGAGGGCAAGCATCCGTTTCCGCGCAATCGGCCGCCCTATCCGGTAACCCACGGCTTCGAGGACAAACCCACCGCGGTCAACAACGTCGAGACGCTGGTCTCCGTGCCGCCGATCGTCGTGCACGGACCGGATTGGTATGCGGCCCTTGGCACTTCCGGTCACAAGGGCACGAAGATCATCAGTCTTTCCGGTGACGTGCAGCGGCCGGGCAATTACGAAGTTCCGATCGGATTTTCGCTGCAGACGTTGCTGCATGAATGGGCCGGCGGTCCGCGCTCAGGCCGAAAATTCCAGGCCGTCACTATGGCTGGACTTTCCGGCGGATTCCTCGCCGGCGACGACCTGAACGTGACGCTCGACGAGCCCTGCCTGCGCTCGCGCAAGAGTTTTCTCGGTGCGGGCGGAGTGATGGTATTCGACGATTCGCGCGACATGCTCGAGGTCGCGCGCCAGGCGATGTCTTTTTTCGCCCACGAGTCCTGCGGCAAGTGTTTTCCCTGCCGCATCGGCACCCAACGCCTGACCGAGCGCCTCGCGGGCGTGGCCGGCCCGTCGGATCTGGCCGGCTGGCAGGCCGAGGTGCACGACATCGGTCAGACCATGATGGCGACCAGCGCCTGCGGTCTAGGAACGGCGGCGCCAGCGATCACGGAAAGCTTGCTACGCTACTTCCCGGAACGGGTGCGAGCCCGTTTTGCCGCCGCAGCAGGGACGAAACGATGACACCGAAGGACGCGCACAAGACGAACGGGACGCATGGCGCGAGCGCGAGCCTGACGCTCGACGGCGCGAGCGTCGCCTTCACGCCGGGCGAGACGATTTATCAGGTCGCGAAACGGCGCGAGAAACAAGTCCCGACCCTGTGTTACGACGAGCGCCTCGAAGCGTTCGGCGCCTGTCGCCTGTGCGTGGTCGAGGTCGAAGGCCAGCGCAATCCGGTCGCCTCGTGCACGACGCGCGCGGAGAACGGCATGGTCGTGCGCACCAGCAGCGAAACACTCGAACGCCATCGGCGCACGCTCGTCGAACTCGTCGCCTCGGAGAATCCCAAGGGCGTGCACATCGACCCGCTGCGCGGCTATGCGTCGCAGGAGCTCGGCACGCTCGCGAAACGCTATCACGTCGACGGATCGCGTTTCGCCGGAGCGCAATCTGGTCATTCGCGCCTCGACGATCTGAACCCGATGATCCTGCGCGACTACGACAACTGCATCTCGTGTTACCGCTGCGTGCGCGTTTGCGCCGAGCAGGAAGGTGACTACGCGATCAGCATCGCCGGCCGCGGTTTCCACACCCAGATCACGACCGAGTTTTCAGGCCAGCTCGAGGATTCCGCCTGCACCTTCTGCGGGCAGTGCGTGCAGACCTGCCCGACCGGCGCGCTCGCCGATCGCCGCGCGATTGCGCACGAGAAAACGCCCGGAAAGATCGAGAAAACGCGCTCGATCTGTCCCTACTGCGGCGTCGGCTGCTCGGTCGACATCTTGACCAAGGGCGACACGATCGTCGGCGTGCAGCCGGCCATGGACGGGCCGGCGAACGAGGGTGCACTGTGCGTCAAGGGCCAGTTCTCGTGGGAGTGGTCGCAGCACGCGGATCGCTTGAAACAACCCTTGGTGCGCAAGGACGGCAGACTCGTCGCCGTCGGTTGGGACGAAGCGCTCGACCGCGCCGCCGAAGGATTCCGCGCCGCGCGCGACCAACATGGCCGTCACTCGATCTACGCGATCGCTTCAGGCCGCGCGCCCCATGAATCGGCCTACTCGGTGCAGAAGTTCATCCGCGCAGGCTTCATGTCGAATCACGTCGACAACTGCAGCCGTGCCTGACACAGTCCGACGGTGGCCGGTCTGGCCGCCACACTCGGACGGGGCGCGATGAGCAATCCCTTGGGCGACATGGCGTTGCCCGATGTGATCTTCTGCATCGGCACCAACATGACCGAGACGCACCCGGTCGCCGCGACGCGCCTGAAGAAGGCCATGCGGCACGGGGCTAAGTTGATCGTCGCCGATCCGCGCAAGATTCCGCTGGCGCGCAAGGCCGATCTGTATCTGCCGCTGCGCGTCGGAAGCGATGTGGCCTTGCTCGGCGCAATGGCGCACGTGATCGCGCGCGAAGGTCTGCTCGACTCGTCGTTCATCGAGTCGCGCACCGAGGGAGCCGAGGCTTTTCTCGAGCATGTCAAGAAGTTCACGCCGCAGTGGGCCGAAGAGATTTGCGGCGTGCCCGCCGCGGACATCGAGCGCGCGGCAATTCTCTACGGAAAAGCTCAGCGCGGCGCGATCTACTACACGCTGGGCATCACCGAGCACATCTGCGGCGTCGACAACGTGCAGAGTCTTTGCAACCTGGTCTTGATGACCGGCAATATCGGTCGCCCAGGCACCGGCATCAATCCGATGCGCGGTCAGAACAACATCCAGGGCGCGGGCGATTGCGGCGCGCTGCCGAATAATTATCCGGGTTTCCAGGCCGTCACCGACCCCGCGAACCAGGCCAAGTTCGAAAAGGCCTGGGGCGTCAAGGTCGACCTCGAGAAGGGCATCACCAAGGTGCGCGCGCTGGAGCGCTGCGGCGAATCGGTCTTCGCCATGCTGATCTGCGGCGAGAACACGCTCGTCTCCGATCCCGATCGCAAGCACTGCCAGCACGCGCTCGAGAGTCTCGATCACCTGGTCGTGATCGATATTTTCCGCACGGAAACGGCCGAACTCGCCGACGTGGTGTTGCCTTCGAGCGCCTGGGGCGAAACCGACGGCGTGTTCACCAACACCGAACGTCGTGTGCAGCGGGTGCGCGCCGCTGTTCCGCCGCAGGGCTTGGCGCGGCCCGATTGGTGGATCATCGCGCAGATCGCGCGGCGACTTGGCATCAAGGGTTTCGAGTGGGAGTCACCGAAGGAAGTTTTCAACGAGCTGTGCTCGCTCTCGCCCATCTACAAGGGCATCGACTGGGACAAGATCGATCGCGGCGAGTACCACTGGCCCGTGCCGGAGGACGGTCACCCCGGCACGCCGATCCTGCACATCGGCGCGTTCCCGCGCGGCAAGGGGCTGTTCATGCGCCCGGACTATCGCGATCCCGCCGAAGTCATCGACGCTGAATACCCGGTCTGGCTGACGACCGGCCGGCGGCTCGCGCACTACCACACGCGCACGATGACCGGTCGCACGATCGGCTCGGAGTATCTGACGCCCGAGGAACTCGTCGAGGTGCACCCTGATGATTGCGTGAAATACGGCCTGGTCGACGGCGGCCTTGCGCTGCTTTCCAGCCGGCGCGGCGAAGTGCTCGTCAAAGTCTGGGCCACCGATCAATCGCCGCGCGGCACCGTGTTCTGCAGCTTCAGTTTCGGCGACGTGCCCGTGAACGTGCTGACCGGCTCGGGTTACGACCCGATCACCGACACCGCGGAATTGAAGGTCTGCGCTGTGCGCATCGAATCGGCCAGCGGCGTGCTGGCCTAGCGTCGGGCGTGTAAGTTTTGTTCGCGCGCGGCGGACTTCCGCGCGGGCCGGAAAGATGAAGGGCGCAGCGCGGTGTAGCATGCACGAATGTCCCAACTCTTCAGCCTTTCGTTCTGTGTGCTTCTGCCGTTCGCCTTCGCCGCATGCGCGGCCCCGCAGCGGGAGGAAGGCTGCGACGCCGCCTTCGCGCGCGTGGCGGGCATGATCCTGCAGGACAATTTCGCGCGCCATCCAAGCGCCGCGACCGACCTGGGCATCCACAAGTACGACGACCGGCTCGAGGACTTCTCGCGCGAAGCGCGCATCGATGAATCGACGCAATTGAAGGCTTTCCGAACCGAACTGGCCTCGTTCGCGGGCCTGCGGCTCTCGCCCGCTCGGCAACTGGATCTCGAGCAACTGTTGCACGCGCTCGATTCGAGCATCCTGGCGATCGACACGATCCACGCCTGGACCAGGGATCCCGACAGCTACTCGGGCGGCATTACCAACGCAGCCTACGCCATCATGAAACGCCCCTTCGCGTCGGGGCCGCAGCGGCTGGAGTCGCTGATCGCGCGCGAAACAGTGATGCCCGCGGCGCTCGCCCAGGCGCGCAAGAACCTGGACAATCCGCCGCGCATCTACACCGAGATCGCGATCGAGCAGATCGACGGCAATATCAGTTTCTTCAAGAACGACGTGCCCGCCGCGTTCGAGGAAGTGAAGGACGCGCCGTTGCTCGCGCGTTTCTCGAAATCGAATGCCGCGGTGATCGCGGCGCTCGGCGAGTACAAGGCGTTTCTCGAAAGCGACGTACTTCCGCGCTCGAAGGGCGACTTCGCCTGGGGCGCGGAGAACTACTCAAAGGCACTCGCGGCGAGCGAGATGATCGATCTGCCGCTCGAGCGACTACTGCAGATCGCCGAAGCGAATCGGCAGAAGAACGAGGCCGAATTCCAGGCCGTGGCGAAATTGATCGACGCATCGAAGTCGGCGGATGAAGTCCTCGCGGCGTTGCAGAACGACCACCCGGTCCCGGCTGACCTGCTCGCCACGACGCAGCAGGAACTGGACTCGCTGCGCAAGTTCATTGTCGAGCACCAGATCGTGACGATTCCGCCCTCGGATCCGGCGCAGGTGATAGAGACACCGCCATTCCAGCGCTCGACGACCTCGGCTTCGATGGACACGCCCGGGCCGTTCGAGCCCGCGAAGCTCGGCGGGTTTTACAACATGACCTTGCCCGATCCGCGCTGGAATGCCGCGGAACAGGCCGATTTCATGCGCCAGTGGTACTACGCTTCGATCACGAACGTCTCGGTGCACGAGGTCTATCCCGGACACTATCTGCAGTTCCTGTACGCGAAGTCCTTCCCTTCCGACGTGCGCAAGGTCTACGGGGCCAACACCAACATCGAAGGTTGGGCGCACTATTGTGAGCAGATGATGCTCGACGAGGGCTTTCACAAGGGCGAGCCGAAGTATCGCCTGGCGCAACTCCAGGATGCGCTGTTGCGCAACGTGCGTTTCATCGTCGGCATCAAATTGCACACGCAGGGCATGACGGTCGAGGAAGCGACGAAGCTGTTCGAGACCCAGGGACACCAACCCCATCCGGTCGCGGTCTCGGAGGCGAAAAGGGGCACGGCCGACGCGCTCTACGGTTACTACACGATGGGCAAGCTCGCGATCCTGAAGCTGCGCGAGGACTACAAGAGGAAACTCGGGCCCGACTACAGCCTGCAGAAATTCCACGACGCGTTCATCGCGCTCGGGCCGTTGCCGATGCCGCTGATCCGCAAGGCACTGCTCGGCGAGAGCGGCGAATTGTTCTAGCAGGCGAGCCGCCGCGCCAAGTCACTCGGCTTCGGGCGGCGGGGGATAGAGATCCAGCGACACATCCAGACCGAGTGCCGCGATGCGCGCGAGCAGATCGGCCGGCAAGGTGAATCCGCCCTGGCCGTTGCTCGAGGCAAAGCCGAGCAGCAGTTCCGCGCCTACCTCTTTGCGCGCGTACAGCGCACGAAGCTGCTTGCCGCGTTTCTCCAATCGTCCTACGAATTCCGACAGCTGCTCCTCGAACGGCTCGTGGAATTCCTCGCTGAAGATGTGCCCCCAGAGGTTCGATTCATAGACCGCGCTGCGCGGCTTGCTGCTCATTGGCTGACCTTTCCGGCCCGTGAAGTTCGGCGTCAGTTCGAGCGCTTTCGTGACGTTGTCGGGATCGAGCTCGTCGCCACTGATTCTCAGGCAGGCGCTGAGCCACTTCCAGTCAGGTTCTTTCTCTTGCATTTGCGTCGGAACGGATGCGATAGGGTCGCGCGGGACTTGGATATCCGCCGCGGCGAGTATTGGCCAGGCGCAGGAATAGCGCCATGAGGAAAATCGTCATACTCTGCGAGCCGTCGAATTCTCCAGCGGCCGCTTTCCCGATCGCCAACTCCACACGACCCGCATGACCGACCCCCTGAGCGCACAGGACCGCGACCTGCTGGCGCGCGCGGCAGAGTTGCAGCGGCCACTGGCGCGCGCGGCGAAGATCGCGCACACCAACGGCAGCGGGTACGTGGTTTTCGGCGGACTCACGCTCTTCGTTGCCTTGTTCGGTCCGGACTACGTCGCGCTGCTGCTCGGCGTCGCCGTGACCGGGGTCGGTATTGTCGAGCGTCGCGCGGGCGCGCGTCTGCGCGATGGCGACCCCGCGGCGCCGGCGCGACTCGCTGTCAACGAGTTGTGCCTGCTCGGCGCGATCGGCGTCTACGCTGTACTGAAGCTCACGCTGATGCGACCGGACAATGAGGACATCTACAAGCAAGTCGGCGACGCGCTGCCCGGCATCGACGTGAAGTCCGCCACGGAGTCGATCGTCACGGCCTTCTACGGGTTGATGATCGCGATCGCGGTCGGCTACCAGGGCGGACTGGCGATCTACTTTTCGCGCAGGAAGGAAGCGGTCGCGCGCTTCAACTCCGAGGTTCCACAGTGGGCGCGCAAGGTGCTCAAGACGCTGTAGGAAATGAGCGAGGACGGCTACCACGCGGGTAGTCGTCCTCGTTTCGATTACCGAGTTAGGCTAATTCCCGACGATCCGAATGGATTCGTCGATTTGCGGGCCGGTCTGCTACGGCCCGACGGTGAATTCCAGGCCGTCCGACAAGGTCGAGTTGTTGGGGGCGGGGAAGCCGTTGTCGCGGCCCCAGCACTGGGCGTCGACCAGCGTTCCGGGAACGATCAGGAAAGGCGCGGGAGAGCCGCCGAGCGCGCCGACTGCGAATCGATTCATGTCGATCGAGTAGACGCCAGAGCAGTTGTTCGGCGGAGCCGTGCCGCCGGAATTGAGCGGCGTCGAACGCTTGATCGGCGAATTGACGCAGCGCAAACCACCTTGGAACGGAGCCGCGGCGCGCCCGTTGTTCGTGTAGAGCAACAGGCCGGGCTTGTTGTTGATCACGTTGCTCGCCTTGACCGTGAAGCCGATGCCCGCCGTCGCGCTCGACGTACCGGTGCCGGAGATCGTCGGGGTGCAACCGATCGAGTTGACCTTGGCGACGCAGTACGTCGTGCTCGGCGGAGGCCCGTCGAAGCACAGATCCCAACTGGTGAGCGTGCCGGAGTCGGCGAGCACATACCAATCGTAGATGATCAGGTTCCAGGTACCCGAGGAGATCGGAATCGATTGCAGGTCCGTGTTGTTGATGCCGTTCGTGCCGCTGACCCAGATACCGTAATTCTGGAGATACGACTCAGGAGGCACGTTGCCTCCGAGACAGGCGAACGCGCTGGCGGGATTGCCGCAATTGTTGAGCCCGAGGGTCCCGTCCACGAAGGCGTAGTCGCCCGCGAAGTTGTCCCCGCAGCCGCCACCGAACGTTCCATCCGGGCCGCTGAACAGGTTGTAGAGCTGGCCGCTCGGCGACTGCAGCACGATCTGGTTGTCGCCGGCCCAGCTGTGGACGAAGCCGTTCAGCTTGACCTTCATGATCTTCGTCGCGCCCACGGGCACAGTGACCGCGAGCGGAGAGATCAACTGCCCCGTCGGCATGATGGTCGGATAGGTGCCGTCGACCGCGCCCGGTGCCGGGTAGGCGCCACCCGCTCCGCCGGTCACACAAACAGTCGCGGGACCACCTCCGCCCGTCGGCGGAGTCGAGGGAGTTCCGAAGCACAGATTCCAGTCGAACAACGTTCCGTTGTCCGAAGCGACGTACCAGTCATAAATGAAGAGGTTCCAGTTTCCCGACGAGATCGGGATCGATTCGATCGGCGTGTTGAACAGGCCGGCGTTGCCCGAGGTCCAGGTGCTGAACTCTTGGACATACGTGCCGGATGGGATCGTGGATGCCGGGCAACCCATCGGTTGATTGCCGACGCAGGGCCCGCCCGTCAGCGGATCGACGATCGTGTAGTTGCCGCCGAAGCCTGCTCCGCAGCCGCCGCCGGTCGGGCTCGTCGCGTCGGAACGGACGAGGATGTTGTAGAGCTGTCCGCTCGGATTCTGCAGCACGACGTGGCAGTCACCCGACCAAGTGTGCGAGAGGCTGTTCAGCACAACCGAGTTCAGCACGGTGGCGCCCGCGGGCACGACCACCGCAAGGCTGGAGGTCAGCGGCATGGTCGGGAGCTGGACGTCCCAGACTCCGTTGACGGCACCGGCGCCGGGGAATCCTCCGCCGGGGCCGCCAAGAACGCACTGAGCCGAAGCGGCACTCGACAGCCCGATGGAGACCGCGCCGGCGGCAAGCCAGAGGCACAAATTGGAACGCATACGGAAAATCCTGATCTGAGGGTGGTGGGGCCTGATGCGTGGGAGCATCGCGTCCAACAAACCTACCATCGAATCGCGAATCGGTCTTGGTTTACGCGCTGACTGATCAGCCCTCCTATCGAGCCCCTGTCAGCGACCCCAGTTCCCGTCCTCCAGGGCCGAACTATGACGAAATTCAGCCCCGGCCTGCCTGGCGTGATTGGGGCGTGATGCGCACCACGACGACCGCCGAAAGTTCGCTTTGGCCGGCGAGTTCCAGTTCATCGTGGGCGGCGAGGTCGGCGAGGAAGAGGCTTTCCCCGGGCTCTAGCGTCAAGGGCAGTTCCTCCCCGCTGACCCGCGCTGTCAAAGCAGCGCCCAGTGCGTGGACGAAGACGAATTTCGCGCCGGTCGGTTCGCGCAGGCAGCGCCGGCCCAAATTCGCGGCCAGCGCTTGCGCGGTGAAGCTTCCCTGTCGCGTCAAGACATTGAAGTCGCTCAGTGGGCCGCGCACCAGTTCGCAATGCGTCGGCCAGTCGCCCGAGAAGCGGTAGGGCTCGAAGCGGCGCAGCCTGGCGCGCGCCGCGGCATGGCCGTGTTCGAGGATCAGGCCTTCGCCCTCCGTGATCACGAGGATGCGATCGAAACCGGCGAACTCCGAGAAGGGGCCGGACTCTTCCACGCGTGCAGCGGAGATGCGCCAGTCGAAGTCGCCGCGCTCGAAGTTCGAACCAGGCGGCCACAGCGCAAGCTCGCGCGTTACGCCGCGGCCGTTTTTCCACGGCAGGCGGCGCACGTCCTGTTCGCGCAGATGGCGGACTTCGCGCTGCGCCATGTCGTGTTCGCTGCTACTGGCCGCCGTCGGTCTTGTACTTGCCGTGGCCCTTCGATTTGACGCCGGCGAGTTTGTTGCGGATCACGGTGTCGGCATCCTTGTACTTGCCGTCGAGAATCGCGAGCTCGGCGTTGCAAGTGAATTGGAGGGCTTCGATCAGCGTGGCGCGGAATTCGTTTTCGAAAGCAGGACGCTTCTTCTCTTCGACCTTGGCCGCCGAATCGGGCGTCAGGGCCTTGGCGGTCAGGACCGCGGCCTGGAATTTCGCAAGTTCTTCGAGCGACGCGGCGCGGTTCTCGGCCGTCACGCCCTTGCCCAGGATCTTCAGCGAATCCTCCATCTGGTGCATCGCCTGCTTGAGCGGTTCGCCGGCGGGCTGCTTCGGCGCCGGGAAAAGGGCCAGGCCGATCGCGGAGGTCGCAAGCAACAAGACGAGTGTGAACGCGGCTCGCCAGGGACTGATTGAGAACTGCATGCTGGGATGAAATCGGAATTGGGGGCGAAATCGGGCCGCGATGGTAGCAGTCCGCGGGCGAATCCAACGGTACGGAGCCAGCCTCGACTCCGCCGCTTTCGATCCGCCCCCGCGCTTGCGCGCGGG
>JAYUUV010000107.1:0-3909 GCA_043754695.1 Planctomycetota bacterium
CCGCACGCGCGGGTCTTTGAACTTCTCGCGGCGCGTGTTCCAGGCCGTGTACGTGATTTGGGGACCGTAGGAATAGCCCTTGTAGAAATTCGACCGGAAGGCCTCGTTGTCCGTGCGCCCGCCGAAATAGTCTTCGCCGTTGAGTCGATCGAAGTAGTCGACTCCGCCCTCGAGCAAGGCCGTCAGCGCCGCGCCATCGTCAGCGATGAAGCGCCAGACGATTTCATCGACGTGCCCGCCGGCTGCCTTGTCGTAGTAGCCATCCCAGCGTTTCGCGACGATCGCCGTGTCGCTGAATTCCGCGAGCTTGTACGGGCCCAGTCCGATCCAGTGCCGATTCGCGGGCTGCTCTTCGATGAAGGCGGCTTGCTCGGCGTCGCTTGCCGCGGCCTTCTTCCTCGGGTTGCGCGCATCGCTGAGGTCGTACAGGTGAGCGGGCAGGATGGTCAGCCCCTCGAACAGATTGCGCGCCAGGAAATACGGCTCCGCGAAACAGAAGCGCAGTTCATGGGGTGCGGAGGATTCGAAGCGCGCGATCTTGTCGAACTGATAGCGCTTCTCGTCGCACTTCACCGCTGGATTCCGAAAGCAACGCATCGAGAACAGCACGTCGCGCGCGTCGAAGTCGGCGCCGTCCTGCCAGTGCACGTCCTGGCGCAAATGGAAGTCGAAAACCGTGCCGCGCGCGAGCCTCTGCCCCGCCGCCTTCGCCACGTGGCCGTGTGAAATCGTCCCGCCCTCGCTAGTCTCGACATCCCAGTGATCGCCCTGATCCTCGATCTTGCCGACCAGGACCTGCTCGCCTGTCTGTAGGTTCCCGCCCTCGAGGACGAGCTGATCTTGCACCGTGTAGCTTTGCGCCAACGCGGGCAGGTACTCCCAGCTGTTCATGTCCTGCCGGATCAGGCTGTCGTGCAACTCGCCCCAGATGCGGCGCGTGACCGACGAATTGCTGATCATGAAATTGAGGCTGCTCAGGCGCGGACCGGCATAGATCACGACCCGGCCCCCGGCCCGGCTCGCGGGCAGCTTGTCGCGTCTTGAATCGAAGCCCGGATAAAACGCGTCGGCTCGGGCGCTGACATCCGCGGCCCCTGGCGCCTCGCGCGAGCCAGTTGCAGACGCCTGCGGCGAAGCCGCCTGCAGCGCCCCAGCCTCGCCGCCTGAGAACCACCACAGCGTGGCGGCCGAGCAGAGCAAGGCGAGACCTAGCAGCGTACGGCGCATGGGTCCCACACAGCGAAGCTAGGCACAGTCCCGCTGAGCGTCAAGCATCCGACAGCGCGGATCGACTCGACTTGTTGCCGTGGACTCAGCGGATAGCATGCGTGGATGACTTTGGGAGGACGCGCGCGGAGCTGGCTGTGGACCGCGCCGGCAGCCATCCTGGTCGCAGGACTGTGCTGGGCCGCCACGCTGGCGAGCCGGAGCCACCTGCCGCCGGCGGACGTCACGTTCAACAACAACTCCGAGGTCAGTACCCTCGACCCCGCCGCGGTTTCGAGCATCCCCGAGGGGCGGATCCTGCGCGCGCTCTACGAAGGCCTGGTGATCCGCGACCCCAGGAATCTGGCGATCCTGCCGGGCGCCGCGGAGTCCTGGGAAATGACGCCTGACGGACTGCACTGGAGCTTCCAGTTGCGCGAGGGTCAGGTCTGGTCCAACGGCGATCCGCTGAGCGCCGACGACTTCGTCCAGAGCTTTCAGCGCCTGCTGCTGCCGGCCACGGCGTCGCCTTTCGCGAGCTTCCTTTTCGCGGTCGTCGGCGCCGAGGATTTTCACGCCGGCCGCGGGCCCAAGGGCGGCGCCGATTGGAACGCGGTCGGCATCAAGGCCGGCGATGCACGCCACCTGACCATCGACCTGGCGAGCCCGCGGCCCTACTTCCTGCAGCTGCTCGCCAGTACGGCGCTGCTGCCCGTGCACGTGAAGAGCATGCAGGCCCTGCAGCAGCGCTATCCCGAGCGCTGGATGTCCGAATGGTCCAAGCCGAAGAACCTGGTCAGCAACGGCCCATTCGTGCTCGGGCTGCGGCGCATCAACGATCGCATCCGGCTGCTGCGCAACCCACGGTATTGGGACGCGCAGCACGTCGCCTTCGGCACGATCGATGCGCTTGCGATCGAGCACTGGGGCACTTCGCTCAACATGTATCTGACCGGAGGATGCGACTGGCTCGACGGCAGCGTGCCGCCGCTGTTCGTGACGCAGATGCTGGGCCGTGAGGACTTTCGGCCCGACGCCGCGCCGTACCTCGGCCTGTACTTCTATCGCTTGAACTGCACCAAGCCGCCGCTCGACGACGTGCGCGTGCGCCGCGCGCTTTCGCTCTCGATCAATCGCGACGATGTGTGCGACAAATTGCTCAAGGCCGGTCAGGAGCCGTGCACGTCTTTCGTTCCGTGGGGCCACATCGGCGACTACACTTCGCCGCCGGCCGAGGCACAAAATGCCGGTATCGCGAAGCGACTCCTGGTGCTGGCGGGCTTCACGGCTCAGCACCCGCTCGGAAAACTCTCGATCCACTACAACACGGCCGAGAGCCACCGCGATATCGCCGAGGTCATCGCCAACTCCTGGAAGAAGACGCTGGACATCGACGTGGGCTTTGTGAATCAGGAATGGAAGGTCTGGCTCGACAGCCAGAACAGGCTCGACTATCAGATCTCGCGTTCCTCGTGGATCGCGGACTATCCCGATGCGAGTTCCTTCCTCGGCGTGTTCACGAGCAACAATCCCAACAATCGCACCGGCTGGAAAAACTCAGGCTTCGACGAGTTGATGGCGCGCTCGGAACGCGAGTTGAATCCCGAGCGCCGCAATCAGTTGCTGGTCAAGGCCGAACAGATCCTGCTGGCCGAAGTCCCTGCGATTCCGATCTACTCCTATGTGGCTCAGAACGTCGTGAACCCGCGCCTGGGTGGTTTTTCGAGCAACGTGCTCAACGAGCAGAATCCAAAGTTCTGGTATTGGAAGAGCGACGATGAACTCAAGCGCGAGCGTCGCGAACGCACGAGTTCCTTGGAGCTCGTCGCCGCGCCCGGCCCGAGCGCGGGGCTCTATTCACAAGCCGCGCAGAAGCACAGCGGAGCGCGCTGACGGTGATCGGCTTCCTGCTGCGCCGCGCCGCCTGGTTCGTGCTCACGCTGCTTGGCGTGGTGACCCTGGCATTCTTCCTGATGCGCGCCGCACCCGGCGGACCGTTCAGCGGCGAGCGCGCGCTGGCGCCCGGCGTCGAAGCCGCGTTGCGCGCGCGCTATCACCTCGACTGGCCGGTCTGGAGACAGTACCTCGCCTACATGGGTCCGTTCGACTGGGGTGATCGCGGCTGGATCGTGGGCAACGGCACGCATCCTTTCGGCGGCGTGCTCGCCGGCGACTTCGGCCCCTCGTTCAAGTACCGCGACTTCAGCGTCAACGACGTGCTTGCACAGTCGCTGCCGGTTTCCTTGGAACTTGGGCTGGAGGCCTTGCTCTTCGCTATCGTCGCGGGCGTCGGGGCGGGCTTGCTCTGCGGTCTGTATCCGCGCGGAAAATTAGACTTTTGGATTCGTCTGCTGGCGACGGCAGGTGTTGCGATCCCCAACTTCGTGCTCGCGTCGTTGATGGTGCTCGTGTTCGTGTTCCTGATCCCGATCTTCCCGGTCGCCGGCTGGGGCGATTTCAAGCACTCGATCCTGCCCGCCGTGGCTTTGGGCACGCCCGTGGCGGCTTACATCGCACGCCTGGTGCGCGCGGGATTGTTCGACGCGCTCAGTCAGGACTTCGTGCGCACTGCGATCGCCAAGGGCATGCCCACGCGCATCGTCGTGCTGCGGCACGCGCTCAGGCAAGGCATCCTGCCGGTGGTGAGCTACCTCGGACCGGCGAGCGCGGCGATCCTCACCGGCAGCCTGGTAATCGAGAAGA
>JAYUUV010000108.1:0-2719 GCA_043754695.1 Planctomycetota bacterium
CGGTCTTCAGGCGCAGGATGACCGTGGCACCGACGGATGCGAGCACGAGCAGCAAGCCGGCGAGCCAGTTGGGCAGGTCGCCGAACATGAGGCTTGCAGTCACCGCGAGCAGGAGCATGCCCAGCGCCGAGAGCTTGACGTGCAAGCGCACACCGTGGTGACGCTCCCAGTCGGCAATCAGCGGCCCGAACAGTGGCGAGCGCCGCAGCTTCTCGTGCAGCGCGGGAGAAGAACGTACGAGACACCAGCTCGTCAGCAGAAGGAACGGCGTGGTTGGCAGCACCGGCAGGAATGCGCCGAGTACTGCAAGACCGAAGAGCAATGCCGCAAGGACCAAGTAGAGCGTACGCACAATATCCAATCAGGCGACTTCGCCCAGAGTATCACGACCCACACGCGCAAGCCGCAACGAACGCTACGGCCGCGGTATGCGGTACCAGGTTCGACTTCGACATTTGGAGCGCGCGATCATCGCTCCGCGCAGGTGCCGAAGTCGAACCTGGTACCGTATCTCCGTATCTCCCAGAACGAGCGGCATGGATCGGAGCCCGCCAGGCGGTGCACGAACGATTGCACGACTTGCACTCGCGTCGCAGATACCTGGAAGCACTGAACTCGAAGCGCGATGTGCCACAGGAGGCTGTGCGGGGCACATGCGCGCGCGACATCCCACTGAACGGCTACTCGAAGCCGTCCGATGCAGCTATGGAAGCTGACACGGGCATCGCCCTGCTGCTCCGCAACCGACGTTTCGCGGGAGAGCTTCGACGCCTGCGCTGAGCAGGCTGAGTGCTGCGCCTGCGAGGCCGGGCTCCCGAGAAATTGTCCAACTTGAAGCCAGAAGGAGAACTCTGATGAACACTCGACTGCCCATTCTTGGAATATCGTTCCTCGCCTTGAGCAGCCTCGCGCTCGCCCAGGACGGAGCGCCGCCGAAACCCGCGCCGCGTCCTGGGGCCCCCGCCGCGGCTGCAGCTCCCGCGCCGACACAGGAGGATGTTCGCCTGCATGTCCTCGCCAACTTGATCGGCCTTGAGATCGCAACGCAGGACAAGAAGGTCCTCGGCAAGGTCGACGACCTCATCCTCGACTCGGTCGATGGCAGCGTCGACTACGTCGTGATCGCCCAGGGCGGCGTGCTCGGCATCGGTGAAGACCGCTACCTGGTGCCGTTCGAGAGCGTGCTTTTCGGGAGGCCAAATGCTTCGAAGGACGACGAGCTTCGCGTGACGACCAGCTTGACCGAAGCGCACGTGAGAAAGGCGCCCAAGCAGGGCAAGGAGCCGCGCATCGGACCGGACGTCGAACGCGCCATTCGCGAAGCGGCGGGTCTGTCCCCTGTGCCGATGAAGATTCGCGCGCAAAACTCGGAACTGATCTCGGCACGACATGTCCAGGGCGCCGAAGTGCTCGGCGCGACTCAGGAGAAGATCGGCATCTTCGACGAGGTCGTGCTCGATCCGCGGGCCGGAGTCGTCGCCTACACGGTGCTAGGTGGCGGCGGAATCGCAGGCGCTGGCGCGAAGCGCGTAGCTTTGCCCTGGGAAGTGACGCACTTGCGCGCGGACTCCGCCGAAAAACTCGTTTTCCAGTCGCTGCTGACGAAAGAGATGTTGGCCAAGGCGCCCGAGTACGACCCCAAGGATCCCAAGCGCATGACGACATCAACTTTCGTGCGCGGGGTTTTTGCGAGCTTCAGCCTCGAGCCGTATTTCTCGCGCGCGAATCCGGCCGCCGATCCGAAAGCTCCGAGCGGAGACGAGAAGCGCAAGGACGGCAAGTAGGCGGCGCGGGCCAGGTCCCGAGCGAAAGTTTCGCGGCCGCCGCTCGGAATTTTCCGCGCGGCGGCCGCGATTGTTTAGAGCTGCGCCGTGTCGCGCCCTGATCGCGCGGCACGCGATCCGCCGTCAGCTCGGCTCGGCCTTCAAGCCAGCCCATTCCTTGCGGATCGCGCTCGCGTGTTCGGCGCTGTGGGGATTGACCGCAATGAGCACCTTGCCGACTTTCACCTCGGCTTCGTATCGAGCCATTTGCTTGGCGTGTTCGTTCTCCAGCACCGGCACGACGTAAACGCCTCCGACCATGGCACCGAAACCGGCGCCGAGGCCGGCAAGCGGGCCGATCATCAACAAGCCGAGACCTGGCACGAGCACCGCAGCCGCGCTCGCAACGACGAATCCGCCCAGGGCGCCGATCGCGGATGCGGTCGCGGTGCCTTTGATGACGGCCAGCCGTTCCGGGTCCGCGCTTGACTTGCTGTCAGCCTGCGCGAAGTCCTGGGCTGCCTGCTCGCTCTCCTCCTGCTCGAGCGGATGCGTCAACAGCGAAGGCAGGTAGAAGCGCCGTTTCGTGTTCTCGGCGATCAGAATCCCGACCTCGTCGGGCCGGTAGCCCAACTTGAGCAGGACTTCGAAGGCCGCGTTCGCCGCATGGGGCGCGTCGAAAAGGCCGACGACTCCGCTGAAGATGTCATTCTCGGATGCCTGGAGAACTGTCTCGCCCGCGAGTGGTTCCCGACGTAGTTCTTGAGTCATCTGCAGAGCCTGCCCGTATTAGTCGCCGCGTGGAGCTTCGCAGAATCGAATTGGCGATGGAGTCACCAGGTCGGCTAGTTCCCGATCCCTGGGTTAGGCGATGGCTTCGCGCCAAGCAATACCGAGGTGTACGGAGTCAGGTGACTTCGTCCGGTGTTGGGGGCGCGGCTGTGGACGAAGTCACC
>JAYUUV010000109.1:0-8515 GCA_043754695.1 Planctomycetota bacterium
CTTTTGTGCAAGGCCAATGCGCAAACACCCGCTGCGTTTTCCTTCTGCATGTGTCCCGGAGGGCGCATCGTCGCCAGCGTGAACGAGCCCGGACTCCTGTGCACCAACGGCATGTCGAATTCCAAGCACAGTTCGGCCTGGGCCAGCTCGGCGCTGGTGACGAGCTTCGGGCCGCGGGAATTCGGCGTGGGGCCCTTCGCCGGCGTCGAATTTCAGCGTGAACTCGAGGCGCTGTTCTTCCGCGAAGGGGGCGGCGACTTCACGGCTCCGGCCCAGAGTGCGGCGGACTTCCTCGATCGGCGCCTGGGAACTTCGACGCGTCATTCCACCTACACCTTCGGCACACGGCCGGCGCGGCTCGATCAATTGCTGCCCGAGCCCGCGCGCTCGGCCTTGACGCGCGCGCTGTACGAATTCGAGCGCCAGATTCCCGGCTTCGCGAGTTCCGCGGGCGAATTCGTCGGCCTCGAGTCGCGCAGTTCCGGCCCGCTGCGCATGCCGCGCGATCCGCTCACACGCCGCGCCAACGGCTGGCTCAACCTGTATCCCATCGGCGAGGGCGCCGGTTGGGCGGGCGGCATCATGAGCGCGATGCTCGACGGCGCGAACAGCGCGCTGGCCTCAGTCGAATTCGGGCTCGCGCAGTAGCTTGCCGGAAACTTGATCGGCGGCCGCAGCGCCCGCGCAGTCGTCCGCACGCCCGAACAGACGGTAGAGGGCCGGGAGCACGACGAGCGTGAGCAGCGTGCTCGAGATCAGACCGCCAATGACGACTGTCGCGAGCGGCCGTTGCACTTCGGCCCCCGTCCCGGTCGCCAGCGCCATCGGAACGAAGCCCAGCGAAGCGACGAGCGCGGTCATCAGCACCGGCCTCAAGCGCGTGATCGAGCCATGGATGATCGCGTCCTCCAAGCCTTCGCCTCGCTCGCGCAGCTGCTTGATGAAAACGATCATCACCAGCCCGTTGAGTACGGCAATGCCGGAAAGTGCGATGAAACCGACTGCGGCGGATATCGAGAAGGGCATGTCGCGCAACCACAGCGCGAGCACTCCGCCGGTCAGTCCCAGTGGCACGGCGGCGAACACGAGCAGCGCGTCCTTGAGACTCTTGAAGGTTGCGAAAAGCAGGAGCAGGATCAAAAAGAAGCAGACGGGCACGACGAGCGAAAGGCGCGCCTTCGCGGCGACCAGGTTTTCGAACTGCCCGCCCCAGACGAGCCACTGCCCGGCCGGTAGCGTCAGGGTAGCCATGTTCGTCTGTGCCTCGTCGACGAACGAACCGAGATCCCGCCCGCGCACGTTGCACTGCACGACGATGCGCCGCTTGCCGTTCTCGCGGCTGATCTGGTTGACACCCTCGGCGACCTCGATCCGTGCGACCGTGCCCAGCGGAACGAATCCGCGCTCGGCCTCGGGACGAAAGAGGTTGGCGCCGCCATCGTCCCCGAGCACCGGGAAGTCCCCGGTTGCTTCCGCACCCTGACCGTGGGGCAGAGGAATCGGCAGACGCTCGAGGATGTCGACTTTGCCGCGCAGTGCGTCCGGCAAGCGCACGACGAGGTCGAAACGGCGGTCTCCCTCGAAGACGAGCCCGGCTTCGCGGCCGCCCATCGCCACCGCGACCACGTCTTGAACGTCGGAGAGGTTCAGACCGTAGCGCGCGAGAACAGCTCGGTCGGGTTCGACGGTCATCACCGGCAGCCCCTCGGTCTGCTCGACCTTGGCGTCTGCAACTCCGGGAATCTCCTGAAGTACGGCCAAGACTTCGGCTGCGGACTTCTGCATCGAGGCAAAGTCGTCGCCGTAGACCTTGACGGCTACATCGCCGCGCACGCCGGAAATGAGCTCGTTGAAGCGCATCTGGATCGGCTGCGTGAACTCGTAGTTGTTTCCGGGTGCGGCCTGCACCGCAAGCTCGATCAGCTTGCGCAGCTTTTCCTTGTGCCCCACAACTGCGACCTCGGCCCGCGCTTCCTCCTCGGAGTGCTCGTCATCGACATGGGTTTCGGCCGGGCCTGTCTGCTCGGCGATCCGCCTTTCCATTTCCGCCTCGCTGCGCCACTCGTCCTCTGGCTTGAGGATGATGAACGTGTCCGAGACGTTGGGCGGCATCGGGTCGGAGGCCAGCTCCGCCGTGCCGGTCTTCGAGAACGTGAATGCGACCTCGGGAATGGACGAAACTATCCGCTCCACGTCGTACTGCATCAGTTGAGACTGCGTGATGCCGGTCGATGGGATGCGCATCGCGTGCATCGCGATGTCCTTTTCGTCGAGCGTGGGAACGAACTCCTGCCCCAGGTTGCTGAAGAGCGCGACCGATCCAACGAAGGCGGCGACGGCCGCGAGGACCACCGCGTAACGCAGTCTCACCGCCCAGTGCACGATCGGTGCGTAGACCGCCTTCGCCCAGCGGATCAGGAACATGTCCTGCTCGCTGACGCGGCCTCGAATGCACAGCGCAATCATCGCGGGCACGAACGTCAGCGACAGTACGAACGCCCCGATCAAGGCGAAGATCACCGTCAAGGCCATCGGATGGAACATCTTCCCTTCGACGCCGGAAAGGGAGAGGATCGGGAAGTAGACGGTAATGATGATCGCCTGCCCGAAAGCAGAGGGTCTCGCCACCTCGAAGGCCGCCAGCCTGACTTCGTGCAGCCGTTCCTGGAGCGTGAGGAGTCGCGCTTGGATGTGCTGCTTCTGGCCGAGCCGTCGCAGGCTGTTTTCCACGATGATCACGGCGCCGTCGACGATCAATCCAAAGTCGATCGCGCCGAGCGACATCAAGTTGCCGCTGACTTTCCCCTGCACCATCCCCGTAGCCGTCATCAGCATCGCCAGTGGAATTGCGGAAGCGCAGATCAGCGCGGCGCGCCAGTTCCCGAGCAGCAGCAACAGGATCACGATGACCAGGATCGCGCCTTCGAACAGGTTTTTCTGGACCGTCCCGATCGTGGCATCGACGAGCATGGTTCGATTGAGCACGGTCTTGGCGCGAATTCCCTCCGGGAGCGAGCGCTGGATTTCGGTCATTTTCGCGTCGACGGCCGCCGCTACGGTTCGGCTGTTGGCTCCGATGAGCATCACGGCCGTGCCGACGACCACGTCTTCGCCGTTCTCGCTCGCGGATCCCGTGCGAAGCTCGCGGCCGATGCCGACACCTCCTGGAGATACCACGTCGCGCACATAGATGGGCACTCCGTTGCGCGTGCCGAGCACGATGGTCTCGATCTCGGCGATGGACTGGATGCGACCCGTGGCGCGCACCAGGTAGGCCTCGCCCTTGTGCTCCACGTAGCCGGCACCTGTCGAGACGTTGTTCTTCTCCAGCGCCTCGACCACGTCGGCAAAGGTGAGCCCGTAGGACACGAGCTTCATCGGATCGGGCTGCACGTGGTACTGCTTGACATACCCGCCGATGGCATCGACGCCCGCGACATTCTTCACGCCCTTGAGTTGCGGCCGGATGATCCAGTCCTGGACCTCGCGCAAGTAGGCGGCGAGCTCGACATCGCTCGAGAGGCGTTTGCCGTCCGGGCTGAGGTACGCACCATCAGACTGCCAACCAGGCTTGCCGTCTTGCACGGCCGCCCGCTTGCCGCGAGCATGCTCGTACTCGACGGTGTACATGTAGACCTCGCCCAGACCCGTTGCGATCGGCCCCATGCTGGTCTCGACGCCGGGAGGAATGCTCCCGCTCGCGTCACGCAGGCGCTCGCCCACCTGTTGCCTGGCGAAGTAGATGTCCACATCGTCTTCGAAGACCGCGGTGACCTGCGCGAATCCGTTGCGCGAAAGCGAGCGTGTCTGCTCCAGACCGGGAATGCCCGCCAGCGCATTCTCCATCGGGAACGTCACCTGCTTTTCGACCTCGAAAGGAGAAAGCGACGGGGCGACAGCGTTGATCTGGACTTGGTTGTTCGTGATGTCCGGGACGGCGTCGATCGGGAGCCGTTGAAGTTGGAACAAACCAACACCGGCCGCGACCGCAGTCAGGATGATGATCAGCCAGCGATTCCTGATCGAGAAGTGCAGCAAGGCTTCGAGCATGTGATTGACCTCAGGTCCGGCTCAGTGCACGTGCTTGGCTGTGCCCTTCCCGAGCTCAGCCTTGAGGATGAAAGTGCCCGCGCTGACGAACAGCTCGCCTTCCACGAGGCCCGATAGCACCGGCACGCGTCCGCCGACCGCGCTCCCGATCGTGACCGCGCGCTTCTGGTAGGCATGGAGTTCTCCAGCGACGGGGACGAACAGCACCGGTCCGCCATGGACGGTTTGGATCGCCTCCTCAGGAACCGCGACGATCGCTGCCGGTGGGGCTGGGGCATCGGGGTTGGACGCGACGATCTCTGCCTGAACGAACATGCCCGGTCGAAGTCTCAGCTCGGTGACCGGAACCTCGATGCGGACTTGCGCCGTGCGCGTCGTCGGATCGACCAGGGGCGAGATGAATGCAATCGTTCCTTCGAATCGCTTCCCGCCTGCCTGGCTGACGGAACCGGTGCTGATCCAGGCCTTCGCACCGAGCCGAACTTCCATCAGTTTGGTTTCGGGCACATCCGCCAGAACCCAGAGCTTGGTCTCGTCGGCGAGCACCATCAGGTACTCACGGTCCGGACTGACCAACTCTCCGAGGGTCACCTCGCGTTGCACGACCATGCCGTCGATCGCGGCGTGGATCGAGTAGCGGGGCACAACTTCGCCTGTGGCAGCCAGGGTCTCGATCGCTGCCGGCTTCATCCCCAGCAACTGCAATCGGTTCGCGGACGCAGTCGTGGCGGACTCGGCGGCCTTGAGGGCGGCGAAGGTCGCCTTGTACTCGGCCTCCCGGCGCTGCACTTCCGTGAGCGAGATGCCTTGCGATTTTTCGTACAACCCCTTGGCGCGCTCCCAGGCGACCTTGGACAACTCGACGGCCGGACCGGCCGTCTGGACGGAGACGCGACGTTGCAGGTAGTCAGCCTGCGCTTCGCCAAGCTCCGGGCTCTCGATGACGAGAAGCTCCTGGCCGACCTTCACGGTGTCGCCCCGGCGAACTTTCACTTCCGCCACGCGCCCGCGCAGCGGCGAGCCGACGTGGGCCATCGTTTCGGTATTGAATCCGACGCGTGCAGGCGCGGTGATCGTAGGTCTCAAGACCCACAGCTTTGCTGCCTCGACCTTGATCCCGTAGCGCTCGACGGATTCTGCGCCGAGGACGACCTCGTCGACGGGCGCAGCTTCCAGTGTGCCGCCAGTGGCGTGATCGTGGCCGTCGCCCTCGGTGTGCTCGCCTTCGGAACCCGCAGGACTTGTTGTGTTCGTGCCTGCCTGCTTCGAGTCGCAGCCAGTCAGCACAAAGAACAGGGCGAGCAACGCCGCCGCTGCTCGCAAGCCGGTGTCGAACCTACGCGCTTGCGACGGCTGGACTGCAACGGAAAGAGCATGGCGAGCTTGTGAGTAGTCGTGCATTGGAAGATCCGATCAGGGCTTGCGAGCCGAAGACGACGTTGAACGATCAGTTGCAATCCGAGGGCCGCTTTCTGCTGGTGAGGGGAGTTCCACCCGCGCGAGCTTCGCGGCAACTCCGGGGCCGCCGACGGCCCGTTGCAGGCGCAGCAGCGCTTTTGCCGCCTGGGCCTCGACCTCGATGGCCTGCGTTTGTCCAATGCGCAGGTCTTGCTCGGCGAGGAACAGCGGTGTCACATCGGTCTGCCCCGCTTGGTAGGAGTCTTCGGCGAGTTGTCGTCTCTGGAGCTGCAGTGGAAGGAGTTCGTTGCGGATGCGATCGAGGTTCGCGCGGCTCGCCGCGAGCGACTCATAGGCCGTGCGCACTTCTTCGATCACGATGCGCTTGGCGAGCGTCAGATCGTGGCGTGCTTCGAGCTGCTCGGCGCTGACGCGGGCTCGCCGGGCCTGTCCCGCATCGAAGATCGGAATGGGCGTATAGAGCGACGGTCCGATGGACAACCCGCCGTCGACTTGCGAATCGAGCCCCGCGCTTGCACCCTCGAAGGGCAAGAGTCGTACGAGCGCTTCGTCGTCGCCGAGCGCCTTGAGTCGCCAGGCGATCGCTTGGATTTCTGGTCGCGCGCCGAGCGCAGCATCGACCCACGCCGCCTCGGGTTGGTCGATCTGCAACGGAGCGGACCAGACGTCGAGCTTCCAACCTGCGGCCGACGACGGTTCTCCGATGAGGCGGGCCAGGCGCAGCCGATTCGCGCGCTCCTCCAACAGCGTCCGATCGATGGAGACCAACAACTCGACACGTTGAGCATCGAGGGTGACCACATCGCTGCGCGTGCCTTCGCCCACGTCGAGTCGAGCCTGTGCGGTGGACACCAGGCGCTGGACGAGTTCAAGTCGTTCCTCCAGCAAGGGCCGCAGCGCGGCGGATGCTTGCGCCGCGACGTAGTGCTCTTGCACTTCACCGATCACGTCGAGCGCCGTGACGACGGCATCCGCGGCGACCGCGCGCAGGCGATTGTCCGCTGCACTGGAGCGACGCGGGAGCTGCAGCGCCTGCACGAACGGCTGGGCGAAGGATGCTTCCACCTGCGGATTTCCGGCGCCCGCGCGCAGGACCACATTGAGCACAGGATTGGGCAGCAGCCGCGCCTGGTCCGCATCTGCGATCGCGATCTGGATCCGCGCGAGCGCCGACTGCAAGCCCGGATCGGTCGTGACTGCGCGTCGTACCGCGTCTGCGAATGTGAGCGCGTGGCCTGCGCCATCGGGCTCATCCAGCTGGCCGCCCTCGGGGCCGACCAGTCGAAACTCCAGCGGCGAATCGAGTCCGGCTGCATTCGCGATCCAGCTCTTCGTGTGCACATCAGGGCGCGGCGGAGTGCTGCATCCAACGACGACGCAGGTCCACAAGAGAGCAAATCCAGTGGCACGAATGCTCCGCAGAATCCAGCTATCGCACGCGATGCCGTGCGGCGATTCTGATGCGAACGAGCGAGGGTGACGAACTTCGCTACTCCCAGGCCTCGCCAAGGCGAGGCGGAAGCCACACGGCAACGGTTTCAATAGAGTTCTCCATGTCGGTAGGGGCCAGCGATCGCCTCGGCAAACGTGCCGAGGCGCAACACCATTCGGAGCGCATGGCTACACCAAGCGCTGCACGACGAAGGTGTGGGCTCCTAAACGAGGAGAACGACGCTGCGAATGTGCGCGAGCGACTCTGGCGGGCGCGGAGCTTCTGTGAGCGTCGTGCAGAGTGAGACCGCGACCGAATCTAGAGGCAATGAGAAAAGTGCGAGCCGCGGCATGAGCCACGGACCGGCTTCGAACTCGATCGGCCTGGGCGGAACGCGCCGCCCCTGCGGAGAACCGGGGACCTCGAGGTCAATGCACGGGCAACCGGCATCCGGTGCAGTCGTCGGTTGAGTCCGGCGCGGCTGCGAGCTGGGTTCGTGACCGTCGCAATTTTCGCAGTCCGCGGCCGAAGTCATGGCCTCCACGCGCACGCAGCCATCCGCCTCGATGCACAGCACGACCCCTTGCGCCGGGGCGACCCCGGTCAAGAGAACTAGCGCGATGCACAGCCAGGCGAGTATGCGCTTGAAGATCAAGGGCGTCACGAAAGTAGAAGCTACTTGTTCGGCACCTGGCCGACAAGCACTTGAGTCCAGGTGGACCGGCCGCTGACGTCGGTCGCCGGGGCCGCGTCAGCGTTCGGTCGCCTGGTGCCGGAACTCTTCGCGCAGCGTGGGCGACAGCACGCTCGCGCCACAATCGACTAGCAGGCGACTTACACCGAACGCATCTGGCCCGCGCAGTACGCGCGGGCCGCGGCGCGTGTGGCCTCCCAAGCTCTGGAATGGGCCGGGCTAGGTTAGAGTGGCCGCATGGCAAAGAAGCCCGATCCGGCAAAGACTGCGCGCCTGCGCAAGGTGACCACGCGCAGCCTGCTGCAGATGAAAGAGGCTGGCGAAGTGATCACCGCGCTGACGGCCTACGACTTCCTGATGGCCGAACTCATCGATCGCGCCGGCGTCGATCTGATCTTGGTCGGCGACTCCGCCGGCATGGTCGTGCAGGGCTTCGAGACCACGATCCCAGTCACGATGGAGCAGATGCTCTACCACTCCGCGGTTGTCGCGCGCGGAGTCGAGCGCGCGCTGGTCGTCGCGGACATGCCGTTCATGTCCTACCAGGTGAATCCTGACGAAGCGCTGCGCAACGCCGGCCGCATGATCAAGGAGTCTTCGGTCGAAGCAGTCAAACTCGAAGGCGGCGAAATCATCTGCCCGACGATCCGGCGCATCGTCGACGTCGGCATTCCCGTGATGGGACATCTCGGGCTGACACCGCAGTCGATCCACAAGTTCGGCACCTATCAAGTGCGCGCGACCGAGCCCGAAGAGGCCGAGGAGTTGCGCAAGGATGCGCGCGCGCTCGAATCCGCGGGCGTGTTCGCGATCGTGATCGAAAAGGTGCCCGCCGAAGTGGCGCGCGAAATCTCTTCTTCGATCAAGGTGCCCGTGATCGGCATCGGCGCGGGGCCGGGCTGTGATGGCCAAGTGCTGGT
>JAYUUV010000110.1:0-8125 GCA_043754695.1 Planctomycetota bacterium
CCGACGGCAGCGACGGCGACGCTGCTTCCGATCAGCCCAGGATTGCCAACTTCGCCGGCCCCGGCCTGACATTCACGGGCGGGACGCTGGGCTTGTACCGCACGCTGGCGACGAACACCGGCAAGGCGGTCAACTCGGACGCGATGCTGGTGTTTTTAGCCAACCCCGGGCCCTGAAACGGGCGCGCAGTCCAAGGCGCGAGTGTGGCTATAGTAGCGGCATGATTCGACATGCCCATTGGATCGTAATCCTGCTCCTGCTCGGTGCGTGTGCCGCTGGAACCGATCTGAAGGCGGGCCACAAGAGCGGCCCGTTCAAGAATCGCAAGCAGCACGGGCTGTGGACCTACAGCTACGAGAACGGCAACGTCCAGGCCAAGGGCAACTACAACCAGGACCGTCAAATTGGACGCTGGTCGTATTGGTATCCCGAAGGCGCGAAGGAATGGGATGTCGGTTTCACCGCCGAGCAATTCGACGGTCCTTCGCAGTGGTTCTGGCCGAACGGCAACACGCACGCCTACGGCGCGTTCGCCAACGGACTCGAAGTCGGCCCGTTCACGTACTCGAACGAAGACGGAGCGCTGGTCAAGGAAGGTGAGTTCGACGACGGCTTGTGCGCACTCTCCTGGATGAGCTGGTACGACGACGCCAAGCCCAAGGCGCGCGGCATGATGTGGAAGAACCAGCGCGTCGGTCTGTGGCAATTCTGGAGCGAGGACGGCACCGAATACGCGCACACGTTTCCGATGCCGCCCGGCCTGAAGTCGCACCGCGAAGAATGGGACGACGGCGTGCCGCGTCGCGAGGGTTTCCTGATCAACGGCAAACCGACCGGCCGCTGGTCGACGCGCCACGAGAACGGAGTGCGCCGCGCGAGCGGGCGAATCGTCGAGGGCAAGCCCCACGGCAACTGGACTTTGTATCGCCCCGACCGAACCCTGCTCGCGACGATCAAGTTCGACCACGGCGAACCGGTGCGCGATTTCCAGTACTACCAGGGCACCAAGTCGGTCACGGTGCCGGCCGCGTCGCTGCACCTGCGCGACGACGTGGAAGGCTTTGCCAAGGCCGAGGACGCAGCCCAGCAGCCGCCGGCTGAAGTCGCCTCGACCTGGATTTCGGAAGCGATCTCGCCGCTCTCGAAGGACGCGCAGTACGAGGCCGGCGACGCCAAGGAACCGCCGGCTGCGTTGCTCGCGGAACTTTCGCGCAAGTCGACATTGCCGCTGAAAAGCCAGCCATGGACGGAGTCCGAAGAAGAGAACATGAGCTTCCTCGTGCAGCTCTACACCGACGGCGCGCCGAACGTGACGGCGGCTCCGGGCGGCGGGCAATACGGCGGCGGTCCGCGCGGCGCGCGCGGGGCGAAAGTGGCGGTCAAGAAGGCGGGCGAAGGCGACGTCGTACGCTCCAGCCCGTTGATCGGCCGCAAGCTCGGCTTCGCCAAGGCCGGCACGCGCGACGGCGGAACCATCGACCTGCACACGCTCGAGGGCAAGCCACTGGTGCTGGTGATCCTGCGCGGCATGTCCGGCGAGATCTGCGTCTACTGCTACACACAGGTGCGTGCGCTGTGCAAGACGATGCCCGAGTTCAAGAGCGAAGGCGCGAACGTCGTCGTCGTCTACCCCGGCGACGCGGAACGGCTCGAAGTGTTCTGGAAGGAGCTTGCGAAATCCGAAGAGCTCGAAGGCCGCGAAGCGCCGTTCACTTTCGCCTACGACCCTGACTTCGAATTGGTGAAGGCGCTCTCGATCGAGGGCAACCTGGCCTTGCCGACGACGTTGGTGCTCGACGCGAGCGGCACGATTCGCTTCGCCTACGTCGGCGCGGACAGCGCGGACCGGCCCGACGCCAAGCGCCTGGTGGAAAAGGTCCGCGAATTGAAGACCCCATGACCGAGCCGGAGCCCAAGTCCGCCAAGTCCAACGAAGGGAGCTACCCAGAGGTGCCCGCCGAGGATCCCAGGACCATCCTGCGGCCGGCGTCCGGAACTGGAAAGGACGCGCTGAAGGCCAAGAGCCTCGAAGAATCGAAGACGCTCATCCTGAGTTCGGCCAGCGCCAAGCTCGAAGCGCCACAGCCTGTGCCCGCGGAACTCGAAGGCTCGAAAACCTTCGTGCAGAGTTCCGGCACCGCTGGCCCGGGCAAACCCGCGGAAAAAGCCGCGAGCCTCGCCTTCCAACAAATCTCCGGCATCAAACTCGTCAAGGAACTCGGCCGCGGCGGCATGGGCATCGTCTACCGCGGCAAGCAGGAGTTCCTCGATCGCGAAGTCGCGGTGAAGATGCTGCTCGAGCAGCGCAAGAATCCCGATTTCGCGGCGCGTTTCAAACGCGAGGCCAAGATCCTGGCCGGACTGCAGCACCCGCACATCGTCACCTGCTACCAGGCCGACGTCACGCCGGATGGCACGTGCTTCCTGGTGATGGAGTTCGTCAACGGCCCCAATCTGCGCGAGTATCTTTTCGAAAAGGGCCCGCTCCCCGTCGTCGACGGGCTGCGCATCTGTCGAGACATCGCCGGCGCGCTCGCCTGCGCCTACGAAAAGAAGATCATCCACCGCGATGTGAAGAGCGAAAACGTGCTGCTGGCGCCCGATCCCAACGCGCCGCTAACGAGCAAATTCCGCTACAACGTCAAGCTGACCGACCTGGGCCTTGCACGCCCCGAAACGCAAGAAGCCGGCTCGAGCGGACTGCACCTCACCATGCAGGCCTCGATCGTGGGCACGCCGCAAAGCATGAGCCCCGAGCAATTCGACGATCCCCAGGGCGTCGACCACCGCACGGACATCTACGGTCTAGGTTGCGTGCTCTACGACGCGCTGATCACCAAGCCGCCGTTCGCGGAGCGCTCACTCTCGGGCCTGCTGCTGGCCAAACGTCAAGCCGTGCGCGGTCCGGACCCGCGCGCAACTCGGCCGGACATCGATCCAGAAGCGGCCGAACTGGTCATGGGCATGCTAGCCGCGGCGCGCGAAGATCGGCCGCAGACCTATGCGGAGCTGATCGCGACTTGCAATGCACTGATCGCCAAGCTCTCCCCGGCGGAGTCCAGGAAGAAAGGCGCGACAAGCCGCAGGCCCCTGGTCGCCGGACTCGCCTCGATCTGTCTGCTCGGCGGCGTTGGGGCCTGGTATGCGCTGCGCGACAAGCCGGCGCCGGCGGACACTTCGAAGCCGACGCCCCCACAGCCCGACAAAACTGAGCGGAACTCCAAGCTCGAACCGAGCCCGCCAACGCCGCCGGTGATCTCGCCTTCGCTGCTCATCCAAGGTCCGATCGAAACGACGGAGAACGAGCGGGTCAAACTAAGCGCGACGATCCAGAACCCGGAGGGCGACGCGTCGAAATTCAGCTGGACGAAGCTCAAAGGGCCGGAGTTGGCGTTCGACCCTGCGGCCGCCGCGCTGGAGTTCAAAACGCCGGAGTCCGCGAGTCTCTACGAGCTCGAATTCAAGCTGGAGGCGCAGAGCGGCACGAAAGTCCTGTCCAAGACGCACACGCTCCAGGTCAAGGCGACGAATGCCACGCCGGAGGTGAAACTCAGCGCTCCAACGACGTCGTTGGAAGGCCTGAAGGTGGATCTCGCCGCGGTTGTTCACGATGTCGACTCGGAATCCGCGCTGAAGTATCAGTGGAAGCAGATCGCGCCGGCCGCACCGCGCGTGCGCTTCGCGGACGAACACGCGAGTTCGACTTCGTTCGTCGCGCCGCTGTGCATTACCGAGGAATATGAACTTACGCTCGAGCTCGCGACCAGCGACGGCGACAACGTCGTGGCCAAGGAAGTCAAAGTCGGCGTGACCGCCGCTGCTGAACGCAGGCCCTTGACCTCGAAGGAACCGCGCAGGTGGATGACGAAGATCGTGGAATTCTCCAACAAGCTCGATGGCTGGGAGCAGGGCCAGACGGGCTTGACGCTGGAAGAAATTCCAACCGGAGGCGGCGGCTTCGCGGCGACGTGCGCCGCGGGCAGGGGCTGGATCACGCACCCTTTGCCGCTGGGCGGCTATGTCCTGGACCTCGTACTGCAGCCGACCGCCCGAGCGGAATCCGAATGCGGAATCCTGCTGCCCTACGATGAACAGACGGCGCTGGTGCTGTGTGTGCTTCCTTATCCGGATGACTCGCACAAACTGGTCGCGTACACCGCAATCAAGTCGCCGGATGGCAGCTGGGCAGATCCTGGTCCGACCACGACACGCTCGACCAATTTCCTTTTCGGCTCGGATCAGGAAATGATCGAGCTGGAACTGACCTGGGATGGGAAATCGCTGAGCCTGCGCTCGCGCGATCCGAGCGTGGAGACCGGGACGAAGGACTGGATGGCCGCGGCCGCTCCATTCCCGCTCCCTTCGCCGCCGACGTCCGCGGCGCTGTTCGTGAAGCGGGGCAAGATGTCGGTCACCCACATCGGAATCCGCGGTCTGTGACGGCGAAGGCGCCGGATGGGCCGCAGTTTGTTCTATGTCTGGCGAGTCTTCGCGACGTACTTCGCCTTCTTCACGTTCAACGTCGGCGGTCTGATCGCGGCGGTGTCGGCGATCGCGGTCTGCCGCCTGATTCCGGGTTCGCGTGAAACCAAGCAGCGACGCGCGCAGGCCGTGATCCACGTCATGTTCGCGGGCTTCATCAGCGGACTGACGTTGCTCGGGCTCTTGACCAGCTCGCGGAGCAAACTCGAGAAGCTGCGCAGCGCTGCGCCTTCGCTGGTGATCGCGAATCATCCGACGCTGCTCGACGTGGTTTTCCTGATCGCCTCGATGCCGCGCGTCGACTGCGTGATCAAGGAAGCCGTCTGGAACAACGTGTTCATGCGCGCGACGGTGCGCGGCGCGGGTTACATCCCAAACCGCGACGGCGCGCAGTTGATCGACGCCTGCGTCGAACGTCTGGCGCGCGGCCATCACGTGATGCTCTTCCCCGAGGGCACGCGCTCGCCCGCCGGAGGACTGCGTCACTTTCAACGCGGCGCGGCACGCATCGCGCTGCGTTCGGGCGTCGACATTCTGCCGATCTTGATCAGCTGCGAGCCGCCGACGCTGCTCAAGGGCATGCCGATCTTCAAGGTCCCGCCGCGTCAGCCGCACTTTTCGTTGACGCTGCTGGAGCCGATTTCGCCGAAGGGATTCTTGGAAAACGGCGTCGAAACCCCGCTCGCTGCCCGAGAGCTCACGGCCAGACTCGAATCGCTCTACGAACAGCGACTCGGTTGTCGTTGCCAGGAGCCTGGCAGCGTTTCAGTCCGCCCGAAATAGTCTCTCGTGGTACGGAGCCAGCCTCGACTCCGCCGCTTTCGATCCGTCTCCACTCGCGATCGACTGCAGCAGATCAACGACGGCGGAGTCCGGGCGGGCTCTGCTTCAATCCGCCAGCTCGCGTTCGAAGCGCCAGCAACGCTTTTCATAGGGCAATTCCAGCGTTCGCGCGTCGCCGAGCATCCAGGCCAGGAACTCCAGCGCCTGCGGAAGACGCGGCGTTCTATCCGCGACCGCGAGCTTGGCAGCGCTGTTCTCGATTCGAAAGGCCTGAGCGCCACTGACCGATCCGGGTTCGATCAGCAACGCCAAGGCATAGACGCATGGAATCTCGTCCTGAAACTCGGCGAAAATTTCCGGCGGCAGTTCGTCGGCGATCACGAGCAGCGTCGGCCGCGCCGGCGCGCGCTCGCAGATGCCCAGCGTCTCGATCAGGCCCGCGCAAAAAGTGTCCCGGCCCGCCGCGATCGAACTCGAGATTCGGCCGTTCTGCGCGGCGATCGAATACAAACCGGCCTGTGTGTTGTGCACGGAGTGACTGAATGCAGTCGGCGAGAGCGGCGCTCTTTGCGCGATATCGGACAACAAGCCGACACAGGCCTTCGATTCCCCGTGGCGCGAAGCGAAAACCGTCGAGACATCCGCGACCAGTTCCGGCGGTGTGGCGTCGAAGGCGACTTGCAGCGCCAGCTTGCTCAGGCGGCTGAAGCGCCGGCGCACCATCGCCGGAATGAATTTCAATTCCGGCGTGCCTTCGAGGCTTGGCGCGACGGGCGATTCTGCCCAGCGCAGCCAATCGTCGCTCGATTGGATTCCGGGTGCCCACGCCGACCAGCCGCGCACGCTGAACGTGGTCACGATCCCATCCTTTCGAGCACGACACTGCAGTTGTTGCCGCCAAAACCGAACACGCTGCTCATGACCAGGCGCCGGCCCTTGGGGCGCGCGGATTCGCCGCGCTCCACGAGTCGGATCGCCGCCAGTTCGCTGTCGCGCTCGCCGTCGAAGACGTGCGGAGGCAGCGGAATGTCGCCGCGGCGTTCGTTGGCGAGCAGCATCCAGCAAAATGCGAGCTCCAGCGCTCCGGCGGCGCCCAGCGTGTGGCCGGTCAGCGGCTTGGTCGAACTGCACGGAATGTGAAGTCCGAGCACGCGTTCGACCGCGCGACTCTCCATCGCATCGTTGAGCGGCGTGCCCGTGCCGTGCAGGTTGAGGTAGAGAATTTCCGCGGCCCGCGCCTGCGCATCGGCGAGCGCAGCGCGCATGGCCAGCTCCGCACCACTGCCGGTCGGGTCAGGCGCGGACATGTGATGATGGTCGGAGGATTCGCCGCCGCCGCGCAATTGGATGCCGCCGCCTTCGCGCGTCACGAGAAAGAACGCCGCGGCCTCGCCGAGATTCAGGCCACGGCGATTCTTGCTGAAAGGATTGGTGTGCTCTGGAGAAACGGCCTCCAGCGCCGTGAAACCGCAGGCGGTCAAAGGACACAACGTGTCGACGCCGCCGGCGATCACTGCGTCGCAGATGCCAAGACGCAAGAGCGAGCGCGCCGAGACCAGCGCCTTGGCGCTCGACGAACAGGCCGTCGAGACGGTGTAAGCCACTCCCTGTGCGCCGATCGACGCGGCCAGGAACTGGGCGAGACCACCGTGCTCGAACTGCGCGTAGTGGAACTCGCGCGGCAAACTCCCGCGCTCCTGTTTCTGCGCCACTGCCGCACCCGTCTCGGCGATTCCTGAAGTACTTGTCGCCGCGACCACGGCGACGCGTCCTGGCCCGTATCGTGCGAGCGCAGCGTCGACGGCGCTTTGCATCTGCGACAGTGCGAGCAAACCCAACTGATTGTTGCGACAACGGTGCTCGGCCAATGTGTCCGCGATGCGCGGAAGTTGATCCGCAACCGCGCCGACGAGCAATTCGCGATCGGGCAAGAGTCCCGCGCGCGGCACGATGCCGCTGGTGTCCCCGGCGATCAGGCGCAGATGGTTGCGCTCTTGCCCCGCGCCAAGCGCACTGACGAGGCCGAGGGCCTCGAGTTCACAGGCGCCGGGGCGGTTCATGCGGAGGGTTGGGGCTGCGAACTAATGCGGTCACGCGAACATCGTAGGAATCCGGATCGCACAATGTGACGCCCGGCTCTGCTTGCGCCGTCCACTTTGGGCTTGATGCGCTCGCCTTGCGAACGGCAAACTTCCATTCATCCTCTTCAGGGCAAACCAACCATGAAAACACTCCTCACGCGTCGCGCCGGTCTCCATCTGCTCGTCCTGGTCTTCGGCTTCCTGTTGATGGCCTGCAAGGCTGGAGGCGCGGGCGGGAGCGCGGGCTCGACCAACCGCTGGCAGGGTCAGACCATCTACAACAAGGTCGGCCTGCACGCCGAACCGACCAAAAAGGGCGATGGCTTCCATGCCTACAGCACCAACTACATCGGCCTCTCCAAGCTCATGCCCGCCGGCACGAAGTTCACTGCGCGGGAGGTCGGCGGCAGCAAAATCGTCCTGGCGGCCGAAGACGGCGCGGTTGTGACGATCGATTTCGTCAAGAAGCACCACGCCGGCATGAGCTTCGATGCCTGGATGGATCGCGAATTCTCCACCTCGCCGGTCGACCTGCCGACCGACCTCGACTCGAAGGAGCGCGCCGCGATCCAGGCAGGCCGCTACGAAGTCGGCATGTCCCGCGCCGCGTTGTTCCTGGCGATTGGCTACCCGCCGGCGACGCTCTCACCGAATCTCGAGGACGCGTCCCTCAAGTACGAGATCAAGCGCTTCAACGGGATCCTGTTCACCTTCGACGCCAAGGGTCGCCTCTCGGACATCAAGAACTGACCGTACGGAGTCAGGCTCCACTCCGAACT
>JAYUUV010000111.1:0-14479 GCA_043754695.1 Planctomycetota bacterium
GCCGCCACAGGGGCGAGCGGGAATGCGGTTTGTAAGAAACGGCGGCGGATTACCGGGGACTATCATCGATCGGCTTGCCGGTGTCCCGGGCCTGCGCGCGCGGATGGACGGGCAGGAAGAATCCGCCGATCTGGACCAATCCGTCTTTGCTGAAGCGGTAGCCGTCAGCGCTCCACTTCCAGGCGGCGTCCTGGAGTGCATCGGGCGCGGAGGCGCTTTCGTTCGCACGCTGGACCTGCATAGGAATTCCAGCGACCGGATCGAGCACTTCGATCCAGGCGCGCAACGGCAACAGGTCGCCGCGCCGATACTCTCCGCCCATGGGGCGAAAGCGCGGCCTGCCCGTCTGCTCGACGGCCGAGGGCACGAACAAGAACCCTTCGCTCAGGAAGCGCTCGTCCGTTCGGCTCGCGCGCATCCCCCGCCCGAGCGCGTGATCGTTCTGCCAGGAGTTCCGCTCGTCGGGACTGGTGATGCGATCGCGAACCTCGAGTGCGGGAAGCTCCCCTGGAAGTTCCCAGTGGTAGGTGATCCACCACCAGCCCGTGCCCGGCAGCGCAGCGAGGTCGAAGCCCAGCAGGTAGAGCGACTGTGCATCCGCTGTCGCGCGGAATTCGAGCCGGCGCGTGAAGTGCGGCTTGGGTGGACTGGCCGAATATTCAAGCAGTCGCTGACCAGCGCTCGCGACGCGTCGCAGCACCAGCACCGCGCCGAGATCCGGCCCCTCATCCAGATCGTAGAAAGCGGCGGCCACGCAAAAGCGCGCGGCCAACGGCTCGAGCAAGCCCGGTTGCGAAATCAGCAGTGGTTGATGCAGGATCAACCAATCCAGTGAATCGAGTTGCAGCTCTAGTTGCGCTCGCTGCGCGTCGTCGAAGGATTTCCAGCGATCTAGTGTGTCGGCTAGCTTGACCTTCTCGATGCGCGGGCCCAGGCGCAGAAAGACCGCCCAGTCGAAGGCGCTTGCGCAACGCATGCGTGCCGCGCCCGGCTCGGAAGCGGCTTGCTCGTTGATCCAATCCGCGGCGTCCCAATAGGCTGCATGCGCGCGCGGCTTCGCTTCCACGAGTGCGAACCACGAAAGCGGCAATGCGGCGATCAGCGCAAGGCGTGCAAGCCTGCGAAAATTCAGGCCCTCGCTGCACCAGCTCCAGGCGCTCGCGAACAGCGGCGCGCACAACGGCAGGAGCGGCAGGCACAGTCGCAGCGACTTGTCGCCCTTCTTGGCCATGATGAACATAGCCATGGCCAGGACGGTCAGCGCGAGCGTGCTCGTCCAACGCGGTCTGACGAGCGCGCGCCCGACGCCGACCGCGAAAAGCAGAAGCAATGGCCAGACGAAGAAACGTGGCGCGTTGAGGACATACCACAAGGAACCAAAGCGCATCGTCGCGTGGGTCACCGTGTCGTCGCGCACGAAATCGTGTCCGCGCAAGGCCGAGATCTGGCCGTAGAGATCGCCCGCGGCGCGCGTCATCCCCAAGTCCACCATCAGGTGCACGATCACATAGCCCACGTTTTCGAGCAGGTAGCGCCAGAGGCTGCCTTGCCACTCGCCGTAAACGAAGCGGTCGAGACAAAGCTGCAGCGCCATGCACACGGCGAGGCCGCTGCACAGACCGAGCCAACTCCGGCGCTGAGCCCAACGGTCGCGGGCCACGAGCACGAGAAAGATCGCCAGCGAGATCAGCAGGCTCTGATACGCGACCAGGAACGCCAGCCCGAGCCACAGTCCGCCGACCCAACCGTCGCGACGCGTGCCGCGCACGATCAGCCGATCTAAACCGAGTGCGAGGCATAGAGCGGCCGCGATGCCGGAGATCGGCTGAACGCCGTACTGCAGCACGAGCGGATTCATGGCCACAATGCAGCCGACCGCCAGTCCGGCGGATCGGCCGGCGACGCGCTCGGCCAGGCGCGCGCAGGCGAGCACCAGGCCGAGTGCCAGGGCAACCTCCAGCAGTTGCGCGATCAGCAGGATCGGCCGCAGGTCCGCGAGTCCGAAGGCTCGGGCGATCAGGAACGGCGGGACGAACAGCCCGGAGAATGCGAAGCTGCGCACCGTGCGCGCGTCACTGACCGGCTCACCCGCAACCCAGGCGCGGGCGCGGTCCATGAACTCAACTGCGTCGGCGAGCGGGTAGCCCCGCTGCAACCACCACGACGCGACCTGAAGGATGAGCGCGACGACGAGCAGCCATCGAACCGCCGGATCGCGCCACGACAAACGGCCCCCCTGCCCGGCCCCGGTAGAAGCGCCGATTTCCATCCAGGCAAGCCTACGTCCCCGGTAATCCGCCGCCGATTCTTACACGCCACGAACCGGGCGCTTACCCCTCCGGCGACCCGCCAAGGCAAGCCTCCGTGCCCAGTCTTCCTCCGGCGCTTATTACACGGCGCGTACAAGGCGCTCGAAAGGCCGCCACCCGCCTGCTGGCCGCTTCGGGCTTGCTCGGCGGTGTGTAGTAGGCGCCAGTGAAACACCGGGCACCGTTGCAGCGACCTCGGCCGGCGACAGTTGGACCGATAGGCGGCGTGTAAGAAACGGCGGCGGATTACCGGGGACCTTTGTTGGGTCAGGAAGGCCATCTGGAAGGCCGGTATTATACTTGTGCGTATAATACGACTGGGTATAGGCTTGCGGCATGAGCGCTTCTGTCTTCCTCGGCCGGGATCGCGACCTCGCTTACCTCAATGAATTGCACGACTCGGGCAAGCCCGAACTGTTCGTGCTGTATGGCCGCCGGCGAGTCGGCAAGACGGAACTCCTGCAGCGTTTCTGCGGCGAGCGCAAGGCCGTCTACTTCCTCGCCGCACAGGTCCGCGATCGCGACAACCTGCGCGCCTTTCGCCTGACCGCGGCCGAGGCGCTCGGCGATCCGCTGGCGGCGTCGGTCGACTTCCCCGACTGGGGCGCGGCACTCGGCTTCCTGGCCGAGCGAGCGGGCGGCGAGCGGCTGGTCGTGGTGCTCGACGAGTTTCCCTATCTGTGCGAAGCCAACAAGAGCCTGCCTTCGCAGATCCAGAAGTTCTGGGACACACGCGGCAAGAACAGTTCGCTGCTTTTGGTCCTGTGCGGCAGTCAGGTCTCCTTCATGGAGCGCGAAGTATTGGCCGAACGCTCACCACTGTTCGGCCGCCGCACAGGTCAACGGCGGCTGGAGCCGCTCGCACCCCTGGCCACGCTGGATTTTTTCCCGAAGTGGAAGCTCGAGCAGCGCGTGCTCGCCTACTCGATCCTCGGCGGCATGCCCGCCTATCTGCGCCGCTTCGACGACTCGCGCACGTTGGAGGACAACCTGCTGCGCGAGATCCTGCGGCCCGAAGGCTACCTGTTCGAAGAAGTCCAGTTCCTGCTGCGCCACGAACTCACGAACCCCGCCACCTACAACAGTCTATTGGCCTCGATTGCCCGCGGCGCCTCGCGCCTGTCGGACATTTCCCTGGACGTCGGCGTCGATGCGACGACCGCCAACAAGTACCTGCACGTGCTGCGCGAATTGGATCTGGTCGAGCGAGAGATCCCGCTTTCCGATCCCGATCCGATGCGCTCGCGCCGCGGCAGCTATCGCATCGCCGATCGTTTCCTGCAATTTCACTTCCGCCACGTCCAACCCAACGTGTCGCTGATCCACGCCGGCCGCGGTGCGCGCGTGCTGGAAGAGTTCATTCGCCCCGATGTCGGACGCTTGATCGACGAAGCACGCCTGGACTTCGTGCTCGATCACATGCGCCGCGAAGCGGCCGAACTGGTCGGCGAAGAGATCCTCGAGATCGGCCGCCATCCGGGCAAGGTCGCGCGCGCGATCGGGCGCACGAGCAGCGGTGCCACGGTCGTCGCGATGATCATGCCCGACGGCAAGTTGCCTGCGGGACTGGTCGAACGCGAGATCGAAGAATTGCGCGCGCTGTTCGGCAAGAATCTGAAACGCCTGGTGTACGGGCTGACGGCGCGCATCGATCGGCCGCTGGAGGTCGAACTGGTGCCCGAAGGAGAATTGGTCTGATGGGCCTCGAACAAAAATTCCAGGAATACTTCGCCGGGCTCGATCGCGCGGGCAACAAGGATCGTTGTTATCTGTGCTGTCGCACACCGGCGGAAGTGAAGCACTTTTTCGGCTTTGCCGAGGACGGCACGCCGCTCAACGCCGCGCAGTTCGGGATCGAGGACGTGGTGCTCGACGAGCTGGATGTCATGAGCTATCGCGGCGTGCGCCCGGTCTGCGCGGTCTGCCAGCTCAATTTCGACGGGATTTCCTTGCTGGGCGAGCAGGACACCGTGCGCGAGCTCCACTCCGAAATGGAGCACGCCCGTGAGCGTCTGTGGCCTGAGTTGAACGCCGGATCCTGACCCAACTGCTGCTGCTCCCCGAAACTGCCCCTCGCAGCGACTCTCGCGTGAGCTAGAATCTGCGCCTCGCCTGCCCTACAGGCAGAGCCTGCGAACACGCTTCCATCGACCCGTTCTCTCCAACACACAGCCCATGTACGACCCCGAAATGGTCCAGCCGATGCGCGACGAAGTCACGTCGCTCGGCGTCAAGGAACTCCGCACGCCCCAGGAAGTCGAAGCCGGCCTGAAGCAGCCCGGCACGACGCTGGTCTTCGTCAACTCGGTCTGCGGTTGCGCCGCCGGTGGCGCGCGCCCTGCATTGCGTCTGTCCTTGATGAACGCCAAGAAGCCGGCGAACCTGTTCACGGTTTTCGCCGGCATGGACACCGCCGCTGTCGCCAAGGCGCGCGAGTACTTCGCCCCCTACCGTCCGAGCTCGCCGCAGATCGGCATCCTCAAGGACGGCAAGCTGGTCAAGATGATCCAGCGCCAGGACATCGAAGGCCGCGACCCCGGTTCGATCGCGAAGATGTTGGCCGACACGTTCAACACGGTCTGCTGATTCGCGCGCGCATGCCGAACGAGACTCGGCTCGGTTTGGACCGTTTGGAGCTCGCGCGCGAGCTGCTGCGCGAAGCCGTTTTTCAATCGCGCGCGAAACAGGCTGCGAGCAGCAGCCTCGCGCGCATCGATCCCGATGCAAAGTCGGGCAATTGCGGCCTGGGCGCGCACGCGGCGATCGAGGCGCAACTTTCCGCCAAGGGCCGCGAGCTCGCCGCGCAGCTGTGGCCGACTGCGCTCACGCCCGATTCCGCTCTGCGCGCCGAGTCGGCGATCTTCGCCTGGATCGAACGTCAGGACGCGCTCGACCGCAAGCGCAACCATTTCCTGCGCGACTTTCGCACGGCGAACGGTTTCGAGCGCGCGAAATACACAGCGCAGCAACTTGCCGCTTTCGAGAGCGGACTCGCGCGCGTCAACGAGGAAGAGGATCGCCTGCGCGCGGTGGCGGCCGAAGAACTCGCGCGACAGAGCTAGCGCTTTTGCGGCTTTGAATGCGTCGTGCTTCGGCGGCGCGCGCAGCCGCTTGCGCCGCTGCCATGCGTCAAGTGCGACGCGCGCCAATGCAAGCCCGATGGCGCGGGCTCGCTGCGCCTGAGCGGATCATCCGTTCGCGCGCACGTCGACGCTTGAGAGTACCCAACCGGCCCAAGCGCGCACGGGCAGCCGCCGTGATCGCAGTTGCAGTTTCGCTCGCCACAGCGCGTCCGCGGGGGAAAGCGCTTGCTCGACCATCCCGCGATGGAATTCGACCATCAACTCGCGGCTCTCTGCATCGTCGACTTTCCACAGCGAGGCCAGCACCGCGCGCGCTCCGGCCATGTGCAGCGCCTTTTCGAGCGAAGCGACCGAGAGTCCCGGCCGCACGACGCCGACACGCGTCTCGCAGGCGGACAAGACCACCAACTCGCAGCGGCTCGCATCGAGGGACGCCAGCTCCACGCCGCGCACGAAGCCCGCCCGTTCGCCGTCGGGTGCGCGTTCGTTCGCGCCCGAGAGCGCCAGTCCGCACAGCGCGAGCGGCGACAGTTCGCGCGCACTTTGCTGTGGATTCCACGCAGTCGGCGCGCTGCGCACGGACTGCGCGGCACCCGCTTGCAGGGCCGACTGGCCCATGTCCCCATGCGTGGCGATGTGCAGGATGCCGGCGTGGGCGAGTTCATCGACGAAACGCTCGCGGTCGACGGATCGGCCGGCGAGCAACTGCAGCTCGCGCTTCGACCCGCGATAAATAGCGTAGAGGCTGGCGACTTCTTCGCCCGAGCCGACGAGCCTCGCGAGACTCCCCTCACCGTAGTCGAGGCCGCCGATCAGGACGACCCGCTGCGCGGGTTGTCGTCGCTCGAGACTCGGCGCGAGTACGGACAATGCCGGTACGACCCGCAGCGAAAACTTGTCGCCCAGCACGCCGCCAGCATCGGGCAGTGCATCGAGCGCGATCAGATGCAGCGATCCATCGGGCACGACGAAGATGCGCTCGACGCCCGCGAGCAGGCCGCGCAACGGATCGAAGGCCAGACTCCGCAATTGCTCTCCAGCGCTGCGCTCCGCCTGCGCGGATGAGGCAGGATTGCCTTCAGTGCCAAGCGCCGTGCGCCAGGCCAGTACGGCGTCATCGACACGCGTCGCGGGACCAAGATCCACGAGCTTCGTCGCTCCTTCGCGTCGCAGCACGACGGCGACAAGCCGGGCGGACTTGCCGTGCTGCACGGTACTGTCGGCGAGATTGGCGTAGGACACGGCCGCATCGCGCGCTCCGAGCCCAGCGCGCAATCGATCGGGATCGACGGGGTCGCCCCAGGGAATCGTGCTCGCGCCCTTGAGCAGGCCTGCGATCAATTGTTGTTCGGCCTTGTCCTTGGCCGCGGTGATCCGACCGATCGAGCCCTCGGCCGAATGTTCGGCGGCGCCCTCGCGGGCGAGCTGGCGCGAAAGCCGGGCGAGTTCCGCGCGCGAATTCGCGGCCGCCTGGGATTCGCCGGCGAGACGCAGCGCGTCGGCAGCCCACAAACTGGAGGCGCGACGAGTCTCGATCAGGCTCAAGCATGCGTCGGACAGACTGGAGCTCTGCTCCAGATCCAATGTCAGCGACAGCGCTGCGGCCAGCAGAGTTCGCCAGGAGTACGCGCGCTCCTCGACGGCACGCGGCGAAGCGGCCAGCGAGGCGCGCGCCAGGACGCGTGCTGCATCGCGCATCCAGGCTTCGAGATCCGCCGCCGTGCGCTCGCTTTCGCCGGCGCCATGGCGTGTCAACAGGACCAAGAGCCGGGCCTCGAACACACGCGTGTCGTCCGCGGGCAGGCTCGTCGTCAGGGCCTGCAACACGCGCAGGCCAAGCTCGATCGACGGCTTCCACTTGCCCTGCGTCCGCAGGCAATCGGCCAGCGCGAGCTGAGCGGAAATGGCGTACTGCCGTTGATCGTCGCCGGTGGCGAGTCGCACCGCGACAAGTCGCTCCAAGAGTTTTTGCGCCTGCTCGGCTTCGCCCTGGGCAAGCATGGTCTGGGCCAGTCCATTCAAAGGCATCACGGCGTCGTTCGGATCTTCGTAGTGCGCTCCGATCTCCATCGCGCGATCGAAGTAGGCACGCGCCGCCACGAGCTCGCCGCGCCGCCGCTCGAGCTCGCCAAGATTGCAGAGCACGTACATCGCCCCGAAGCGATCCATGTCGGCGTCGCGTTCGAAGGGCGCGAGCGCCGCAAGCAGCAACTCGTGCGCGCGCGGCATGTCGCCCAACTCGATCAACGTCGCCGCCAGATTCTCGCGCAACTTGATCAGGCCCGGATGATCGGCCGGCAAGAGACGTTCGGCGCGGGCCAGGCAATCTTCTTCGAGTTGGCGGGCAAGTTCGAGCTCGCCGGTCTGGGACAGCGCGATCGCGTAGTTTCGGGCCGCGTCCTGAATGCTGTCTTCCTGCTTGGATTCCAGCGCGCGGCGATACAGATCGCGGTAGCGCCGCGCCGATTCCTCGCTGCGACCCAAAGCCATGTCGAGTTCCGCGACGATGCTCTCCCCGCGCTGGCGCTCGCTGCTTTCAGCCGGCAAGCGGCACTCGTACACCGCCATGGCATCGGCGGCCAGCCTGGCCGGCCGCTCCAGTTCACCGGTCTGTCGCAGGCAGTTGACCCAATTGAAACGCACGAGCGCGAGCTGAGTGTCGTCGGCGGAAAGAGTGCGCGCGTAGTACGCCTCCAATTCCGCGTTGACCAGCGCAGCATCCGCGAGGCGACCCATGTCGTAGAGCACATTCGCAACACCGATGCGCACCTGCAGCACGGACCTCGACGCACGGGCTTCGAAGCCGATGCGAATCTCGCAAGCAGCGACGGCGGCGGCGAGCGTCGCCTCGAGTTCGCCTGCGGAATATGCCGGGAACACCAAGGACCAAAGCGCGTCGGCCACGAGTCGACTTTCCGACGCCCCGGGCAGCGAGAGCAGTTCACTGATCGCTCCGGCGACAACGGCGCGCTGTGCTTCATGATCGCCCGCCGTTTCGTATTCCTGCGCCTGGCGCAGCGCGTTGCTCGCGACGTCTGCCGCGCTGCGAGTAGCTTCGTTCTCGCGCGCAAGTCCGGCGCCCACACGTGCCCAGGCCCAGGGTCGGATGTCGCTCGCCTCGCACAGGATCACGAGCGTGTCGCCGCCGTGAACGGGAAGTTCGATGCGCGCGGGACGCGCGGACAGGCCCGGCTCGTCGCGCGCAAGTTCGTTCCCCTCTTCATCGTAGACGGACAGCGTGCGCAACGCGCCCTGGCCATCCAACCAGGCGATCAACGTCTGATCCTGCGCCGCGTACAGGCGCAACTCCTGACTGAACTTGTGCTCAGCGTCGGCCTGTTCGCCGAGCTTGTAGAGCGCGCGCACAGAGCTTGGATCCTGCGTGGATCCGCGGGCCGCGCCTGCCGCACAGATCGTGCAGGCCAGCAGTAAAATTTCGCGCAACGACATTTTTGGAGTCGACCAAGACTCCGCGGGTGACGTCCAGAAGTCTAGCAGTCGCCTGAACGCCTCCCGTAGCGAGGAAGAGTGTTCAGGAGCGAGGCAAGCACCCAGAAACAAATTGGGGCGCAGTCACCCGGCCGCTGCTCTGCACCACGGCTGCCGCCAGGCACTGGAACGTGTGATTTTCGCGAAATTCGTTCCAGCTGGCGAGCGAGGTCTATCCTCCACGCTCGGCGGAAACACGCGATTCGTTGCAGTCGCCGCCGCTGGCCTGCGCTGATCCTGGCGGCAGGGCCAATGCCCCACTTCCCATACCCAGGATCCTTCGATCCATGGGAACCTGGATGCACGCCTGCTCGACCGACCCGAGCCCTGCCCTCGGTCCGGCCGCAACGGCAACAACTCGACGCCCATGAAGATCAACCCCGACAATCCGCTCGCCATTGTCATCATGGCGATCACCCTTGCCTCGACGACCTCGGCCCAGGTCGCGCTCTATCACCTGCCCGGCGATTCTGCCGGTGACGAGCACGGCGACTCGGTCGCCTCGGCCGGCGACGTGAACGGCGACGGCTATCCCGACGTGATCGTCGGAGCGCCGTTCGACGACAACAACGGCGTCGACTCGGGGATGGCGCGCGTGTACTCGGGCAAGACAGGCGCCGTGCTGTACACGTTCAATGGCGTGGCTGCCGGCGACTATCTCGGCTGGTCCGTCGCGGGCGGCGGAGATCTGAACAACGATGGACGGGCGGACATCGTGGTCGGCGGCTGGGGAGCGTCGCTGGGCGCCGGCACGCTGGTCGCGTACTCGGGCCTGACCGGTACTGTGCTGTACACCTGGAGCGGTGTGAGCGCATTCGACCGTCTGGGCTACAGCGTGGACATCGCCGGCGACGTAGACGCGGATGGTTACGACGACGTGATCGCGGGAGCGCCGCTGGTAGGTTCCTACACCGGCCGCGTGTACGTCTTCTCGGGACGGACCGGCGCGACGCTGCGCGTCTTCAACGGCGACGGACCCGGCGATTTCTTCGGCTGGAGCGTGGCCGGCGCGGGCAACGTCGACGGCGATGCTTACGACGACCTCATCGTGGGCGCTCCCTACGACGACGACAACGGGACGGACTGCGGCATGGCACGAGTGTTCTCGGGAGCGCCGATCCTCTCGCCGAAAAAGGCGGACAGCAGGAAGCGTGACCTGTCAGGTCATTGACGCAAGCGCGTGACGGACGAAGGGCCAGGCCGTCCCGCGACGCGGCCGAGGCCGTCGTACGCCGCGTACTTGAAGGCCTCGCAAAGCGTCGGGTAGTTGAACACCATCTCGATGAAGGAATCGATCCGACCGCCGTGGTGCATGACCGCCGCCGCGACGTGAATGATCTCCGCGGCGTTCTCGCCGATGACGTGCGCACCCACCAACTTGCGATCGGCGCGCTGGAACACGAGTTTGACGATGCCGTCCTGGTCGCCGATGATCTGACCGCGCGCATTCTGCGAGTACGCGGCGCGGCCCGTCTCGACGTCGAGCCCCTTCGCCTTCGCCGATTCTTCGGTTTCGCCGATCATCGACAGCTCCGGGATCGTGTAGATGCCGTACGGCAAGAGCGCGGCGACGCGCTCCTTGTAGCCAAGCTCGAAAGCGTGCACGACGGCGACGCGCGCCTGTTCCATGGAGACCGAGGCCAGCGAGGGAAAGCCGATGACATCGCCCGCGGCGTACACGTGCGACGCGCTCGTGCGGTAAGAAGCATCCACTTTCAAGTTGCCGCGCTGGTCGGGCTCGATGCCGAGCAACTCGAGGCCGAGCCCGGCGATCGCGCCTGTGCGCCCGGCGGCGTAGAGCAGCTGGCACGCCTCGAGCTGCGTGCCGTCGGCGAGTTCCACGCTCACTTTTTCCGCGTGTCCCGCGACGGTCTTGACCGAGACGCCGAGTCGCACGTCCATGGCCAGGCGGCCGCGCATGACCTGCAGCAAGCGCTCGGCCATCTCGCGGTCGAGGAAAGGCAGCAGTGTGTCGCGCGGCTCGACCAGCGTCACGTGCACGCCAAGTGCCGCGAACATGGTCGCGTACTCACAGCCGATCACGCCGGCACCGACGACGATGAGTTCGCGCGGGATCTCGACGATGTCGAGAATTTCGTCGGAGTCGTGGATGCGCACGTGCGCGAAGTCGATGCCCGGCGGGTGGTGCGGAAATGACCCGACGGCGACGAGGAAAAAGTCGGCTTGCAAACGCGACTTGCTGCCGTCGCCGGCGCTGACTTCGACGGTGTGCGGATCGACGAAGCTGGCCGAGCCCTGATACAAACGGATGCCGTGGCGCTCGATGTTCTTGCCGACGCGCTCGCGCTCGGTCTCGACGACGAAACGCTCGCGGGTCATCAGCTCGCGCGGGCCAAAGCCCTCGACCTTGAACTGCGGCAGCCCCTGCAGGCCGCGCTGCTTGTAGCCCGAGAAAAGCAGGCAGGTTTCGCGCAGGGTCTTCGAAGGGATCGTTCCGCTGTTCGCGCAGGCGCCGCCAAGTTGCGGGGCACGCTCGACGATGGCCACGCGTTTGCCGAAGTACGCGGCCTGAGCGGCGCCTTTCTCCCCCGCGGGGCCGCTGCCGATCACGACCAGGTCGAACCTGTCGTCCATAGTCCATCAGTTTGACATGCAGCGAGCGCAAATGGACTGCGGACCCCGTGGGTTTTGTCGGCCCAGAGGGGAGGCGCGGTCCGAGCTGCGCCTGCTCACGGGCATGCGGCCGCACGTCGAGCACGGAGTCGGCGAGACGGATGGATCGGGGGCTCTGGAATCCCGCTCCTCAACTTGCGGCAGGCGCGAATCGCAGCCAGCAAGAGTGCTCGCGCACAGCAGACTGGATCGCCGCTCGTCGGTTGCTACGCTTGGCTGCAGCTGTGAGTAGCGTCGAGTTCGCATTGTCCTGATCGCACTCGTGTCGCGCTGACCTCAGCCTGGATGGCGGATCCCGCTCAACAACCGTCGGGTCGTGGAGAGCCTCGGACGCCCTGGACACTTGTCCTGGTCGCGGTGCTCGGCCTTTGGGTCGCACGCGGCGTATTGGTGCTGTCCCAGGCCGACGTCTTCGGCTACGAGGAATTCGCCAAAGCGGCGCTCGGCCGCGCGTTGCTGGACGATCTGGGCGTCGAACACTATCGCCTCGCCTATCACTATTACGAGCTGGGCGGATTCCTTTTCAGCCATCTCGACGCGCTTTGCTTCATGCTCATCGGGCCGAGCCTGCTCGCGCTCAAGATCGTAGCGCTCGCCTGGCAGACAGCGCTGCTCGTCGTCGTGTTGCTCCTGGCGCACAGAGCCTTCGGCAGCCGCGGCGCAATGCTCAGCGCGTTGATATTCGTGCTCGCGCCCGAGAGCCTGCAGAAGCTTTCGCTGCTGGCGCTGGGTATCCACTTCGAGTCGATTCTCTTTCACGCCTGGATCCTGCTGCAGGCCGGCCGCATTGCGGTGGACGGCTGCACGCGAAAGCGCGACTTCGCGGGGCTGGGCCTGGCTTGCGGGCTGGGCCTGTCGATGGACTTGACCACGCTCGCGGCGTGCTTGTGTGCGGCGCTGGCGGTCGGGACCTGGGCTCCGCGCAGTTTGGCGCGCGGGCGCTGGCTCTGGCTGAGCGGTGGACTGGTCGTTGGCATGCTGCCCTGGATCGTAATGGCAATCCAAGTCGGGCCCGCGATCCTCGACTTGCACGGCGAACGCCTGGGAGCGGGCAAGACTTGGAGCGAAGTGTTCGCGCAACTGGGCGACTTCGTGGCGTCGCTGTTCCAGGGTCGCACGGCGCTCGATTGGATCGATCTTTGCCTGCGCCTCTTGCTGTTCGTGTGCGGCCTGGCCTTGATCATGCGCGGAACGCGCGCGCAGCAAAACTGGGCGCGGCTATTGTTCGCGCACCTGGCGATTTTTTGCGCGGCCTATGTGGCGAGCCGTCTCGCCGTCGGCCGAGTGATGCACTACAACGAGTTCTCGCGGCCTTCTCCGGCCTGGCTTCCGTTCAGTCTCCTGAGCGCCGGCGCTCTTGCGTATGCGCTTCGCGGCTCGTCGATGTTCAAAGTGATGCTCGCTCGCACCGCTGTCGTCGCACTTGTGTGCCTGGGACTGCGCTCGTTGGTCGTCGCGATGGGCCCATTGCCCATCTCGCGCTGGGGCGAGTCCTTCGCGACACTTGCGTCGACCTCAGGCTGTACTTACGGCCAGTCGATGTCCGAGCTGTACTCGCACCTCGAAGGCAGTCCGAGGGAGCGCGTTGCGATCATGCTGCGGTTGACTGAGCCCAGTCGCGAGCGGCTCGAGCCGCAATTGGGCAGCGCCGTGATCTGTAGCCAGGTCGCGAGTCTCGATGAGGGTTTGACGATGGCGCGAGATTTGGGGGGCGAGGAGTGGCAGGGATTTGCACTGGGCCTGGGTCGCCTCGTGTTGCGCGAGAGCAACCGGGATGTGCGGAAAGTGTCTGGAATTCTCGCTCGATTCAATGCGGAGGAGCAGCGCGTGTTGTTCGAAGCGGGCGGGCGATTTGCCATGACTTCGGGTACTGCGCTCGAATCGCTCAATGACGATGTCGATGCCGCTTGGCAGGCGAAATTGCCGCAAGCTTGGTTCGAAGGTCAGGGATATCGACTGGGGCAAGTGCACATCGTCGATGCCAAGGTGCCATTCCATCAATTGAAGTCGATTCACCCTGGGTACGATCGACGCGCCGGCGAGGAATTCATCGCCAGGCAACCTGAAGAGGTGCGCGCGGCGCTCGAACGCGGGTGGATAAGGGCGTTGAACGAGCAGGAAGTTCGGTAGGTCGCCTGTACGGTGCCAGGTACCGTAGGGGCGCGCGACTATCGCCCGTGAGGCGGTGGGTTTTGGTTGAGCCCACGTACGGTGGGACGCGCCACGTACGGTGCCAGGCACCCACCCAAACTGTTGCGTCGACTCAACGGCGCTGTGGAAGCAACGGCCACGTCGAGCTGCGCCGGCAACGGCGCTGTGAGAGATAGGGCGGCAACAGTTCGGGTAGGTGCCAGGCACCCGCTATTTTTCTTTCGCGGGTTCGGGTTGCCATTTGCCTTCGTCGGTGCCTTGGGTGTAGCCAAGGCCGGCCATGGCGTTGATTCCGGAGGCGCCCAAGCCAATGCCGGGGTTGCGCTTCGCTTTTTGCTGTTGAGCGAGCGATCGTTTGGCGCGTTTGACCATTTCCGCTGCGCGCTCCTTGAAGTCAGGGCGCTGACTGAGATCCTCGTGTTCGAACGGATCATCGGCGATGTTGTAGAGCGCGCACGGCTCGCCCGGCATCGTCGGTGCGAAGTGCACGACGTAACCGTCTTCGCGCAAACCGTAAAGCTTGGGCACTCGCCCTTCCGGGTCGCGATTGTGGCCTCTCCACCAACCTCTTTCCGTCGCATAAAAAATCGGCTTGGGCACGGGCGTTCGACTGAGCAAATCGACGGCGTCGCGCACACCGCGCATCTGGGCGCCACCGAAATTCGCCAGCGTGCTCGCGAGGAATCGGTTGGACACTTCCCAGCTCGCGCGTTCGCCGCGCGGAATGCCCGGACCGGCGAGAATCAGTGGAACATGCGTCAGCTCGCGATGCAGCGTGTGCGAGTGTTCGAGCATGCCGTGGTCGAACAACTC
>JAYUUV010000112.1:0-15460 GCA_043754695.1 Planctomycetota bacterium
GACTCCTAGTCGGCCGAAGACCTCGAACATGCTGGCCAAAAATCCGCTCTGCTCGAGCATGCGCGTCGAAGTCACTGTCAGCACCGTGATCGGCCCGCGCGTGGCCAGCGCGGTGACCGGACGATTGCTGACGACATCGCCGCGGATGGTCGTGAAGCGGCCGTTCGGTCGCTCGGTGTGGCGCACCGTGACCGGAATGCCGGCCTCGACGGCGGGTTGAATCGTCGCCGGGTGCAGCACCTTGGCGCCGAACGCGGCCAGTTCGGCCGCTTCGGCGAAGGAGAGTTCCTCGATCGGCAGGGCCTCGGGCACGAGTCTGGGATCGGCGGTCAGGACACCTTCGACATCGGTCCAGATCTGGACTTCGTCGGCCCCGAGCGCCGCGCCGAGGATGGCCGCGGAATAGTCGCTGCCGCCGCGGCCGAGCGTCGTGGTGACACCGGCTTCGGTCGCGCCGACGTAGCCCTGCGTGACCACGGCGCGTCCAGGCGCGAGCACGGGTGCGAGGTGCTCAGCGACGCGAGTCTTCACGAGTTGGGTGCGCGGCGTGGCGCGCCCGAAGCGTGCGTCGGTGCACAGCACCTGGCGCGCGTCGAACCATTGCGCCGGTAGTTCCTCGCGCACGAGCAAGGCGGTCAGCATGTGAGTCGACAAGAGCTCGCCCTGCGCAGCAATCGTGTCCATCGAGCGTGGGCTGAGCTCGCGCAGCAACGCCACGGAGTGCAGCGTTCGCTCCAGTTCCATTTCCCGCGCATCGAGTGCTGCGCGCAGTTCCGCAGGCAGCTCCTCGCCGAAAAGTTCTGCCGCGGCGCTGCGATGGGCTTTGAAGATCAGGCGCGCCTCGCGCAGCGCAGTCTCCTGGTCGCCGGCCCCAGCCGCGTTCGCCGCGCGGAACAGCGCATCGGTTGTCTTGCCCATGGCCGAGAGCACGACCAAGGGCGCACAGGGCGCCGCCGCGCGCACGAGCCGTGCCACGTCGCGCAGTCGCGCGGCGTTGGCCAGCGACGAGCCTCCGAATTTCATCACGCGTGTCATTCGCAGCACGATAACGCAGAAGTTCGCCGCCGCGTACGACTGTTCCATGCCCCGACAAAGGGCCGAGCCTCGAAGTAGGCCAATGCAAGCCGAATCGGTAGGCTTTGCGTTATGGAATGGGGCCGCTTCCTGGATCTCCTTCGCGCCTTCGAACGCGCCAATCTCGACTACATCCTCGTCGATGATCTAGAGGCCAACCTGCACGAGGGCGTGCGCGCGACCGAGAATGTGGTTCTTTTCTTGCGGCCCGATCCGGCGAACATCGAGCGCTTGAAGCTGGCGCTGCGTTCGCTATGGGTCGATCCGGAAATCGACCAGATCCGCGCAGCTGATTTCGCTCAGTTTCCGGCCATGAGCTACAGCCCTCCGGGAGAAGAGCTCGCGCTCGACATCGTTACCAAGTTGGGCATTGCATACCAGTTCGAGGACCTCGAAGCCGAAGCCCTGGATGTGGGCGGCGTGCGCGTTCGGGTCGCGACCCCAACGACGCTCGAGCGAATGAGCATGGATCGATCCGGCGATTGACGAATTTGCGCGCCACTTTCGCGACTCGATCGAGTTCGAACTACGCTACGGCGCTTGCACTTTTTCGGCGCGCTGTGCCGCGCGAATCTCGGGCGCGACGACCAGTGAGCGCGGGTGTTTGCGCGTCAGATAGCCGAGCCATTCGCCCCACGACCACCAAAGCACCATCAGCGTCAACGGAACGATCGCGCGCGTGAACTCTCGCGCGAGGCGCGCGGAAGAAAATGCCTTGCTCGCCATGCGCCAGAGCAACACGGCCGGCAGCAGCGGCGCCAGGACGCAGTAATAGACCCGCCGCGCCGGTGTACAGAAGCCCAGTCGTGTGCAGCCGAACAATCGGCCGAACGCATAGCGCTCGTAGAGCGCGTCGCCCAGCGTCACGTGGCGCGCCATGCTGACTCGCGCGCGCGGTTCGAGCCACAGTTCGCCAAAGCGCGCGCGCAGCGCGTCGTTGATCGCCGTCTCGTGGAAGTAGACCTTCCACAGTTCGGCGATCGCTGCGAGCGAAGACTTGGAGTACGCCACATTGCAGACCGTCAACGTCGGCGACGGCCCCGCGCGTCCGGGGCTCGCGTAGCGGAAGAAATCGACGAAGTAGAAGGCCCAGTCGACGGCGCTCGAGCCCGCGCGGATCTCGACCAGGCCGCCGGTGACCGCGCGGCCCGCGGCCTGTGCGGCGATCATGCTCGCGACCCAGTCCGGTTCTGGGATGCAGTGGTCCTCGGTCAGCAGGATCAGTTCGCCGCGTGCTTCCAAGAGGGCGCGCGAAGCCAGTTCGAGCGGCGTGCGCTGGCCGGCGTTCGAGACCAGCCTCACGCGCGGCCAGCGCGCCGCGACGGCGTTCATGCCGGAGAGGTTGGGGTCGTAGGCGACGACAATGTCGAATTCGGGCGCGCCGCGCTGCTGTGCGAGGCCGGCGAGGCAGCGCTCCAAATGCGCGGCGCTACAGATGCCAACGACCGAGACCGAAACCGAAGGGACTGTGGCGGGCGTGGGGGACAAGCAAGCTTGAGCATGCCGCCTTGCGCGCGGCGCAACAAGCAGCGCCTTTCCAGTTTCTTGATTGGACTCAATTCGTAGGGAGCTCACCGCACGCGGGGACGGAGTCGTAGCGGAATCCCTGCGAAATCTCCAAGACACTGCTGCAACTGGCCTCAACGATCGCCCATTTAACACCCTTCCGGCAAGGAGCGCGCATTCCGTGAGAATGCGGACAGCCGGTTCGACAAGGGCAGTGCATCGAGTGGCCGAGTACGAGACTCGAGGCTCAATGTGACTCCGGAACTGCGCACAAGTTGTGGGTTCACTGCGACTCAAGCGGCATGAATGCAAACCTCGATTCGCTCCAAACTCTCGTTCCGGTTGAGTGGCAACTGGGGCAGCTTTGAATTGACTCGTTGGCGAGGCTGCACCGTCCGGTTCGGTCGAAAGTGCTCGAAGGCCCTGTTCAACGCTCATGATTCTTACATCGCGAGGAACTCGAGTGAGCCCCATTGGTGACATCATTCCCGCTCAGGATCCGCACACCTCCCATCGCCTCGATCATGTCCGTCCTGATGATCCCGGGGCGGAGCGGCAAATCACGGAGCGAGTCGACCACTGTCGAGGGGGAATGACACGTGCTGCGCGGAGAGTGTTGCGGAGTCCCGACCTAGTTGATGATGCGGTGCAGTATGCGGTCTGTCAGCTCTATCATCGACTCCAGAGGAGTTGTCCACCTGACGATCCGAGGGCTTGGTTGAATCGAGTTGCCTACTTGCACAGCAAGCGCCTTCGCCGAATACTGAGGCGCGCACCAGCACTGCAGTTGAATGATCACGAAACACGTGTACAGGTGCTGCCGGTTCATGAACAGCCCGCTGCTGTCGCCGAACTGGCGGAACTCGAAGGCAGAGTGGCGCGAGCAATTCGTGACCTTCGACCGCGAATCCGTCGAACGCTGCAGCTGCGAATGGCTGGTCTACCGGTTGCGCAGATTGCGCTGCAACTCGGCATCTCCGTACGGACGGTTAAGGCAGACCTGCATGGCGCCCGCGAGCGACTGAGCCGTGACATCGAGTGATGACGATGTACCCACGCGCACAATTGCTGCACCGACTGGACCGTCTGAATGCTTGATGTTCCTTCCTGCATCCTCCTTCTGATCTCCACCGCAGCCTGTCTCAGCTACGTTGGCAAGGAGGGGAACGCGAGCGAAGGAGTGCATGAATTGCTGCTCAGTGGTCTCACCTCGACCAGGCAGACCCGCAGCCTCCGCAGTGCTGGAAGCGTTCCACCCGTTCGCGGAGGCGTGTCCGGGTGCGGCGCTCGCAATGCTCGTCGAAATCATCGTCAGGCACGCTCACGGTTCGGGCTACTTGCCGCCTCACGATCATGCAGGAAAGCGAAAGCCGAACAGAAACGGACGCGGCTTGGGCGAGCTTCCTACCCTGGTTTTTTAGGAAATCCCTGCCCTACCTGCCCCGGGGAAGCCACTTATTGGCGTAGAGGGTTCCGACCTGACACGCCGCAAGGAGGCATCCAGTGATTCACAATTGCTTTCTACCAATCCTCGCAACCACCCTTGCTCTCCCACTGCTGCGAACAAGTTCTGAATGCCGGGACGTCCTCGATTGCGGTGCCTACTCATCGACGGTATCGACGTCGTCCGAAACCGACGTGACGCCCGCCGTCTACGACACCTGCGAGGACGCGAAACGGGCCGCGAAGCACGGCCTCAAGGTTAAGGTCGTTGCTCAGACGGGATTCACCTGCGCCGAATGTGCCCCTCCGGACTGCTTTTCGGGCGTCTACTACTGGGATCCCGGACAGCTCACCGCTGCCTGCTACTTTGACGCCGAGACCGGCAAGTACTACGGGATCGCCTCGTGGGCAGGCGGAAACTGTCAGATCTTCTGCACGGTTTGCCCGTAGGCTGGCGGCTGAGCTACCTTCTGGTGGCCCCAGGCTCGAGGCAGCAAGCACGGGACAGGAAGAATGCGTCCCAATACGGACCTAGAACGATGATCCAGAAAGCAGCACCCCTTCGTTTCGTCTCAGGGGCGGCAATTGCGATCTTCATGGTCCTGGCTTTTCTCCTGCTTTGGAGGTCAGAGCTGTCGCGACTGGAGACAACGGCCAGGGTTTCTGCACCCGACTCCGATGGAGTGAGTCGGATGGCAGGTTCTCAAGTTGATCAGCTGGCCGAGCGAGCAAGTGTCCCGATTCCGGGCGTGCCGACGCTTGGCGGAAGCTCTGAGTTTGACTACTCGGGAAAGATTGTCTCTGGTCTCCCAGGATACGAATCGAAGATGGCCTTCGAAGGCGTCCTTCATGGGCATTGCGACCAGATTGGCTCAAATTTGGCCGAGCGGCGAATAGACGCTCACATCCGGGCGGGCGAGTGGGCCGTTCATCTAACGCAGCCGGGCCGACTGATGCTGGACGGCGCGACTGCGCGCGATGGAAGAGTACTTGAACTCGTCACCAAGGAACTGGAAGCGTCGGCGGATGGATTCGGAATCGTGCATGCCCGCTGGGCGACTGGTGTAGAAGTCCGGCTCTTCGATGCGCTCACCAGACTGGAACTCCCGGCGGGAACGGTCGTGTGGGAGTCTCCAACATCTAACAACTCCTCCCTGCGAGCGAATATTCCGATGGCGGGCCAGGGTACGACGAATGCAATTCGCGAAGTGGTGCCGACTCCCCTTCACCTTCCTGTGTGGGTTGACGTACACTCTGTTTTCCTCACGGCGCCGGCACATGCGTGGCAGCGAGTCGCGATTTCCGGCAGCTCGGGAACGCGACGAGTCGATCTGTTCCCTGGTGGCTCGGTTCGCTGCATCGTCGCTCAGGGCAAGGGCGCGTTTCCGAAGTGGTCGCGCCTCAGGGTTTACGGACCTGCCGGACCGGGCGAACTCATCGCAGAGGCGATCCTGCCGGAGCAGGGGGATGTGGTCTTTGGGGGCGTACCTGCAGGCAGTGTCGAAGTCTTGATCGAGTCTGCGGCCGCGAGCGCCCAGCGTCCACGGTATTGGGCCAGGCGGGTGGATGTGCAACCAGACAGGGAGACCGTCCTGCTCCTCGATCCGGCCTCCCCTCTAGTTGATTCGCACTTTGGAGGGATAACGGTCACGGTGCGTGGCGAGCAGTTCACGCTTGCACACACGTCCCTGACCCTGCGTGTCTTGAGGCTTGGCGGCGTGCCGATTTCCAATCCGCCTTGGGAACACCTTGCATCTGAATTCCAAATGTCCGAGGACGGCACATCACTGGAGCTGCGTCGTAATGACCTGATTCCGGGCGACTACTTCCTGGAGCTCGCTCCGATTGCAAGCAATCGTCGAATCACGGTCAAGACCGGAATCGATCAGGCTGTCGAATTCCAACTTGACTCCGTGGCCAGGGTGACCGTTCACGCCAATCTTCCCAACGGCGCGAAGCCGATGCCCACCGACTTCATCAGGCTCCACTCGCAGTTGGTTGAATCGCCATTCATCGGTGCGAGCGCACGCTACGACCCTGCGGTCGATGCCTTTCGGCTCTCGGTGGCGCCAGGATCGTTTACGCTTCGGTGTTCAGTCGCCGGATACGATACGCCGAGAGAGACGGTCAGTGTGGTGCCAGGCGAGAATGCACTCGAAATAATTTGCACCCGCGCTGGACGTGGCATCTCCGTAGCGCTCGAGGCACGTAGCCAGGACTCCGAGTATCCGCTGCCCTATGATCGATGGTCTGGTATTCAAGTGTTCGACGCCAGCGGAATCGAGTGTGGATTCCGAAGCATCGGGTTTCGGAGTATTGGTGAGGGCGAGTGCTGCGAGTCGGCGAAAGCGGAAATTATCCTCAAGGGACCTGGGACGTACGAGCTTAGGCTTCCGAACTCAGATGCGCGGCCAGTGATGGAGCCCGTTCGCATTACTGTCGGCAACGAAGTAACACCTCTGGTTGCAGTATTCGCTGTGAGGGGGTGATTGCCGAATTACATTTGAGTCCTTCATCCTCGGCTCGCTCCGGTTGCGCGAGGGGGCGACCATGACCGTTCGCCTGCGGCGTGCACCGGGGCTCGAAGCAGCCAAGGCCGCTGCCGTGCTTTTCGCGAGCGATCGCAGGTCTTCCACGAACTTGGACTTTTCGCATTCCGACGAGATCGTGCTCACCGATCGGAGTCTCGGTCAGTACGAGCTGGAACTCCTCGGCGGCCTCCAATCCGCGAGGGCATTGCGCAAGTTCGATTTCGAGCGCGACCTGACCATCGAACTGCCGCTGCGCTACTGCGCGCAGAGCAAGCTCGAGATCCGTTTCGTTCCCCCCGCGGACTGGGGAGCGTTGCAGCTCACGATTCAGGCCGACGATGGCGAGCTCTTCGAGGACTCGATCCGAACGCGAGGCTGGTTTGGCAGTTCGCCCCTCACAGTTCAGTTCGCGCTCCCGGCCGAACACTTCACCGTACGTGCCGGGACTTCGGGGGGAATGGCCGCGGCGGGCGAACTGCTGGTCGAGATCCCGGGCAAAGCACCGGCCACGCTTCGCCTCGAACTGCGTTGACTCGCCTTGCGGACGCCTGGGACCTGGTTGGAGCATGCCGCAAGGACGTGGGGGCGGTGGGGGACAAGCGGCGCCAGTCCGCAGCTAGCCGCGCCTGGATTCCTCGCTCCCAAACCGCCCCGTCGTGGAGAATCTTGAGGTCCGAAGGGCTCCCCACACGTCTTCTAGGTCCGCGGGCGTGGCCCGCCGAAGCATGCGCACCGAGATCCGACCCCAAGACTGGGCCCGCACCACGCTGGCCCTGCGGCAGCTCGCCGGCGAAATCGTAGGCGGCGACGAACAGCGCGACGATCTCGTGCAGGGCACGCTCGTCAGCGCGCTCGAACGTCCGCCGCGGGTGCTTTCGTGGAGCTGGCTGGTCAGCGTGTTGCGCAATCGCGTCCGCGATCTGGGCCGCGAGCGCCAGCGGCGCGGACCCCTCCTCGAAATTCCGGCCTTGGCGAGTTCGATGCCCGATGCCGCCGAGGTCGCGCAGCGGCTCGAGTTGCAGGAGGCGCTGACCGGGGCCCTGCGTGCGCTCGACGAGCCCTACAAGTCGACGCTCTATCTGCGCTACTTCGAAGACCTGACGCCCTCTGAAATGTCGCGGCGCACGGGAGTGCCCGTGAAGACGATCAAGACGCGCCTCGAGCGTGGACTCGAGCGCCTGCGTCAGCGACTGGAGCAGCGCCATGACCCGGATCTGCGCGGCTTGTTGCTGCTGCTGAATCCGTTGGCTCCGGGCTGCGCCGCAACTATCGTGTCCGTGTCAACCGCCGGAGGCTTGTTGCTAATGTGGAAGAAAATTGCACTCGTGGCCGCGCTGCTCCTCGCGGGCTTCCTGTGGTGGCGAGTCGAATCTTCAGAGCGCAGCGCCGACATCGTTGCGGCGAGTTCCGCCACGACGACGCCGGCGCTCGAATCCGCGCCTACTGCGCCGACGAATCCGGCCGCGCCCGATTCGCCGGCGGCTTCGGGGCGCAGCGCTGCAGTGGAATCTTCCACGCCCAAGCCTGAGGTTTCAAGCCTTGGCAGTCTGCGCGTCCAAGTGCTCTGGAGCGACGGAACACCGGCTCCTGACATCGCGCTCAATTTTCGCCGCGAACTCTCTCCGCGCCGCTCGGCGGAACGCGGCATGTTTCGCGCGACGAGCGATGTCGCGGGTCAGGCGCGCTTCGACGAATTGGTACCAGGTTCCGTTTCCATCTCGACGAACCGTGGCGAGGCGAAGACGGTCGACGTCGTCGCCGGCGAAGAGCGCGAACTCGTGCTGCACATCGCCAACGGCATGCAGGTCGACGGCCGCGTGCTCGACAGTCGCGACGCACCGGTCGCTGACGCCGAGATCTTTCTGACTTCGAGTTACGTCGACTGGCTCGGCATGTCTGTCGTGGCGCACTCGGACGCGAACGGACTGTTCCAGCTTCGCGACGTTCCGGCCGTGCAGTCGCTGGGCGCGATCGCCCGCGGCCACGGGCCGTCGAAGCTGGTCGATCTCGAATTGATCGAAGCTCATGACGGTCGCGTCCAAGCCGTCCTGCACGTCGGCGATATCGGCGGCGCGCTGCAGGGCACAGTGAGCGACGCCGCGGGGAACGCCGTTGCCGGCGCGAACGTCTGCGTCGGCATCGGCAGGTACAGCGATTTTCGCTCCGACGGAACGTTCGCGGAGCGCTGGGCGCCGCGCCTGGCAGCAACCGATTCCAATGGGCGCTTCCGTTTCGAGGGCCTGGCCGCGGAAGTCGTGCCGGTCAGCGTCCGTTACGATTCGCTTCCGGAATGGACAAGTTCGATCGAAATTCTGGCCGGCGCGAGCGTCCAATTGTCGGTGGTGCTCCAAGACGGGGTTTCGCTCAGCGGAGTCGTGCGCGACGTCGCAGGATCGCCGGTCGCACGCGCCTTTGTGCGCGCCTTCAGATCGGCGCTCGCTCCGGACTTCATCGCCATGGGGCAGTACGACGACGCGAGCGTCTTCGGCTCGCCGCTGGCAATCACGGATGAGGCGGGGCTCTATCAACTTGCGGGACTGTGGCCCGGTGAAACTCACGTCTACGCCAGCCCACCGCGGGATGCACAGCAATTCGAGCCCGAGTTCCACGCACAGAGCGTGCTCCATCCTGCCGCGGGCGAACACCTGGAGTGGAATCCGACGCTCGAACCCGGGCGCACGATTCGCGGTCATGTGCGCTTCTCCGACGGCGAGCTGATGCCCAATGTATACGTATCGGCGATCGAAGACGGCAGCACCGCTCGGCGCACGTTGAGGGTAGGCGACAGCGGCAGCTTCGAATTCTTCAATTTGCCGCCGGGGCCTTTCAGAGTCGAAGTGCAACTCTTCGCGCAACCGCCGGACTCGGGCCCGCTCTTCAAGGCGGGCGTTCTTCCCGATGGAATCGAACTCGATCTTATTGCCGATTTCCCGAGTCCGGAGAAGAATCCTTCGGGGCGCGTGCGCGGGAAATTCGTGGACCCGCTAGGCCGATTCGCCAAGCCGCTGGGGGCGACGCTCGAGGCGCCCGGTGGGATCGGCTACTTTCCAGCTCGCAGCGACGGCGGGGAATTCGAATTCCAAAATGTCCCTGCAGGTCATTACCACGTGGTCGGCCATCTAGGCGAAACGCTGGGCTATTCGGGCGAGGAGTTCGAAGTCGCGCGCGGCCAAGACTTGGACCTCGGCGCGCTCCAGTTGCGCCCGGGCGCCAACTTGACCGTGCGTCTGAAGCGCGCGCCGGGACTCGAAGCGACGAAGCTCAGCGGCTACATGCATCCGCGCACGGGCATGTTTGGAATCAGCCTGGACTTTTCGAGCTCCGACGAACTCGTGCTCGCCAACCAAAACACCGGCGAATACGAGTTGAGGCTCTACGGCGGCACGGACTCGGCGCAGCTCGTGCGCAGCTTTGATTTGCAGGGCGATCTCCTGCTCGAACTTCCCGTGCGGCCTTGTGCCGTGGCGAAGATCGAATTGGGATTCGCGCTCGAATCGGCGCGCGGCGAATTGCACATCACGATCCAAGGTGCGGACGGCGAACTCTTCGAGGATACGCGCTGGACACGGGGCTGGAATGGAAGCGCGCCGTTCAAGCTCGAGTATGGCCTGCCCGTCGGGCGATTCACGGTACAGGCGCGCACGTCGGCCGGCCTTCGCGCCAAAGGCGAGTTAGTGGTCGAATCCGCCGGGAAATCGCCGACTCCGCTGCAGCTCGAACTGCACTGAGGCCCTGCGACCGCGATCCCTTTCCGCGTCAGCGTTGATCGGCTCGCGCGTGGCGTCCAAGATGGCGCCTCGATGGACGACGCGCAGACAAACGCCGGGGCGGCCCGGAAATCCCTGGCGCTGCCGCCGTTGTGCCTGATCGCGCTCGTGGCGCTCGTGCTGCGCAGCCTCGAAGCCTTCGAGTCGAGTCTGTGGCTCGATGAGCTGCACACGCTTTCGCATGCTTCGCAACCCACGTTGCGCGCGGTGATCGAACACGTGCAGGCCGAATTCCACACGCCGTTGTTCTTCGGCTTCGTGCACTTCTTCGGCGGCTTCGAGGCCGGCGCGTGGCTGCGCGCCATCCCGATCATTTCGAGCATCGTGATGCTCTGGCCCCTGGTTCTCATTGCCCGCGAATGCGGCCTGAGCGATCGCGCCAGCTTGTCGATGGCCTGGCTGCATGCTTGCCTGCCGTACCAGGTCCTGTACGGAAGCGAGCTGCGGCCGTACGCCTGGAGTGGGGGACTTTCCTTGCTCGCATTCCTGTTCGCGTTCAGCGAACGGCGCTCGACGCTCGCCAGGCTGGCGCTCTTCTTCCTTGCGATTCTGCTCGGCCTGTTGACCCACCGGCTGATGGCGCTCGGACTTTGCTCGATCGGCATTGCGCGGTTCTTTTCGCGCAAGCCCAATTCAGTGCCACTGTGGGGGCTGATCGTCGCCGGCGGCCTGGCCGTCGCGGGCTTCCTGCCTTGGCTGCTCGGTTTTGCCAAGCAGGCAACTGTGGCGCGCTTCGACTATCAGGATTCCGTCGGCGGCTACCACCTGAGCATGCGCCTGGTGAACGAGCTACTCGCGTTGCCCTCGCGAATCGTGACACCGTACATGCGCGAACTCGGCTCTGGCTGGGCGATCCTCGAGCAGGTTGCCAGCGGCGCTTTCGCCCTGACCCTGTGCGCGCTCTTCTTTCAGGCCTGGCGCGGCAGGCGCACACGGCCGGCGGAAGCGCTGTTGCGCGGCGTCTGGATCTTTGCGCTCGCGCAATTCCTGATCACGACGATTTTCGCGCTCTGGACCTGGGATCGCGTGCCGCTGCAGTACTACACGCCGATGGCCTGGGTGATCGCGCTGCTCATCGCGGCCTGCCTCGATCGCGTCGCCGATGCGCGCGATGCGAAGTTGTTCAGCTTCGCGCTCGCGATGACGAGTCTGTTGATGGGCATCGGGCTGGTTGGCGGCAAGTCGCGCGAGGACATGCGCGGCGGAATTGCCGCCGTGCGCGCCTTGGCCGACGAAGCACGAGGCACGAGCAAGCTCGAGTGCGTGTTTACTGCAGTGCTCGCGCAACCGCCGCAGTTCGAACACACGCTGCCCTATCGCGCCTACGCGCCGGATCTGAAGGCACTCGAGCCGCAGGACGTGCCGCGGCTCGGTGCGGCCGATTTCGATCGGCCTTTGATCGTGCTGCGCCGCAACCTGCCGCTCAACCACCCCGCCTGGGCGCCGATCACGACCGGACGCAAGCAGCTGCGCGAGAGGATCGTCGATCGCTATTTGACGGCCTACTGGTTCGGGCCCGCGCCCGGCAAATAGAGCGAAAAACGCACCAAGTCGGGAGGAACGAGCTCGGCGCGCACCGTGCCGCCCCAGGACTTGACCCAGGCCTCGACGAGCGCGAGCCCTAGCCCTGAGTGCGCGTCACCGTGCCGCGAAACGTCCTTGCGCCAGAACGGTTCGAAGAGGTGGCCGAGATCGCGTTCGGTGAGTTCGCCGCGCGGATTCTCCAGTTCGACCTCGACCGACCCTGACTTGCTGGCGGCGCGCAGCACGATGGACGCGGGCTCGGGGGCGTGCGCGAATGCATTGTCGAGCAAATTGCGCAGCACTGATTCGAGCAGCGTCGGGTCCGCGTGGACGAACAATCCCGGTTCGATCGTAGCCTGGAGCCGGGCGCGTGCGCCGCTCGCTCGGCTCTTGTGCTCTTCGATCAAGCGGATCAGTGTCGCGGAAACATCGCTGCGCGGCGCGTCGGCCGTGCGGTCGCTTTTCGTCGCGCGCGCGAAAGCCAGCAAGCTCTCCACAGTGTTCTGCATGCGCGCAACAAGGGTCAGCACTTCGCCGGGAACTCGCGCGCGCAATTCGTGATCCTCCGGAAAGCGCTGCGCGACCTGCGCCATGGTCTTCAGTTCCGCCAACGGCGTGCGCAATTCGTGCGCAGCCGCCGAAGTGAAGCGCCGTTCGCGTTCGAGCGCCGAGCCTAGGCGTTCGACCAATTCATCGAGGCGCGTGCGGATTCCCGCCAGTTCACGGACACCGTGGACCGAGGAGAATTCCACGTCGAGCGATTCCGGCGTGACTGTTTCGACCTGACGGGCCAGCGCGGTCAGCGGCTCGAGCCCGCGCGCGAGCGACCAGCGCAACGCCAGCGCGACGAGCAACCAGAGCGCCACGCCGCCCAGGATCAAACCGGCGCGCAGCGCGCCGCGAACGGAATCGAGCTGCTCCAGACCCTGGGCCAGCACGAGCCGCAGCGGCTCGCTGCCCGTGGTCCCGTCGAGTTCTCCGTCGCGTTCGACCTGCGGAAAAACCGCCAGCGCCAGTGCCCGACCATGGCGACCGTCGGGGAGTTCGATGTCCCAGGCGATCCGGTCCAGGCCCGGATCGAACAAGGGCTTCGTCACGCCGTCCGTCGTCATCGACAACGAGCGCTCGAAGACGCTGCCGTCGACGCGCCGCAGTTCGAAATACTCCGGCAGCGAGGCGCGCGAATACTCCGGCATCAGTTGGTCGTCGAACTCGAATTCGAGCTGTTCACCGTCCATGTGGACGAGCGTGGCCATGACGCTGGCCTTGGTCTGCAAGGCCGCGTCGACGCGCGCTTCGAGGTAGCGCGCGATACCGACGTAGATGCCACTCGCGACCAGCGCGTACAGCACCAGCAGCGTGGCAACCGCATAGCGCGACAGCCGGCCCTGGATCGAATTCACGCCGATTCGTCCGCGACACGGATCGAATAGCCGAAACCGCGCCGCGTGCGGATCAGCTCGGCTTGCCCCGAACGCTGCAGTCGCCGGCGAATCGAGCACACCGCCGAGTCGATGGCATTGCTGGCGATCTCCTTGCGGTTGTCGTAGACGTGCTGCTCGAGGTCTTCGCGCGAAACCGATTGCCCGCGGCGCAGCGCGAGGTACTCGAGCACCATGTACTCACGACGAGCGAGGTCCACAGGCTTGCCCGCGCAACTGACCGTCTTTTGGGCCGTGTCGATCGTCACTTCGCCCAGGCGAATCAGCGGATCCTTGGCCTCGTGCCGGCGCCTGGCGAGCGCGTCCACGCGCGCCAGCAATTCGTCGAAGTCGAAGGGTTTGACCAGGTAGTCGTCCGCACCGATGCGCAGGCCGAGCACGCGATCCTCGACCGCATCCCTCGCGGTCAGGACCAGCACGTGCACCAATGAGCCGCGCTCGCGCAACCGGCGCAGCAGCGTCAGACCGTCGAGCTTGGGCAGCATCAGGTCGAGCACGATGACGTCGTATTCGTTCGCGAGCGCCTGCGCGAAGCCGGTTTCGCCATCCAGCGCGACGTCCACGGCCCAACCCGAGCGGCGCAGGCCGCGCGCGATGGAATCTGACAGGCGCTCGGAATCTTCGATCAGAAGCAGCTTCATGGTGGTCTTCGAAAACAAGGCCCGACGCGCAACAGGCTAACGCACGGTCGCGATTCGGGCTGTGTGGATTTCCAAGCCGGCGTCGGCGGGCTACTTGCCCTTCTCGTTGCCTTCGTGCTCTTCGTCTTCTTCTTCCTCGTCGCCTTCTTCTTCGTTGCCACCGGCGAGTCGGCCTGTGGCCGAGGCATCGACGCCCCGCTTCTTGCCGCCGACCATGATCTGGACTTCGAAGCCGTGCACTTCAGTGGTTTCAGCGCGGCTGATCGTCGCGCCGGGATAGCGCTTCTGGATCTGTTCGACCATCGACTTCGGCAGCGCCGATGCCGCAATCGTGTGCTCGAGCGTGCACAGCGCCCCAAGCTCGCTGAACACAGCCGAGGCCGGCGCGCCGTTCGATTCGAACTCGAACTCGTATTCCCACATTTCGCCGTCCTTTTCCTTGGAGATAGTCTTGATCGTCGTGCCGCAGAGCTTGACGGCCGCGTCCCGTACCGGCGCGGGGACGTCGTTGATGCTCTTGACGACTTCGTCGCCGTCGTCGTCCTCGTCTTGTTCCTGCGATGTGCCGACGCAGGCGATCGCGAGCAGCGCGGCGGACGGCAGGACCCAGCGAGCGTGTTTCCAGTTGTGGAGTTTCATTGTTTTCCTTGGGAGTGTGGTTGAACTGATCTGCGACGCACGCTTTGCCGGGCGGCTTGCCCCAAGCGTCGTTAGCGTGTCGCCCGAGCAGAATCTATGGACTCCGCGCGCTGGCTGCATGATGGGCAGGTGACTTGCCCGGATTCCTGTGGACTTGGCGCTCAGCCGCGCAGGATCGGCCAACCGCCGGCCCGAAAACCGATTCCGCCCAGGCAGGTCAACGCTATCCCGTAGACGGCCACGCCGGCGCCCAGCGCGAGCGGAAGCTGCAAGGGCGGCAGGAACCACAGTGCGAGTCCCATGGCCGATGCGGCGGCCAGAGCGCGGGCCACGGGCGCGATTCTGCTGCTCGGATAGCCCGCGCGGCGCGCGCAGATTCGCGCGAACAACGCGCGCGCGGCTTCGGTCGCCAGCGTCGACCACGCGGCTCCCATCATCCCGTACTTGGGGATCAACACCAGGTTGAGCGCCAGGTTCACCGCCACAGCCGCGGCGGTCATGCGCAGGACCGTGCTTTCGCGGCCGGCGACGACCAGCGCGATCAGGTCGACTTCCTTGGACATCGTGAACGGCAGCGTGCAGACGAGCACCGCGAGCGCCGGCACGGAACGTGCGTACGCGTCGCCGAACACCGTGCCGATCATCTGCGGCGCGATCAGTGCTCCGCCCACGGCGATCGGAAGCGCCACGGCAAAGGTCTGCCCGAACGCACTCTGGTACAGACGGTCGCGGTCCGCGCCCGAAGCCGCGGCGCGCGTCAGCGCCGGCAGCAGCGACAGCGAATACGCCGCGGCCATGTTGATCAGGAAACTGATCAACTGATAGGCCGCCGAATACAGCCCGACGGTTTCGCGCCCCTGGAAAAAGCGCAGGAAGATCAGGTCGGAGTTGTA
>JAYUUV010000113.1:0-5885 GCA_043754695.1 Planctomycetota bacterium
TCCGGGCTATCCGGTGACGCCGATTCTCTCGGCGCTGGCCTGTTTCGGATTGATCCTGGGCCTCGAACGTTCGAACTGGCTGCGACTCGTGATCTGGCTCTCGATCGGGCTGGTGATCTACTTCGCCTACAGCATCCGGCACAGCAAGCTGGCGGCGCGCGATCGCGCCTGAGCGAAGCGTGGCGTGATCGGCGCGCCGCTCAGGGCTCGTATCCGCGCAGACCCACGCCGTCGGAAATCCACAGCCGTCCCTGGGCTGCACTCGTGCTCGGCGCTTCCCAGGCGAGATAGGACCATTCGCCCGAACGGCGCACGAAGAACGAACGTCCCTGCTCCGCGCGCTCGCGCACGAGGAAGACTTTGTCGCGCACCTCGACGGTCCACTCGTTCGCGTAGGGCGAATCGAATTGTGCGCCAAGACCCGCGTCGCGCCGGCGCAGCATGGCCAAGCCCGCGTCGGAGCCGTGCGCCGCTTGCAGTTCCGCGGGCGAGAGTTGCGCTTCGTCCGCGGGATGCTCGATCACTTCAGGCTTCAGCCGCGAATCCCAACGGCACTCCTTGCCTGTGCTGAAGCGCGCGCGCACGCTGCCGTCCTGGACATAGGGCCCGGCAATCGGCGGCGAGCCGACGTCCCAGGGACCCTCGAGGTGGCCATCGGCCGCGCCCACGACCCAGGCGTTGCCGTCCTCGGTCAGGCACAGCAGCGCATCCGGACGTCCGGGCAGGATCACCGGCGCGCGCGCGATGCCGCTGAGCGAATCGAATTGATGTTGCCAACGCAGCGCCGAGTCCGCGCCCATGCGAACGATGCCGCCCTGGCGATCGACCAGCAGGTGATCGTCCTGGACGGCGACCGGCGCTGCTTCGACCTTGCCTTCCGCGCGCCACCAGCGTTGCGGGAGGCGCGAGAGCAGGACCGCGACGTTCGCGGGGCCGTCGGTGTGAACCGGGAGCTGCTCGAAGCCCTTGAGCTCCAGCGTGAAGTTCGTCGGCTTCCCGGGCGCCGACTCGATCGTGCAAGGTGTGACGAGCAGCGTGCCATCGTTGAAGCGCACGTGCGCGCCGACCGGCGTCGAAATCACGCGCCAAGGCAGCAGGTGATCCGAAGGCGATGGACAGGCTTTTTCTTTCTGCAGTTCGTTGATGGCCTCAGCGTGCCGACCGGCCAGCGCGAGTTCACGCGCGCGCGCGACCGCACTGCGGTGCTGCTCGAGCAGATGCATTTCAGGCGCCAGGGCCTTGGTCAGCATGCCCGCAGTGTCGCGGGCGATCACGCTCTGATAGGCCTTCCAGGCGCCCTCGAGATCGCCCTGTTTCGAGCGCGCCCGCGCGGCCGCAAGCATGGTCTCCTGCTCCCCGGAGTCATCGCGGCGCTTGGCTTCCTTCAGCGCTGTCGAACGTTGTTCGTCGCGATCATGCAGGGTGTCGAGCAGACTGTTCATGCGCAGCAGGAATCCGTCGAGCGCATCGCTCCGTGGCTTGGAGTTGCCCAGCGCAATCAAGTCGCGCACTTGCTCCGCGATCCGCTTCTCCTGGCTGTCGTCCGAACCAGGAACGCTTGCGCCCTGGCTCAGCTCGCCGACGCTCTGCTCGAGCCGGGCGGCCAGCACCTGCAGCGTGTCCGAGACGGTGGGCCAAGCATCGCGCACCAGCGTCAGCTTCGGGGGAGCTGGCAGTTCCACGATGCTGTCCAGGCCAAGCAGTGCGTCGCCGCTCTCGCACTCGGTCGCGCACTTTGTGTAGCGCGCAATCCATTCCTCGCGCTCCGACGTTTCGCGTTTGCGGACCGCGCCGGCGAACAGGTGCTTGAGTTCGATCACGCGCGCATTGCTGCTCTCGGGAAAGTCCGTATCCAGCGTGCGCAGCAGGATTTCGGGTCGTTGATTGCTGCTCTCGAGCTCGCTCAGACGTTCCTGGATCGCGTTGTCGTTGTGCACCTGTACCACGGCGGCGAGTGCGAGAAGCACTGACATCGCCAGCGCGATCCACAAGTTGCGCGTCTTGGCCTTGCCCTGGGTCGAGCTCGCGCGCGCGACGTTGAACAGGCTGCGTGCATCGCGATTGGTGGGATCGGCGGCGACCAGCGCGCGCAGCGGGGCGAGCGCCTTGTCGGCGAGCCCGCCGGCGATCATCGTGCGGCAAGCTTCGAGCAGCCAGGGCGTCGCCTCCTCGACCATTCCGGAGGCCAGCATCCGATTGCCGAGTTCGAGGCGATTGGGCGTGCCTTCGGGATTGCGCGACGCCGCCGCGGTGAGCATCGCTCCCGCGCGCATCAAGCGTCCCTGCTCCAGGAAGTGGCGCGCAACTTTCATCAACTCGGCGAAGCCGGGTTTTTGCGTCTCGTCTTCCAGGGCCAGCCCCAGACGCAGCACATGCACTTCGGCGATCAGGTCGTGGCGATGGTGTTTGCAGATTTCACGCCAGCGCGCCAGCGAAGCCTTGGGATCGGCCTCGGCGAGTTCCATGCGCCGTAGCACCGTGCGCGTGTCCGAACTCGAAGTGCCGGCCAGGGCCAGCACCAGCTTCCCGCCATTCCATTCCTCGATCAGCAGTTCGGCTTCGCCCTGGTCGGGCACGCCAGGCGTCGCCGACTGGGCCCAGCCGGAGAGTCGTGAAGCGGCGCGCAGGAAGCGGTTCTTGACCAGCTCGGTGCGCGTCAGCGCAGCCAGCTCGTTCGCGCTCGCCAGCCGCAGGTGGCCATGGGCCAAGCGCGCGAACACCGCGGCCTTGGTCTGGCGCAGCGGCCAGGACAAGCGATCGGAAACCTCGATGACGTTCGAGATGCCGTCGCATTCGGCGAAGAGTTTGTCGCCAGGCAGCTGACTGGCGTCGATCAGCGGGCAGAGCACCTCGTGAATCGACAGGCCCTTGGAATCGCCGTGGGCGTTGCATTCGTCGGACAGACGCGCATGTTCGAGCAGCAGGAACTCGACTGAAATCGGCGCGCAGAAGACCGGCACCCTGGCGTCGAGTTCCTTCGGTCGTTCCGTGGTCAGCTCGGCCAGCGCAGGGTCGGTCGAAAGCGGATCGGAGTTGGGCAGTGCGCCTTGCTCGAAGCGGAAGTGCACGCCTTCGCAGTCGAGCAGCTCGAACATACGCTCGAGACGCGCAGCGTAGGCGATGTCGACCATGCGCAGCGAATCGACGCGTTCGTTCTCGTCGTCAGGCCAAGTCTGGCCCGCGCGCTTGCGCCAGATCTCAGGATCCTCGTCGGGTTCGGGCAGCAGGTGGATCTGACCGCTGAGCACCCCGACCGTCGCGCTCAGACCGCCGCCATAGAGGGTCAGAACGCCTTCTCTTCCGCCGCGTGCGAGCCCCTGCAAAAGCTCACCGAGACCCAGACCGGCTACGTCGCCCTGAAATGACATGGGAGGCAATCGTTATCGGCCCGCTCCGCCGCGGACTTGCGCCCGCCTTCAGCTTTCCTGGCCGGACGACAAGCGCAATCGCAGCCGCGCCAGATCGGACGGCGTATCGAGGTCGTCGAGGATTGCAGGCTCGAAAACCCGCACTCCCCAGAGCGGAGCGGCCCGGGCCCGCAGCTCGCGCAGGGGCGCCTGCGCTTCGCAAGCCGGCAGCAATGCCGCGAGCTCGCGGCCGAGAATCAAGGGATGACCATGGCGCCGGCCAGGCTCCACGTACGGCGCGAGCCAGCCCCGCGGCGGGTCGCCGGCCTCGGCCCAGGCCCGCAGCAGGCTGTCGAAGACCCCGTGCGAGACGAGCGGCACATCGACCGGCGCGACCAGCAGCGCGCGGCCCGGCATGGCCGCGGCCGCGACCGAAAGTGAACCGGACCGGCCTGCCCGCCAGCCCTCGTTGTACACAAGTCGAACCCGTGACTCGCGCGGATCACGTTCGAGCTCGGCGGCGATCAGCGCGTGGTGCGCTCCGGCGATGACGCAGATTTCTTCGGCCGAGGCGCGCGTGGCTGCACGAATCAGGCGCACGAGCGCGCACTGTCCGCCGAGGTCCACGAGCGCCTTGCACTCGCCCAGGCGTTCGCTCGCCCCGGCCGCGAGGATCACGACCGCCGGCTTCACGTGCCGACGTAGCGATCGTAGACCGCGCGGGCGCGACCGGCGTCGTCGGTGCCGTCGATCAGCGCGCGTCCGTCGGGGAAAAGCGTCACGCGCAGGCCTTCGACGTCAAAGCGCAGCAGCGGACCGGCCAGGATCACCGAACTCGAATGCGCACTGACCACGCGCCGCACGCGCGCCACGTCGACGCGGCCGACGCCGCGCACCTGCACTGTGTTGCGTCCGCACAACACGACCGCGCCCCGCGCCGCGGGCTCCTGCAGGAACGGGAATTCGCGCCGCACGCAGCACGGGCAATCGGCCATGCGCCCCGCGCGCAGGGTCAGGAATTCGAGCGTCCAGACATCGAGTTGCACGAGCGTGGGCGGGGTCGTCGCGCGCGCTGCTGCGTCGGCCGACAGCCAGCGCAGCGCGCAGGCTGCTTGCAGCGCGGCCACTGCGCTGACGGCAGGCAGGATCACGCCGGCACTCTCGCAGGTGTCGAGGCTCTGGGCCGGCGGCGGCTCGGGGAAAAGGCAGCGCAGGCAAGCGCCCGGCGGCGTCAGGCGCGGCAGCACCGGCAGGACCAGGCCGTGGGATCCGACGACACCGCCGTAGATCCAGGGAATCTGCTGCTCGACGCAGAAATCGTTGAGCAGGTAGCGGGTCGAGAGATTGTCGGTGCCATCGAGCACGAGGTCGATGCCCTGCGCGAGCTCGGGAAGCGCCGCCGGATCGACGTGCAGCGCATGGGCCTCGATGCGCGTCGGCCCGCCGGCGCGCTGCAACGTCTCGCGCGCCGCGAAAGCCTTGGGGCTAGCCTCGAGCGCGTGGCGCTCCTCGAAAAGGACCTGACGCGGAAGGTTGGAAAATTCGACCAGATCGCGATCGACGATCACCAGTCTGCCGACACCGGCGCGCTGCATGGCCTGCGCCAGCGAGCCGCCGAGCGCGCCGCAGCCGACGACCAGCACGCCCGAGGCCTCGATGCGCTGCTGACCGGCTTCGCCGATGGGCGCGAAGCGGCGCTGACGATCGAAACGGCGCAGAGCAGAATCTTCCATGGCCCTTGGATCAGGCCAGCCAGCGCAGCAGGCCAAAAACAAGCGCGCCGAGCGCGCCGAGCGCCAGCAGGAACCAGGGCAGCAGCGCGCGCAGGTCGCTCTTGGGCGGATCGTTCATCTCGACCCAGTTGAAGTAGCGCTTCACTCCGCCTTCGAGCGCCGCGCCGCAGTGCGGGCAGACCTCAGCCTGCGTGTCGTGGGGGATGACCCCATCGCAGTGCATGCAGTAGAAGTTGCGTTCTGTTCCGCCCTCGGCCACGCCGGGAGCCTTGGACCTTTGGCGGTAGTACTCCAGTGCTTCCTGATTGGAATCGGCGCGCGCCCGCGACCAGTGGTGCTCGGACATGTTGCCGAAGCTTGGCGGCGGCGGATCCGGACGTTTCTCGGCCATGGCTGAGTTCACTCTACCTACGGAAGCGGGGGTGGCGCCCACCCGCCGCGCCGTGCTGCGCAAAATTGCAGGGCAGCGGGCAAGGAATCTGGTTTTTTCGCCGAAGGTAACGGGCATGGGGGAACTGGGAATCAGCGCAGCGGACGGATTGCGCGAGGTCGTGCTGCTGCCGCGTTCGCCGGAATACGTCCCGAGTGACGGAGGGATCGCCGAGCAGTCGCGCCTGCGTGTCATTGGTCCAGGCCGCTTCGAGCGCGGCTATCTGCAGCGGCTCGCCGGACTGGCCGGGGAACTGGAAATGTCGCGTGAGCGCGAACGGCGACTGGCCGAAAGTCTGCGCGAGGGCAAGGCGGCGCTCGAGATGAGCCTGCGCGTCGAGCGCGGTTGCCAGCGGCGCATGGATCGGCTCGAGAT
>JAYUUV010000114.1:0-7152 GCA_043754695.1 Planctomycetota bacterium
CGGACTGGAGAGCGATCCGCCGGCGGACGCCAACCGCGAGAGCGCCTAGCCTCCCGCCCTCGGCCGCTTGCGGTAGCTCCACACCGCGAACAGTACGATCCCCAGCGATAGCATGGCCACAGCGCGCCAGACCGCCTGGCGTTCCGCGTTGAACACCGCGCTGACCACGACGAGCGCCGAGGCGAGCGTGAACAGGGCCGGTAGCCACGGATAGCCGAAGGCACGGTAACCGCGCGGTGCGTCGGGCAACTTGAAGCGGAACACGAACAGCGACACTCCGCACAGCACGAAAAACGTGAAGTCGGCGATCGTCGTCATCTGCATCAGGTCCAGCGATTTGCCGAGGAAAAGGTGCAGGATGCCGAACGAGGCCTGCAGCCCGATCGCGACGATCGGTGTGCGCCACTTCGGATGCACGTAAGCGGCTTGCCTGAAGAAAACGCCGTCGAGCGCCATCGCGTAGTAAATGCGCGGCGTGACGAAAAGAAGCGCCTGCGTGATCGCCAAGGTCGAGATCATGACCAGGCCCGCGACCACCGGCTCGCCCCAGGGAACGACACGTCCAGCGGCCAGAGCGGCCGGTGTTTTCGTGCCGGCGACCCCCTCGACTCCGAGGATCGCGATCAACGACGCGTTCATCGCGATGTACAGCGCGATCACGCACAGGGTGCCGATCAGGATGCCGCGCGGGATCGTGCGCTCGGGATTGCGCACCTCGCCCGCGACGGCGGTCACGTTCTGCCAGCCGCCGTAAGTGAACACGACACCGAGCAGGCTTGCCCCGGCTCCGGCCCAGGTCCAAGCGTGGACTGCACTGGTCGGCGGCTGGCTCGGCGCCTTGAGACCGGCCACGACCAGGATTCCGAGCACGATGATCGTCGCGATGCCGGCGATCTTGGCCAGCATCGCCGCGTTTTGAACATTGGCGCCGAGGCGCACGCCGCGCATGTTGATCAGCGCGAGCACCACGATCCCGCCCGTCGCCAGCGCGCGCACCTCGAGGTCGGACCAGGCGACCGGGCTGCCCGCGAAGGCGAGCAGTCTTTGCAGATGGTCGATGAACACGATCGCGACGTAGGCGATCGCGCCGGAGTTGATCGCGGTCAACAACAGCCAGCCGAACAGGAACGCGGCGAAGCGGCCGAAGCCCTCGCGCAGGAACACGTACTGTCCGCCGGCGCGCGGGAAAAGCGAGCCCAGTTCGGCGAATACGAAAGCTCCGCACATGGCGATGCCTCCGCCCAGGATCCACATCCCCAGCACGCCCCAAAGCGAGCCCATCTGAGCCGCGATCGCGCTGGGAGTGTTGAACACACCGGCGCCGATGATCGTGCCCATCACGATCATCGTGCAGTCGAACAAGCCCAGGCTGCGTAGCAAGCCGGCTTGGGGAACTGAGCCCTGCTTGGCGCCGTGCTCTGCGATGTCTTTGGGCAACGCGCAGAATCCTACGCCCGGCCGCGCGCCCTCTGCCAGGGCCGAATGCGGAGAGGAGCTTGTTCGCCGGGCGGGCGGGGACAGAATGTCGCCATGAAACTCATCACAATCGCAGCCGCAGGCGCACTGGCCGGTGCAGCGCTCCTGGCCTACCCCGCATCGTCCTTGAACGAGCCCCAGCACGAAGCACCCTCGGTGGGCTACACCGACACGCCGCTCATCCCGGGCACCAATTGGCATGTGCACGACAGCGGACGGCCCGCGCCCGCGCTCGTGACGCCGGGAACAGGCAATGCGCCGCCCTCGGATGCGATCGTGCTCTTCGACGGCAAGGACCTTTCGAAGTGGAAGTGCGGCGACAAGGATGCCCAATGGAAAATCGTCGATGGCGCCGTGGAAGTGAACGGCTCGGGCTCGATCGAGACCCGCGACGAGTTCGGCGACATGCAGCTGCACATTGAATGGGCCGCGCCTGCGCAAGTGGAGTCCAGTTCCCAGGGCCGCGGAAACTCGGGCGTGTTCCTGATGGGCCGCTACGAATTGCAGGTGCTCGATTCGTTCGACAACCGCACCTACTCCGACGGCCAGGCCGCTTCGATGTACGGCCAGTTTCCGCCGCTGGTCAACGCCTGCCGCAAACCCGGCGAGTGGCAGACCTACGACATCGTGTTCCATGCGCCGCGTTTCGAAGGCGCGCGCCTTTCCTCACCCGGCGTGCTGACGGTGCTCCACAATGGCGTGCTGGTGCACGACGCCGATACGTTCCTCGGCGCGACGGCGCACCGCGCGCTGCCGAAATACACGCCGCACGGACCGACAGGCCCGATCCAGCTGCAGGACCACGGCAATCCCGTGCGCTACCGGAACATCTGGTTGCGCAAACTCTGAGCTCTGGCCGCGGCGCAGAATGCTTGCCGCGCTCGCCTGGACTTCAAGTTCCGCGAGCGCAGGGCAGGCCGATGGGCCCCTTGAAATCGTGCCCAGGCGCGGCTGTTGCGAATGAACCGGCGCGCCAAGACTTCGCGCCTTGACGTCGAGCGCGCTGCCCACGGGCAGCCGTTCGAACGGCACGCTTCAGCGCTCGTCGGCCGGCGCACTCACTTCAGCTGCGTATACGTCAGCCTGCGATTCCAGGTTTCTTTTTCTGCCGCGGGCAGTCCGTCGATTTCGACGTAGGCGTTGGGCATGGCGTTCACTGCCCCCGCGGCTGTTTGCGGATCGAGCGTCAGGTCGCGACCGACCGACCAGAGCACGCGGCGTTCTTCGAGATTGCCGAAGTAATACTGCACGAGCGTCGGATCGGGCCCGTGGTAACCCGCGGCCGTCGCACGGCGCACGAGTTCGTCGTTGGCGGGCGTGACGTTGAAATCGCCCACGAAGATGTCGGCCAGGGCAACGTCGAGCGGAATCCAGCCGAGTTCGGGCGCGTAGAACTCGATCCAGCAGTGGTAATTCTGACCGACGTCCTCGCCCTTGATTTCCTGATTCAGGAACGAACCGTACAGGATGCGCGTGGGAATTCCGGCCGAGCGCGACAGCGCGGCGTAGAGTGAATGAAAATCATTGCTGTTGCCGGTCTTCGTCGACAGACAGTACTCGCTCGAGCCCATCGTCGACGCCTTGCGCTGCGCGGGAGACTTGACCCAGTAGTCGATGTTCTTCAGCGTCCAGTCGTAGAGTTTCTGCGAGGCCAGCACAGGGTTCTTCTCGGCGCCGACGATCTTCGCCGACAGGTCGCGGACTTCCTGCGACAACACGATGTTCGCATTGCCCGACAGTTCAGTGCTGAAGCGCTTGCGCTCGGCTTCGTTGAGCGGCCGTGTCCTTTCCGGTTTGATTTCGGCGCGCTCTTCGTTGCGCGTGAGATCAAAGCTCGTCGCGATCGTCAGCGCACCCGGCTGGGGGGCTTTCGCTTCGACGAACAACATGCGATTGCCTTGCGAGTCGGTCGTGATCCGATTCGGATAGGGACAATCGATCCGCAGCCCGGAGATCTGCTGTTGCGGATCTTCCTGCGGCAAAGCCATCCAGATGCGCACGTCCTGCGAGCCCGCGGGCACGTTGATGTCGAGCTGGTTCTTGACCGTGAAATCGGCGCGCTTGGGCGCGACCTGGCAGGCCGCGAGGACGGCGAGCGCCAGCGAGAGTATCAGTGTGAGCTTCATGAGCTGGAATCCTGTTGGGGAGAAACGTCCGGCGGTCCGCTGAAGGAATTTCCCCGCAGCGCAACCCCTGCGGGAGCGTGACCGGCGGCGCGAGGCAGCATCACCAGAGCACACTCCGCGGGTTGCAGGAACTTTCCCGGCGGACCGCGGATGTTGTACGCGATCAAGGCCGCGAATCCATGCTTCGTTCCGGCTCTGATTTCCGCGGCCTGGCGCGAAGCGTCGTCGGACCGGCTCTGCTTCGTCGAGTGCTCGGACAGAATCCTGTGCGCCCGCCGCTGGTCGATCCGGCAGCCTATGTCAGACCTCGACCTGGCGGTGAGCCATGCTCGGTGCTACCGCGAAACCAGCTCCACCCTGGACGCAACCCTTCGAGTCCCCCATCGAACCGTCGCCGCGGGTAGGCAAGTTGCAATGCCTAGATCTGCCGACGCCGGCCCCGAATCGAGCGTCGACCAGCCCAGACTGTGCCCGGAACATGGCTGCTGTGTCATTCGGGTGCATGCGCTGCGAGCCGTGCGGGGGCTGCGCAGCTGAAGCCCGTCTCGCGACTGGCCCGGAGATCCACACAATGTAGAGTAACCTGGGGCCCAGCGCCGGACCGGCCTGCGCCGCATCGTCGACCCACGGAAAAGAAGCTCATCATGATCAAGGCAACCAGACTCACGCTCCGACTGCTGGGCGTGCTCGCGCTCGGATTCTCGCTGGCGCTCCCGGCACAATCCCAGACGCTCAAAGGCGTGCGCCTCACGGCCGGCCTCTCCGCGCCGCTCTACGCCTGCGCCGCTCCCGGCGACACCTCACGCATCTTCATCGTGCAGCAAGGTGGCCTGATCAGGATCCTCAAGAACGGCAGCCTGCTGGCGACTCCATTCATGAACCTGAGCACGAAGATCCTGATCGGCAGCGAGCAAGGCTTGTTGGGCATGGCCTTCCACCCCAACTACGCGAGCAACGGATTCTTCTTCGTCTCCTACACGCGCGCCGGCGACGGCGCCTCGATCGTCGAGCGCTACACGGTCAGCGGCAATCCTGACGTCGGCAACCCGGCGACTTTCGTGCCGATCGTCGGCCCGGTCGCTCAGCCCGAATCCAACCACAACGGCGGCGGCATCCAGTTCGGCGCCGATGGAATGCTCTACTTCGGTCTCGGCGACGGTGGCGGAGGCAACGACCAGCACGGCGCGATCGGCAACGGACAGCTGGGCACGACGCTGCTCGGCAAGATGCTGCGCTACGACGTCAACATCGCCCCGCCCTATATTCCCGCGAACAATCCCTTCGTGAACGATCCGAACGTGCGCGACGAGATCTGGGACCTCGGCATGCGCAACCCCTGGCGCTGGTCCTTCGACCGCGTCACCGGCGCCATGTTCATCGGCGACGTCGGACAGGGCGCCGTCGAGGAGATCGACATCGAGCCGGCCGGCGCCGGTGGCCGCAACTACGGCTGGCGCTGCATGGAAGGCTTGAACTGCACGGGTTTGAGCGGTTGCACCTGCAACGCTCCTGCATTGACTTTGCCGGTCGACACGTACAGTCACAGCTTCGGCTGCTCCGTGACCGGCGGATACATGTATCGAGGCTGTGCGATGCCCGCCCTGCAGGGAACCTACTTCTACGCTGATTATTGCTCGGCGCGCATCTGGTCGTTCACCTACGACATCGTCACCGGAGCCAAGGGGCCGACGATCGAGCGCACTTCGCAACTGGCCCCCGGCGGCGGCATGGCGATCAACTCGATCACTTCCTTCGGTGAGGACGGCTACGGCGAAATCCTGATCGTCGACGGAGGTGGCGAGCTCTACAAGATCACTTCCACCACCCAGGTCGACTGCAATCACAACCTCATCGATGATGTCTGCGACCTGGCGTACGGGAATTCGCTCGACGTCAATGGCAACGGCATTCCCGACGAGTGCGATGGCGCGCCGCCGTTCCTGTACTGCAGCGGCAAGTTCACCTCGAGCGGCTGCGCTCCGACGATGGCGAAGGTCGGCTACTCCAGCGCGACGCTGGGCTCAGGCTTCATCGTGCGCGCCACGGACTGCATGAACAACAAGCCGGGCCTGCTGCTCTACGGAGTCAGCGGGCAGGCGGCCCTGCCGTTCCAGGGCGGCACGCTGTGCATCAGCGCACCGGTCAAGCGTACGCCCGGAACGAACTCGGGCGGCTCTCCGGCGCCTGCGGACGACTGCACGGGCGTCTTCGAGATCGACTTCAACGCCTTCGCCGTGGGTGCGCTCGGTGGCACGCCGTCGCCGGCGTTGCGCGTGCCGGGCACGGTCGTCGACAGCCAGTGGTGGGGGCGCGATCCGGGCTACGGCCCGGGCCAGAACTCGCAGCTTGCCGGCGGACTGGAATTCCAGGTCTGCCCGTAAGCGGTCGCAATTCCGCCAGGCTTGCACGCGAACGAATTCGCGGCCGGCGCCGACGGAAAACGCGCAGCGCCCTGAAAGGGCGCTGCGCGATTTTCTTTGCAGCCAGGTCGTCGAGCTACGAGCGTGCGCGTCCGCAACTGGCGCAGAAGCGCGCGTCGGGGGCCATCGCGGCGCCGCAGCCGCCGCAGAAGCCCGCGCCCGACGAACTCGACTCCATGCCCTTGCCGCAGGCAGCGCAGAACTTGCCGGGCGCCACTGTCGCGTTGCACGACTTGCAGAGCACGCCCGCGGCCACCGGAGCCAGACTGGTCCCGCCGCGGTTGTCCTTGACCAGCATCTGAGCCATGGCCATGCCGACGCCAAGTCCAGCGCCACCCATCAGGCCCGCGCCGCCCGCACCGCCCTCGCCACCTCCGCCCTTGGACATGCCTTCGCCCGCGCCGAGCATCGCTTTGCCGGCTGCGAACTGCTGGTAGTTGCCGACGCCGCCCATCGAGCGCACGTAGGCCGAGTCGGTGTACAGCCGCTTCAGGTTGGCCGCGTCGGTCTCGTCGATCGCGACCACGAAGTTGCCCAGGCGCACGATCTTGAGGCCGTAGGTCGCGACGTGCGTGTCGAGCGCGCCCAGCACTTCCGTCTCGACCTCTTCGGTGTATGCGCCCGACGTCACGTCGAGCAGCGGCCACTTGTTCTTCACGAGGAGCTGCGCGATGCGGTCGCGGATCGTCTTGAGCACCTGCTCGCGCATCCAGGGCTGGACCTCGAAGGCTTGCGCCTTGCCGGTGCCGACCAGGTTCACGATCAGCTGCTCAGGCGCCGTCACGCGGAAGCTGAATTCCCCGTGCACGAGCGTCTGGACCGGCACGCCCGACTTCGGGTCCTCGACGTTGCCGATCGGGCCGCCGAACTTCACGCCGGTCATCTCGCGCATCGTCACGAAGAAGACTTCGGTGATGAACAAGCGGCCGTCGGTCAGCTTGTCGAGCAGCTGGCCGAGGAAGGGGATGTTCGTGCTGTCGAGCGTGTGCCGACCGGGTCCGAGCGTGCCGACCACGCGGCCGTCGCGGAAGAAGACGGCCTGCTCGTCGGCGTTGACGGTGAGCTGCGCGAACTTGGGGACCGTCGGATCCGGGTGCTTCCACACCACGTGGCTCTTCGCCTCGTCGGGG
>JAYUUV010000115.1:0-5899 GCA_043754695.1 Planctomycetota bacterium
TTTGCGATGGAACAGTATCTGTTCGCCAACTTGTTCCTGCCTCGCTCGGCGCGGCCTAGCGCGTTGAAGTAGAAGCGCGAGTGGGGCGCTTCGATGACGGGAACGCGGTCCCTACTTGTCGGCGACGTCTTCGAAGTCGATCGAGTTGCGTTTGGGGTCGGCGGGCGAAATCTTGAAGACGTATTTGAGGCCGGGCTTTTGGGGCTCGGAGTTCGCAGCGCCCTTCTCAGCCTCCGTCGCGGGCGAAGACTGCGGCGCGGTTTCCGGGGCTTCCTTGCGAGGTTTGTCTTGGGGATTCATCGGCGACTCTCCTGTGCGATCCAGCCATGCGCAGCCAGATCGCGGACACATTGCAGGGCTTCTTCGCGCACGGAATGGGGCACGATCTCGATCACTTGTTCGAGCGTGCGCGTGCCGTCGCAGCGTTCGAGCAACGCCGCCGCGGCAGGCGACACGCAGTGGATTTCCGCCGTGCGACGATCGTAAAGCAGCGTCGAATTTTCTTTCGGCTCAGGTACCAGCTCGAGGTCGAAGCGCGCGCGATCCTCGTCTTCGACCAGGTCGGACTGATAACGCGGCCGCAGCATCGCCGAATCGATCGTCGAGAGGCGTTGATCGATCCTGACGCGATCGAAGGCGAGCTCCAAGGTGCGAATGCCGTCGACGGCGTGCGGGCGCGCTTCAAAGCCCTGAGGATTTGACTGCGCACCCGTGCGCTCCAGCACGTTTTCGCACAGCGCTTCCCACGAACCGTGTTTCGCGAGATACAAAAAGTAGTGACTTTTCAGCTCGTGGTAGAGCATGTTCGTATTCTGGAACACCGGGAAGTGCGAGCGCAATTGCTGCGTGAATTCCAGGTACACGTCGCGCGCTTCGCGCCGGGTCATGCCACTGCCGGGTTTGAAATCGTAGTAGACCTGCAGGTCCGACTTCGGATCGGGATAGACCTCGAGGATGTCGAACTCCGCGCGGCGCTTGTAGATCTCGCTGGATTCATCGAGGTAGAAGACGCGCACGCTGACTTCCTGAATCAGGTCGCGATTCGCGAGCACGACGGCCAGTGTTTCACGCGCTTCGGCGACCGTTTCGGTCGGAAAGCCGATCATCGCGTAGAGCGTGACCGAGATGCCGGCCTGGCGCACGCGGCGCACGAGGTCCATGCTCGCGTCGGGATCGATGCCCTTGCACATCCGATCGAGCACGCGCCGCGAAGCGCTCTCGTAACCGAAGGCCAGGCGCTTGCAGCCCGAAGCCGCGAGCAAGTCGCAGACCTTCTGATCGAAGACTTCGTGCTCGAGCCGGGCATCGGCCCACCAGGCGACGTCGAGCTTGGCGTCGAGGATCGCCTGAGGCAGCGCCTTGGCCATGTTCGGCGGCAAGTCCTCGATCGCTAGGTAGAAGTAGCGCGTCTTGTACTTCGCGCTCAGTTTCTGCATGTCCTCGACGGTCTGCGCGATGCTGCGGCCGCGATAGCCCGGCCCGATCACGGTGTAGAGCGTGCAGAAAACGCACTTGCCCCAATAACAACCGCGTGTCGCGGCCAGCGGCAAGACCAGTTCCGGCGTGAAGTACAAGTCCAGCGGCAGCCCATCGAAATCCGGTGTCGGCAAGGTCTTGATGTCGAGCGGATCGGCGCGCGGCGTGTGCACGATTTCACCCGAGGGCGCGCGATAGATCAGATTGCCGATCTTCGACAGATCGAGATCGCCGCGCTCGAGGCCCTGGCAAAGTTTCAAGAGCGGCCCCTCGCCCTCGAGCATCACGAACGAATCGATCAGGCCCCAGATTTCCGGTCGTTTCGATAGTTTTTCCGCGACGTAGGCCAGCAGGCCTCCGCCGAGCGTGATGTGGACCTTGGGTTTCCAGGCTTTGATCAACTTGCACAGCGTCAGCGCGGGAATCGCTTGGCTCGGGAAAGTGACCGAGATGCCGATCAGATCCGGATCGAGTTGCTTCAGCTGCGGAAGCGTGTGCTCACGGAAAAACTCGAGGTAGGGGTTTTCCTTTTCGTCGCTGAGCGCGGCGACGATTTCGGCGGAACGCTCGACGGAATAGCGCGTCACGAACCCGTGGGCCGTCAAACGCGACGGCGAGTACTCCGCGGAGAAAAGGCGCAGGCCCTGCTCGAGCGTGCGACCGGCCCACAGATAGCGCTCATAGTCGTAAAATTCTTCGCGCGAGCGCAGCACGCGCTTGGCTTCTTCGATGTTGTCGACGACGTCCTGGCCGATCAGTGCGAGCTCGGACAAACGCTGATAGCGCTCCTGACCCGAGAAATTGAGCTCGTCGCGTCCCTCGAGTTCGAAAAGCTGCTCCGCGGCGCGCACACGCGCGAGCGATTTCGCCAGCCTGCCGCGGCTCAGGAAATGATCGTAGGACTCGATGCTCGCGTCGATCGAGTGCACGTCGTCCACGCCGTTGGCGCGCAGGAACGCAGCCAGCGAGGGCAGCGAAAGATAGGGCTGCGTGAAATGGCCCTGGGGCGGGAAGACGAGCGCGACTCTCATTTCTTGGTCTCCGTCGGTTCGGTCACGATCTGCAGACTGTCCGGCGCGGGCTTGGGCACACTGGAGAGCGCGCCGCTGGGCCAGCGCACTTCGATCGAGTCGATCGATTGGACCATACCCAGCCCGAAATGGATGCGCGGATCGTTGGCCGAATACAAGCCGCTCGCGCTGCGCGACTCGCGTACGAAGTTCTTGCCCCCGGCGCGGACCGTGATTCGTGCGCCGTAGCCGTCGCGATTCGAGCGCGTGCCGATCGTGCGTACGCAGAGCCAATGTCCCTGTCGCGCGCTCCTGTTCTCGAGCAGACGAGGTTGTTCGTCGATGGCGGTCACGAGCGCGTCGATGTCGCCGTCGTCGTCCGGATCGCCGAGCGCGACTCCGCGCGCCGCATGCACGCCGGCGAAGCCTCCGCCGGCGCGCGCGGTCGCGTCGCTGAAACGCAGCACACCCTTGGCGTCACGTGAGGCCTCGTAGAGCTGGGTCGGCTGTTTCCAGGCGCCCATCTGGATCTGGCTCGACTGCGGATAGACGTGGCCGTTGGCCACGATCAAGTCGAGATCGCCGTCGAGATCGGCGTCGAAAAAACCGCCGTCCCAGCCGAGCTTGTCGATGCTCGGTTCGGCCAGGCCACAGCTCGCCGCGAGGTCCTTGAAATTGCCCTTGCCATCGTTGATCAACAGCGAGTTGGCTTCGAAGTCGAAGTTCGTGCGCAGCACGTCGAAATCTCCATCGCCATCGACGTCGTCGACGAAAAGGCCCATCGCTCCGGTCGGTGCGCCTGCGGCGTTGAGCGCGAAGCCACGCGCCAGACCCTGCTCGCTGAAGTGTCCATGGCCGTCATTGTGGAAAAGACTGCTGGGCTGCACGTCGTTTGCGACCAGCACGTCTTGCCAGCCGTCGCCGTCGATGTCGCTCATCACGGCAGCATAGGAACAGAGCGGCTTTTCCAGGGCGAATCCGAAAGCCGCCGTCGCTTCGCGGAATTTTCCGCCGCCAAGGTTCTCGAAGAAAACATCGGGCGCGCCGGGGTTCAGACCGCGCTTGTTCTCCGCCTCGGGGCCGATGCCGACCTCGGTGCCGTTGACCAGTGCGCGCTTTCCACCGTCGGGCGGATGCTCGAGATCGAACTCACAGTAGTTCGCGACGTAGAGATCGAGATCACCGTCGTTGTCGACATCGCCGAAGACTGCCGACGCGCCCCATTTGGGATTGCCCAGTGAGCTTTCCGCGGTCGCATCGACGAAGTGGCCGCCGTCGTTTCGCAGGAATACGTCGGGCCCGAAGCAGGCGAGATAGAGATCCGGATCGCCATCGTTGTCGACGTCGCCGGTCGCGATGCCGTTGACCCAGTCGGTGCGATCGAGGCCGGCCGCGGCGCTCACGTCCGTGAATTTCATGCGCCCGTCGTTGCGGTACAGCCTCGAGTGTCCGTCCGCGCGCACGCTGAGCCGTTTGCCGTCCTCGATGTAATCGAGGTGCGAGCCGTTGGCGAGGAACAGATCGACATCGCCGTCCACGTCGTAGTCGATCCACGCCGCGCCGTTGCCGTTGGACTCGACGATGTACCAGCGCCGCGGATCGCCGCTGACCGAGACCAGGTTGAGGCCGCTCGCGGGCGCGACGTCGACGAACTCCAGCCGGGCCGCAGGCGGCCGTGGCGAATCGTCGCCGCAGGCGCCCAGGGTCCAGGGCAGTACGGCCAGGCACACGGATCGAACGGGCAGGCGGCGGATCATCCCCGCGATCCTAGTGAAGTGCCACGCCGGAGCAATTCGCCGTCCTGGCACAGACGCGCGGGGCGCGCTGGGGTTGTTCGGGATCCAAGCCAACCTGTGCGATGCTCCGCCGAGGGGCGCACCGTGAGCCGCGCGGGCTTGGAACCCGATTATGATTTTCCTTGATCGGCCCCGCCCGCCGACTGCGTGGTTACCCTTGGGAGGAGCCCCTTCGAGATGCCGTCAAGCTCGTTCGCCCTGCCCGAATCCCGTACGTCCCAGAGGACCTCCACGTCATGTCGTACCAGCCTACTGCTTCGTTCGCGCGCTCCCTGATCCGTCTTGCCGCAACTCTGTCCCTGCTGCTGCTATGCCTCGCGGCTCCGGCCCGGGCGGGATCCACGCTCTATGCGATCGGCAACGGGCCCGGTCTGAGCGGGCTCTACACGCTGGATCCGCTGACCGGCGCGGCGACCCTGGAATGGGATCTGCCCGGCGTCTACCTCTACGCCGGCGGGCTGGCCTACGACGCGTCCACCGACACGCTCTATGCCGTCGGCGCCACGGTCGCTGACTCGGGCACGAGCAGGCTTTTCAGCATCAACCGCCATACGGGTGTCATGACCGTCTTTCCGGGGATGAGTCCCACGCTCAATCTCACGTCCGGCGGGCTTGCGATCCATCCGTTGACCGGAGTCCTGTATGCGACCGGGACGAACGGTTTTCAGAGTACCGCGCTGTTCACGATCGACAAGCAAAGCGGTGTGCCGACGCTGGTGGGGCAGAACGGCGGCCAATGTTGCGTCGTTCCCTTCGGCTTCAACATGGACGGGCTCGGCTTCCGCGCCGACGGCACGCTGTTCGCTAACGGCATGACCCTGTCGACGCCTCCGATCAACGGCGCGTACTCCTACCTCTACACGATCGATCTGGCGAGCGGTCTGGCCACGGCCATTGGCTGCCACGGAGTCAACGTCGGACGGCAGCTCATCTACAGCGGGCTGGCCTTCGATGACAACGGCGTGCTGTTCAGTCTCGGCTCGATCAGTGCTTCGGCGGGGGGGCTTTACTCCGTCGATCCCGCGACCGGCGCCGCAACCGTGATCGGGAACACCCTGCTTCCCATCGGAGTCGATGGCGCCCTGGTCTTCGTGCCCGATGGCCCACCGGCGCCGTACTGCACGGCGAAGCTCAACTCGCTCGGCTGCACGCCGGCAATCGCCTACAGCGGCGTGCCCAGCGCCACGCCCGGATCGGGCTTCAGCGTCAGCACGACGGGCGTGATCAACAACAAGCCGGGGCTCTACCTTTACAGCGACGGCGGTCGCGCCGCGTCGCCCTTTTCCGGAGGATTGCTTTGTGTCGGCGCACCGCTCAAGCGCGCGCTGCCGATGAACTCGGGCGGCCACTTGCCGCCTAACGATTGCTCCGGTGTCTACATGCTCGACTTCAACGCTTTCGCGGTCGGCGCCCTGGGCGGAACGCCCGCGACCTACCTGGCGGTCCCCGGCACACGCATCAATGTGCAAGCCTGGGGCCGCGACAACGGCTTCGCCGCCCCCAACAACACGACCTTGTCCAACGCATTGGAGTTCTTCGTCGGACCGTAATCGTCCCCGGTAATCCGCCGCCGATTCTTACCGAGCGCTGACGGGCCTCGAACGTCGCCCCGCGGGG
>JAYUUV010000116.1:0-6606 GCA_043754695.1 Planctomycetota bacterium
TCGCGCGCATTGGTTTCCTGGTGGCGATCTCTATGGTGCGGGTAGGGCACGATCCAGGCCGGCCGGCGCATGGCGCCGATCTCGGCCAGGCTCGAAGCACCCCCGCGGCAGAGCACCAGGCTCGAAGCGCGCAGCGCCTTGGGCACATCGTGAGCGTATTCGACGCCGCGATAGCCGTCGCCGTCGAGGACACCTTCGCCGCGCCGGCCGGGACCGGTCTGATGCAGCACCGAAAGCCCGTTGAGGGTCCAAAAGTGCGCGTATTCAGCGACAAAACGATTGATTCCGCCCGCGCCTTGACTGCCGCCGAGCACGGCGAGCAGCGGCTTGCTCGGATCGAAGCCAAGTTCCTCGCGCGCCTGCGCGGACTGTTCGTCGCTGGGTTCACCGGCTTCGAATTCGGGCGCGAGCGGCGGGCCGATCAAGACGTCGCGCGGGCCTGCACCTTCGGGCAGGGTCGACTTCCAGGCGTGCAGCACGCGCGTCGAACTCGAAGCGAGCCAGCGCGTGGCGCGGCCGGCGTGGGCGTTGATCTCGAGCAGCGCCGTCGGCAAACCGAGCGAACGCGCCGCGAGCACCGCCGGCAGCGAAGTGAATCCGCCCAGTCCGACCAAGACTTGGCTGCGATGCTCGCGCAGCGCAGCGCGTGCGCGCAAGAGCGCAGGCAGTGTGTGAATGGCAAGCCGCGAAAGACTCGGCGCGCCGCCGCCTTCGGGTTCGAGCGCCAGCGTGACGCGCTCGAGTGTCGCAGGTGAGAGTTTCGCCTCAGCGCCCGCGAGCACGCGCGCCTCGACCGCGCGACCGGTCTGGAACCAGAGCACGTCCTCGACGATTTGCTTGGCCCGCGCAGTCGCAAGCAGATGCAGCCCAGGCACGATGTGGCCGCCGGTTCCACCGCCCGCGAGCGCGATGCGCAGCGGCGACGAATCGCGGCCCGCATCGACTGAGTCGTCTCGACGTTTCAATGCAGTGCTGCGCGATTCGTCCGCGCCGAAGTCGAACTTCGCCGGCACGCGGCTCTTGACCTGAACGGAAGTCACGGAAGTAGCTGGACTTGACTGCGGAAAGTTCGAGGAATCCGCGCCGGCGAGGGGCGCGGATTCCCCACGGTCGATCACTCTTGTGGTTGGCGCGCTTCGCCTCGCGCCAGCTCACCGTCGGCCCAAAGCCTGGCCGGCAAAGGCGCACGCTTGGCCGCCCGCTTTTCCACGGCGAGATTGTTTGCGCCGTGGAGTTCCGGTGACGAACGTCGCACCTGCGGCCCACCGGCCAACAGGCTGATCGTCTCGCGGCCGCCCATCAGGACGACGAACGCGCACGACGCGAGCACGAACCACCGGAACTTGCGGCTCATTGCACTTTGCCCTTCTTGGGCGCGTCGAGACGAGCCACTTCAGACGAGGCTTGGGACGGTCGCGACTTGGGCTTGGCGGATTCCACTGCGGGCTTCTTGGCACCGGCCGGCAGGCGCAGGCTCTGGCCGATCGAAAGCTTCGCGGGATTGATGCCAGGATTCAAGGCGATGATTTCGCTGTAGCGATTCTGGTCGCCGAGTTGCGTGGCCGCGATCTTCGAGAGCGAGTCGCCGGAACGAACGCTGTAGGTTGCCCCGCTGCTCGGAGCGATGACCACGTCTCCCCTCAGGTCGAGGAGTTGCGGCTTGACGGGCGCGCCGTCGTTCTTGACCAACGTCTGGGGGCCAAAGTTCGCCGCACCGGCCGGGAGTTTGAGTGTCATGCCGACGGACAGCCGCTCGGCCTTGACGCCGTTGAGCGCTTCGATTTCCTGCCAACGCTTCGTTGAGCCCAGCTCGCGCTTGGCGATCGAACCCAGGGTGTCGCCGCGCTTGACCGTGTAGGTGCGCGGACCTGCATCGACCGGCGGTGTGACGATCGGAGTGGGCGTCAACGTGCCCGGGGCCCCCGTCGCGACATTGCCGCCGCCCACAAAGCCGGAGTTCGGCTGATTGCCAGGCGTGAGCACGGTGCCGTTGCCGAAGTCGACCGCGCCCAGGCCCGGGCCTAGCGGCGGCGCGAGTTGAGTTCCGGGCCCCGTGGCAAGGTTGTTGCCCGGAGTTTGCGGAAGGGCGGGCTTGAGTTGGTGCGTCGGGTCCGAGAGCCCGAGACCATTGATCCCCGACCCCGTCTCCGGTGTGACCGGCGCGTCAATTTTGGCGGCGTCGGTGGGCTTGTCGCGCTTGAGGAACGACAGCAGCGACTGGTTCTTGCGCTGGCCCCAAACGGCGACCGCGAGGATGGTCACGAGTAGGAAAACGAGGGCGATCACGCCGTAGCGTTCGATGCGTTGCATGGTTTCAGGAGTCCTGGGATTGGCTTGCGCCGGATGGCGAAGCAGGGATGAAGTTGGTTTTGGAACGGATGGAAAGAAAGGCTCGAGCGGACTCGCCGCCCGAGTGAACGAAGCGGGCGTCAGGCTCTCGATGGCTCGAGTCCCGACGTTTGGAGCTTTGGTTCCGCGATACTGGTGCGGCGCGCCGCACCGAGCGCGAGGCCCGTGCACAGACAGGAAACGACGAGCGAAGTGCCGCCGTGGGAGATGAAGGGCAACGTCATGCCCTTGGGAGGTGCCAGACCGGCGACGACCTGCACGTGCAGCATCGCCTGGAGCGCGGTCGCGAGCAGCAGGCCGAAGGAAGCCAGCGCGTCGTAGCGATCTCGGATCGAGAGCACGAGCCGCAGGCCGAACCAGAGCACCGCCAGGAATAGACCGAGCACGAGCAGCATTCCGAACAGGCCGAACTCCTCGCCGACTTGCGCGAAGACGAAATCGCTCTCGAGGTAGGGCACGCCGTGGTTGCGGAATTCGCCCTGGCCCAGGCCCACGCCGAACATTCCGCCTGAGTGCATGGCCGCCACACTGCCGGTGATCTGATCGTTGTGGGTCGAGCCCACGAACATCTCGATGCGGCGGCGGATGTAGCCGATCAGGGTGAAGCCGAGCACCAGCGCGCTGCCGCCGATGGCCGCAAGCGAACCAGCGACGTGCGTGGGCCGCGCACCCCCGACCCACATCGTGCCGAGGATGCAAAGCAGCAGCAGCATCGCGCCGCCTAGGTCGGTCTCGACGGCAACCAAGCCGAAGAAACACAAGCCCATAGCCAGCATCGGCAGCACGCCGCGGCGCAGGTCGCGAACATCTTCGCCCAGGCGCACGCAGCGATCTGCGATCCACAAGACGAGCACGATGCGCGCGAGCTCCGAAGGCTGGAACGAGACGAAGCCCAGATTGACCCAGCGATGCGAACCGTTGAGCGAAGTGCCGATCACGGGTAGGAAGACACAAACGAGCAGCACGCCGATTCCCAGCGTCATCGCCGGGATGAATCGACGCAGCCCGCTCGGGCCCACGCGCGCGGCCAGGATCAAGACCAGCAAGCCCGCGGCGCGGAAGGCGATTTGACCGCTCAGAACACCGGCGAAATCCTTCGGATCGAGAATCGTCGCGGCATGACTGGCCTGGACCAAGAGGCCGAAGGTGACCAGCGCGACGACGCAGCAGAACAGCGCCGTCGCCGGGCCGCGCGGGTCGATGACCTCGGCGCGGCGCGTCAGCGAATCCAGGCGCTCGAAGATCGTGGTCTGATGCTCGCGCACGAGCGCTTGCGCGCCGGCGCCCTCCGCGAGCAGGTCCTTGTGGGTGGGATAGCGTCGTCGACTCATGATTCAGCGCACCTTCAACAGGGCCAGGCTCAACATCGCGCAGGCCGCGGCGATGATCCAGAAGCGCACCACCACCGTCATCTCGTGCCAGCGCTCGTCGGTCTTGGTGAACACGCCGCCGTACAGCTGCAGCCCGTGGTGAATCGGCGCGCAGGTGAACAGTCGCTTGCCGCCCGTGCGCTGGAAATAGAGCTTCTGAATCCAGCTCGAAGCGAGTTCGGCGACGAAGACCAGCGCGATCAGCGGCAGCACGAGTTCCTGCTTGGAGACCAGCGCCATCCAGCCCAGCAGACCGCCCAGCGGCAACGATCCGGAGTCGCCCATGAAGACCTTCGCGGGGAAGGCGTTGAACCACAGGAAGCCCATGCAGGCGCCGCACATCGCTCCGCCGACGACCGCCATCTCGGAAGCCTGGCGCACGTAGGGCAGGTCCAGGTATTCGGTCCAGTCGGGGCGGCCGGACACGTAGCAGAAGATCGAGAGCGTGAAGCCCGCGATCAGCATGCAGCCGACCGCCAGGCCGTCGAGCCCATCGGTGATGTTCGCGGCATTCGCCGAGCCGACGACGACCAGCCATTCGAAGGCGATGAAGATCACGACACCGACCAGGCCGTACTGGAAAAGATCGATGTGCGCGTGCTTGAAGAACGGCGGAAAAAGCGCGAGCAGGGTCGGCCGGCCGAACCACCAGGCGTAGAAGGCGAGCATGCCCAGCGCCGCCAGGCAGACCACGCTGAGCCCGAGCATCTTCGCGCCGGGCGAAAGGCCCTTGGTCTTGGGCGCGGTCAGCTTGCGGTAGTCGTCGACGAATCCGACCGCCGCGAAGCCCGCGGTCAGCATGACGGCCAGCACCACGTGCAGATTGTCGAGCCGCGCCCACAGCAGCACGGAAGCGAGCAGCGACGCGATCAGGAAGGCTCCGCCCAAGGTCGGCGTGTCCTTCTTCGGCCCCGCTTCGACCAGGTTCTTCAGGTCCTTTTGCGCGTCGAACTTCGAGGTGTCCTCCGACGCGCGCTGGCGCTTGAGCCAGGCGATCGTCGGACCGCCCGCGAACAGCGCCAACCCAAATCCCGTCAGCGCCGCCATGGCCACACGAAACGTGATGTAGCCGAACAGGTGCAGGCCAAGGATGTCGTCGAAAAGACCGGGGAACATGGCGAGGAGGTGGGCTTCTGATTCAGCTCTTCGCGGGGCCGAAGGAGTCGCTCAGCAGGCGGACCACGCGGTCCATGCCCATCGCATTCGAGCCTTTGACCAGCACGACATCGCCGGGCCGGATCAAGCCGGCGATCTGCGCCAGCGCTTGCTCGCGACCGCCGAGGTGTTGGACACGCGCGATCGGCATGCCGGCTTCGAGCGCACCTGCGGCGGACGCGCGCGTCAGCTCGCCGACCAACAGGAGTTGATCGATGTTGCTCTGTGCCGCCGCGCGCCCCATGGCGTGATGCAACTCCGGAGCGCGCGGCCCAAGTTCGAGCATGTCGCCGAGGATCACGACGCGCCGGCGATGGCCGTGCAGTCCCGCGAGCACGCGCAGACCCGCGCGCGCCGATTCGGGGTTGGCGTTGTAGGTGTCGTCGAACACGACGACGTCCTGGAGTTCGAGCCGCTCCATGCGCCGGCGTCCGCCCTTGAGCCTGGAAATCGTCGGCAAGAGCTGCTCCAACGTGAGCCCCACCGCTTCGCAGGCCGCGATCGCCGCCAGCAAATTGGAAATGTTGTGGATGCCCAGCAGCGGCGAAGTGATCTCGTGACCGCGCAGGCGAAACGTGGTGCCCGCGGCGTGGAACCAGGGTTTTTCCGCGTTGAAGTCGCCGACTCCTTCACCGTCGCCGTCGCTGCCGCCCTCCACGGAGAAGCTGATCACTTTCGCGCTGGTGGCGGCGCGCAATTCGCGCGCGAAACGGCAATCGAGATTGAGGATCGCCGTGCCGTTGCGCGGCAGCGCGGCGAAAAGATCGCTCTTCTCGCGGCGCACGCCCTCGATCGAGCCTAGGCCCTGCAGGTGCGCGTTGCCGATGTTGGTGATGATGCCGACCGTCGGACGCGCGATGCGCGAAAGCGCGGCGATCTCGCCCGGACCGTTGCTGCCGATCTCGACGATCAGCATGCGCGTGTCAGGATCGGCGAGCAGGATGGTGTGCGGCACGCCGACGTCGTTGTTGAACGAGTTCGGACTGGCCACGGTCGGAAAGTGCGCTTCGAGCAGTTGGGCCAAAATGCCCTTGGTCGTGGTCTTGCCGCACGAGCCGGTGATCCCGATGACCTGGGCCTGAATGCGCGAGCGGTGCCACGAGGCCAGATCGGCGAGCGCGCGGCGCGGCGCTTCGTGCAAGGCCACCGGCAACTCGCCGGCGATGCGCGGCAGGACCTGGCCGGGTTTGCCCTGCAACAACAAAGCCCCCGCTCCCGCTCGGCCGGCTTCTTCAGCGAATTGATTGCCGTCGAAGTTAGGGCCCGAAAGCGCGAGGAACAACTCGCGCGGTTTGATCGCGCGCGTGTCGGTGCTGACTCCGTGCACCAGTGTGCCCGGATCGCCGTGCATGAGCGTCGCTCCGGTGGCATCGAGAATGTCTTGAACCAGCATTAGATTCACTTCCTGAGTGCAAGCTGTGCGGCGAGTTCTTTGAGCACGGCGCGATCGTCGAAGGGATGCGCGACGTTGGCGATGGTCTGGGTAGTCTCGTGGCCCTTGCCCGCGACGAGCACGATGTCGCCGGGCCGTGCAAGTTCCCGCGCGCGCGCGATCGCGGCGCGCCGGTCGAGTTCGACGAAACGCCGGGATTCGTCGCGCATTCCCGCCAGAATTTCGTCGACGATCGCGCGCGGATCTTCGCTGCGCGGGTTGTCGCTGGTGACGATGGAAAGGTCGGCCAGTTCGTCGACCGCCGCGCCCATCAGCGGCCGCTTCGTGCGATCGCGATCG
>JAYUUV010000117.1:0-9202 GCA_043754695.1 Planctomycetota bacterium
CCGACACAGTCGGCGGATCGCGAGCGCTTCGAACTCGCCGTGCGCGTGCGCCTCGATGAATCCGGCGGATTGCGCGAGGCGCGCGCCAGTGTGGCGGCGAATACCCTGGCGGACGGCAGGCGCGCTCTGGCCAAGGCGCTCGAACTGTGCAGCTTCGCACCCGCCAATCCCGAATTGGTTGCGATGGGCGGCGAGGTCAGTGTGCGCGAGACGCTGGTCGCTCCGGAAACGTTGGCGCACAGCTTCGACGAAAAGGCGCGCTGGATCCGCGCGGCGCTCGAAGCGTGTCGTGCGGCCGAACTCGAACCCGCGGGCTTGATCCAATCGACGGCGCTGGCCAAAGGACTCGTCAACTCGCGCGGCCGCGCGGTCTACGGCCAGACCGGGCGGCACTCTTTTTCGTTGACCGCGACCGGCGGCGGCGGCGCGGGCACGGCCCAGGCCTCGGGCGCAGAGCCCGGACTCGTGGATCACGAACGCGTGATTCGCAAAGCCGTCGAGAAGGCGCTGGCCAGTCGCGCGCCCGCGGACATCGATGCGGGCGACTACTGCGTCGTGCTCGAGCCACTCGCCGTCAGCTCGATCTTATTGTTCGCTGCCTACCAGGGATTTGGGGCGCGCGAAGTGGACGAACGCAGCTCTTTCCTGTGCGGACGCGAGGGCACGCGGCCCTGGCCGAAAGACCTTTCGATCGCCGACGAACCGGACAATCCGCTTATGCCCGCGCTGGCCTTCGACGGCGAGGGCACGCCGCGACGCCGCGTCGTGCTCGTCGATCAGGGGCGGCTGTGCAGTCCGGTGACCGATCGCCATTTCGCGAAGAAACGCGGCGAGGAGCCGACCGGCCATGCCCAGGCACAGCCCTCGGTCGCCGGGCCGATGCCCCAGAACATGGTGATCGCCGCGGGCGAGCACTCGCTGGAACAAATGATCGCGGCCGTCCCGCGCGGACTCTTGATCAGCCAGTTCCACTACACCAACGCGATCGATCCTAAGGAACTGTTGCTGACGGGCATGACACGCAACGGTACGTTCCTGATCGAAAATGGCCGCGTCGTGCGCGCGGTCAAGAATTTGCGTTTCACGGAATCTCTGCTCGAGGCCCTGGCCGGCCTGACCGAGGTCGGCCGCGATGGCGAAGTTGCCGGCGCCCTGTTCGACGGCGAGATCGTGACGCCGCCGTTGTCGCTGGCGCGTTTTCGTTTCACCTCGGCGACGGACTTTTAGGGCCATGGACAGACTCGCTCGCCTCGCCGTCGAAACCGCTCAGCGTCTGGGTGCCGGTTTTGCCGACGCGCGCGTCGAGCGCATCTGGGTCGAAGACCTCTTGGTGCGCAACGGCGAACTGTGCCTGTCGAACGCGCGCGAGGAACTGGGCATCGGTGTCAGTGTGCACGTGCGCGGCACGCAGGGATTCGCCGCGCAGCCGCTCGCAGGTGCGCACGATACGGCCGGTGCCGAGGCTGTTGCGCGCCGCGCGATGCGCGTGGCGGAACAATTGAGAACGGCGAGCATGCGGACGCAAGAATTCGCGCGCGAGCCCGCGCATCAAGGCGAATTCAAGACGCCGCTGGAGATCGATCCGTTCAGCGTGCCGCTGCGCGATCGCATCGAGTTGTTGTTCAGCGCAGAACGCAGTCTGGGCGGCAAGAGTCAGGTAGTCGCGCGCGAAGCCGCGCTTTCGCTGCGCCGCGAAGAGCGTTGGCACGCGTCCAGCGACGGACTCGACGTCCATCAAGTTCTCACGCGCACCGGCGCGGGACTGGCGGCGACTGCGATCGACGCCGGTCAATGCGAGCGGCGCAGTTATCCCGCATCCTTCGGCGGCGACTTCGCCGGCCGCGGGTACGAGCACGTGCTCGAAATGGACCTGACCAATCACGGCGAACGCATCCGCGACGAAGCCATCGCGCTGTGCCACGCCGCGCCGTGCCCCGCGGGAGAACGCGACCTGATCCTGATGGGCAATCAATTGATGTTGCAGATCCACGAGTCGGTGGGCCACCCCACGGAACTCGATCGTGCGCTCGGCGCCGAACGTGATCTCGCCGGCGGCTCGTTCGCCGACCCCAAGCTGCTCGGCAAACTGCGCTACGGATCGAATCTGGTCGATCTGGTCGCCGATTCGACCGCCCTGGGCGGACTCGACACCCGCGGCTGGGACGACGAAGGGGTCGCCTCCGGCCGCTGGCCGATCGTCGAGCGCGGGCGTTTCGTCGGTTATCACACCAGCCGTGGCTGGGCCGGCCGCATCGGCGAACGCGCGAGCCGCGGCGCCGCGCGGGCCGAGAGTTGGTATCACCCGGCGATCGTGCGCATCACGAATCTCTCGCTCATGCCAGGCACGTGGCGGCTCGACGATCTGATCGCGGACAGCGAGGACGCGATCCTGTGCGACACGGTCAAGACCTGGTCGATCGATCAGCAGCGCGTGAATTTCCAGTTCACCACCGAGCTGGGCTATGAAATCCGCGGCGGCAAGAAGACGCGCCTGTTGCGCAGCCCGACCTATCAGGGCCGAACGCTGGACTTCTGGAACTCCTGCGACGCGATCTGCGATGCGAGCCACTGGAAACTGTGGGGCGTGCCCAACTGCGGCAAGGGCAATCCCATGCAGGTCGCCGAAATGAGCCACGGCGCCGCGCCTGCGCGCTTTCGAAAGGTGACCTTCGTCGCGTGAACGCGCCGCTGGCCAAGGCGAGCGGAGTCGCGCCGGGCATTCAGCCCCTCACGCTCTTGTTCATGGCGGCCTGGCTACTGCGGCTTGTCGTACTCGTGGCGATCGCGCCCTACCACGCTGCGGCGACGAGCACGGTCTGGGACTTTGGCCACGAGGCGGCGTGTCTTGGGGATTCGATTTTTCGAGGTCAAGGATTTGGCGATCCTTGGGCCCACGGCACGGGCCCGAGCGGTTGGCTGACGCCGCCCTATCCGGCGCTGATCGCGGCGTTGATGTGGATCTTCGACGGCCTGAATCCCGCAATGGCCTTCACGTTGTTCGCGCTGCAGGCCTTGGCAGGCGCAGCGAGCTGCGTGCTGCTGGTGCGACTGGGGAAGAACCTTGGCGCTCCCGCGGCGGGTTGGTGGGGCGGCGTGCTCTTCGCGCTGTATCCGCCGGGCATCTGGAACGCGGTCAACGTCGTCTGGGACACGACGTTCGTTTCGTTCGGGACGCTCGCTTGCCTGGTGCTGCTGACACGCGCGGGAGCGCTCTCGACGACGCGCAGCGTGATCGCGCTGGGACTTGCGTGGGGGAGTCTCGCGTTCCTCAATCCCGCGCCCCTGGCGCTCCTGCCCGCGGTATTCCTGTTCATCGCGCTTTCAGAGGGCACGCGCGCGGCGCGCGCCAGAAACGCGGCGATCTTCACGCTTTCGCTCCTCGCCGTGTGCGCGCCCTGGATGCTGCGCAACGCGCGGGTGCTTGGCACGCCGAATTTGCGGCCGAATTTTGGCGTCGAACTGCGCCTGGGCAACAATCCTGAGGCCAACGGCCATCCGGTTCCGTTCAAGTTCCATCCGTCGCACGTGCCGGAGGAACTGGCGCTATACCGCGAGCTCGGCGAAAAGGCCTACGCGGCGAACTGTCAGCAGCGCGCGCTGGAGTGGATCGCGGCCGAGCCCGCGCGCTTCGCGTCCCTGTGCCTGCGCCGCATCGTGTACTTTTGGGTCGGCGATTCGCCGCTGACCGACGAGCGCACGAGCCGCTCGGTCGGAGCGCGCCTCGATCCGAACGCCTGGGCAAAGTTTTTGTCCTTCGCGGCCCTGGGAATCCTGGGCTGGATCGGCGCCCTGCGCTGGCGCGGACCCGCGCGCGATCGCGCGCTTTTGCTTGCGGCTCTGGCCGGTTTCGGATTGGCGTACTATGTGACGCACGTGTCCGAACGCTATCGCTTCCCGATCGATCCTTTGCTTGCTTTGCTGTGCGCCGCGGCCGTGCTCGAATGGTGCGGCCGCGCCCGCGCGCGAATGCCTCAGCCATGACGAAACCCGGCGACAAGCCGCTCAAGAATTTTCGCGACCTCGCGCGTGCGCGCGGCGTCGAACCCAAGCCTGCGGAAGTCGCACCCGGCAGCGAGCGCGGTTTCACTTTCGACGGTTCTAGCGATTCCGAAAGCGCCGGCGACAGCGAGGCACTGCGCCACGGCACCGCGCGCGAACGCATTGCCGCGAGACCGCGAGCCTTCGGGCCCATGCCCAGCGGTCCGGCCTGCTATCGCGACGAGGATTCCGAAGAGCTGCAGATCCTGGCCTCGTTCCGCGTGCGCACGATTTTTCCGCGCGACGTGCGCGAGGAGATGAAAAACCTGCCGGCGGATCCGTCGGCGGCGGACATGGCCGGTCGCCTCGATTTGCGCGCGCAGACAATTTTCACGATCGACGGCGACGATGCCAAGGACTTCGACGACGCGATCTCGATCGAAGCCCTCGGCGGCGGCGCGTACAAGGTCGGCGTGCACATCGCCGACGTCGCGCACTATGTGCGTCCGGGCACTGCGCTCGACGCCGAGGGCTTGACGCGCGCGACGAGTGTCTACGTGGCCGATCAAGTCGTTCCGATGCTGCCCGAAGAACTCTCGAACGGGCTGTGCTCGCTGGTCGAGGGCCACGACCGATTGACCTACACCGTCTTGATGAGCTTTGACGCCGCGGGCAAGCGCAGCGAGGCCACGGTCCACAAGAGCGTGATCCACAGCAAGAAACGCACGACCTACCGCGGCGTCCAGGAAGTGCTCGATCGCAGCGACACGGCCGAGGCGCGCGCGCTCGAGTTCTTGCGCGGCCCGTTGGAGCAGTTCCGCGCCTGGACGCTCGTGCAGCAAAAGTTGCGCGATCAAAAGGGGTCGCTGCGGCTGCCCTCGCGCGAGCGCAAGTTCGTGTTCGACGACAAGCACGAAGTCGTCAAGGTGATCGACTACCCGCGCTACTTTTCGATGAGCTTGATCGAAGAGACCGCGCTGGCCGCCAACCAGGCCGTCGGCGATCTTTTCCGCGAGCGCGGTCTGCCGACGATCTACCGCGTGCACCCCGAGAAGAGCCCCGAGGAAATCGAAGCCGTCGCCAAACAATTGGAAGAGCACGGCATCCACGTGCCGACCAAGGAGCGCCTGACCGGCCGCGACATCGGCCGTCTGATCCGCGCGGCGCGCAAGAAGCCCAACGCCGAGGCGATGATCCAGCGCATCCTCGGCCTGATCGAGCGCGCGGTCTACGAGGTGCACGATCATGAGGACGTCGCCACGCACTTTGGCCTGGCGCGCAAGGCCTATCTGCACTTCACGTCGCCGATTCGCCGCTATCCCGACTTGCTCGTGCACCGTTGGCTGTGGAGCATCGAGAGCCGGGCAGGGGAGGCGGCGGCGGAGCTCAAGGCCGAAGCACTGCTCGCCGACCTCAATGAAATCGCCAGCCACTGCTCGGCCCAGAGCGAGATCGCGGAAATGTGCGAGACGGCGATCGGCGACCTGAAGGTCTGTCAGTTCATGCATCCGCACATCGGCGAAAAATTGGAAGCCAAACTCGCGCGTGTTTCGCCCGCCGGGCTTGAACTGCACCTCCTGGCCTTCAACGTGAACGGTTTCTTGCCGGCGAAGAAAATCGGCGATCGCGTCGAAGTGCGCGGTCCGACGATCCAGATCAGCCAGGGCAAGAAGCGGCTTTCGTTCACCGAGGGTTATCCGATCGCGGTACGCCTGGTCGACGTGGACTTCATGCGCCTGCAACTGATGTTCGAGCTGGCCTGAGCGACGCGCGCCGCTTTGAAAGCTACGCTAGGCGTCGATGTCGCCCCTCCGCCTGCTGTTTTTCGCGCTGTGTCTCGCTGCCTGCAACGACGACAGTCCAAGCGCCAAGTCCGCCGCGAAGGCTGAGGCCACCGAAGCGCCGAGCGTCGGCGCGGAATCGACTGCGATCGCCGTGCCGCCCGGTTCGATCGAAGGCCGGATCGAGTTCGAAGGCACGCCGCCGCCGCGCCTGCCGATCAACACAGCAGCCGAGGGCGGCTGTGGGCTGGACCCGAACGAGCCCGCGCTGACCGAAGCCTGGGTGGTCGAGGGCGGCCGCCTGGCCAATGTCTTCGTCTGGCTCGGCAATCCGCCGCCCGAGCAGCAACCGGCGCTGGACACGCTCGAGCCGTTGCAGTTGCAGCAGCGCGGCTGCGTGTATCGGCCGCACGCGATCGCGCTGCGCACGGGGCAGACGCTGCGCGTCAGCAACCAGGATCGCGCCCGGCACAACGTGCGCACGATGCCGCGTCGCGATCAGAATCCGAGCATCAATCAGACCCAGGCCGAAGGCGGTCCGACGCTCGACATCGTGTTCAAGGAACCCGAAGTCGCCGTGGCGATCGTTTGCGATCTGCACCCCTGGATGAAGGCCTGGGTCGGCGTGTTCGAGCATCGCTTCTTCGCCGTGACCGGCGCCGATGGGCGCTTTGGCTGGAGCGGCCTTCCGCCGGGCGAGTACGAAGTGAACGCCTGGCACGAAGTGCTCGGACGATTGAAAGCGCGTGCGCTCGTCGCGAAGGAAAGCGGCGCGTCCGTGCGGATCACTTTCCGCAGGAAGGACTGAGCTCAGCCATGGGATCGATCCTCGGCCTGGCACTCGTGCAGCAGACTCTGGACTACGACCAGTTGCTGTATCGCTGGGTGCACGTGATCGCCGGCGTGGTTTGGCTGGCGATGCTGTACGGCTTCACGCTGGTCTACACGCACTCTGTCGCGGCGCTCGAATCGGATGTGCGCAAGAAAGTCGCGCTCGAGTTCATCCCGCGCACGATGTTCTGGTTCAAGTGGGCCGCGCTGCTCAACTGGCTGACCGGAGCCGTGCTGCTGATGAAACTGTATTACTCGTCGAAGGCCGCGCCGCTGATGTACGCGTCCACGAGCGAGTTCGCGGGAACGCACATGCCCTGGAGTAAGGTCGGCCAGGCCTTCGGGCTGCTCTTCGGTCTGTTCGTCGTCTACGACCTGCTCGCGCGCGCTGCTGGAAAACGGGCCGAGCTTTCCTTCATCGCCTGGGCCGCGGTCGCCGTCGGCTACGGTTGCTTCCTCGAGACTCGACTCGAGCTGTCGCGGCGCGCGATCTTGATCCACATCGGCGCTTTGCTCGGGACAGCGATGGCGGCGAATGCCTGGATGCACATCGCGCCGGCGTTCGAGCGTTCGGTCGCCGCGCTGCGCGCCGGGCGCGCGCCGGATCAGGCGGAACTCGATCGGGCCGGGGCGCGCTCGCGGCACAATTTGTTCATGTCCACGCCGCTGCTGCTCTTGATGCTGAGCGTGCACCAGGAGCGGCTGCTCGGCTTCGAACGCTGGCAGTTTCCGATCGCCGGATTGTTGCTCGCCGGACTCGGCATCGGCTGGAGCTTGCGAAAGTTCTCGGCGGGCGTCGGCGACTGAATCGGCAGGCGTTTCAGTGCGCCGCCTACGGTGCTACCGAGTATTCGAGGGCGTCGGTAAAACTCGGGTTGCTCGGAGCGCCTGGCAGGGGATCGCTCGACCACCACTGACAATTCACGCGCACACCCGGAGTCGACAGGCCCGGGGCTCGCGACCCACCTAGCGCGCCGCTGGCGAAGGCGTTCATGTCGATCGACAGCACACCGCTGCAGTCCGCGCCAGTGGGCGATCCGCCCGAGTCGACCGAGATCGTCCGTCGAATAGGCGAAGCGATGCACAAAGTTCCGCTGCCGACGGGCAGTGTCGCGCGTCCGCCGAAGCCGTACATCAAGAGTCCCGGGCGTTGATTGCGGATCGACAGGGCGCTGATCACGAAGCCAAAGTTCGCCGAAGCCGACGCTGAGCCCTGGCTGAGGATCGCCGGAATGCAGCCCAGCGAATTGTGCGTGCCCATGCAGTAGGTCACGAGTTCGCATTCGTCCGGAACTCCGTTGCCGTTGACGTCCTGCGAAGTGCCGTTGGCGATCTGCGCGGGATCGTAGATGCCGTTGCCGTCGCAATCCGACTGCACGAGCTTGGCGAGCGCCGCCGAAGCTGACACGCGACCCCAGCCGGTCAAATTGTCGAACCCGCTCACCCCCAGATCGCGCGCGGTCAGTTTGAGGACCTCGCGCGCATCGTCGGCCGACAGGCTCGGCATGTACGCGAACATCAGGCCAAGCGTGCCGGCGACGATCGGCGAGGAGTACGAAGTGCCCGAGAAGGATGCGTAGGCGGCGCCGACGGTGGTGGTGCGAATGTTCTCTCCGGGGGCCACGACCCAAAGTTGCGGCCCGATCGCGGAGAAACTGGAACGCGCGTCCTGATTGTTCGTCGAACCGGCCGCGATCACGCGCGACTGATTGGCCGGATAGGTCACCGCGGCGGGGGAGTTGCCCGCGGCCGCGACCAGCGTCACGCCGCGCACGTCGTGCGCGTACTGCAGTGCCGCATCGATGGCCGCCGTTTGGGGCACCTGCAGCGACATGGTAATGATGCGCGCGCCGTTGTCCGCGGCGTAGAGAATCGCGTCGTCGAGCAAGGCGCTCTGGGGCGCGCTGTCGCCGACCGCCAAGATCATTCCGCGACATCCATTCGCGGGTTCGAAACCTCCGGCGACCCCGCTCACTCCCTGAGCATTGTTGGTGCGCGCAAGTGCCGCGCCGGCGGTCGACGTTCCGTGAAAGGACGTTCCGGCCACATCGGGATTGGCGTGTTCGAAATCCCAGCCGTGGGTGTCGTCGATGAATCCATTCCCGTCGTCGTCGATGCCGTTGGCGGCGATCTCGCCCGCGTTGAGCCAGATGTTCGCGGCAAGGTCGGGGTGAGTGATCTCCGTGCCCGAATCGACGATTGCGATCACGACGCTGGGGTTGCCGACGCTGATGTCCCAGGCGACGCTCGCGCCGATGTCGGCGCCGGGCGTTCCACCGAACTGACCGCTGTTGCGCAGGTGCCATTGCAGTCCGAAGTGCGGGTCGTTCGGCACCCCGCTGTAACTGCCGTTGGCAGACAATTCCGCGTTGCTGACACGCTGGTCCGCGCGCAGTGCGTTCAGGACCTCGAGTGCGTCGACATCCGCGGGCACGTTCACGTCAATCCATCCAAGCCGGCTGGTGCGCAGGGCCGAGAGCCGACGCAGCAGCGAACCGCTCGGCAAACCGGCGCGCCAGTTGGCGAAGTCGAGTGTGGCGAGTTTCAGCGTGGCGAGGCGCGGGTTGACCGCCCAGCGCTGATTGCCCTGCATGCGCCACAGGCTGGTTCCC
>JAYUUV010000118.1:0-11576 GCA_043754695.1 Planctomycetota bacterium
ATTGCCTCCGGAATTGATCGGCACGGAACGCTTGAGCGGCGCATTCACACAGCGCAGTCCGCCTTGAAACGGAATCGCCGCACGACCCGCGTTCGTGTAGAGGATCAGGCCGGGTTTGTTGTTGATCACGTTGCTTGCCTGGATCGTGAATCCCGATCCGGTCGTGGCACTGGGGATTCCGTTCGCGCTGATCGACGGACTGCAGCCCAGCGAGTTGAGCTTCGACGTGCAGTAGGCGATCGTTGCCGGGCATGGCCCGTCGTAGCGCGCGAGCCAGACATCCGTGCCACCCGGGTTCTGTCCGCCGAGACTGCCGTCCGTGTCGCCGCTCACGTACACGCCGCCGATGCCGTCTGGGGCGACGGCGAACGCTTGATCGATGCCGCTCGAACCAAGTTGCAGGATCCAACTCTGATTCCCTGCGCTGTCGTGGTTCGCGAGCCAGATGTCGCGTGCGCCCGCGTTCGGGCCGCCGAGACTGTCCGCGGTCCAACCGCAAAGCTGCACGCCACCCGACCCATCCGAAGCGGCGGCCTTCGTGTAGTCGTCGCCCGTCGTTCCGAATTGCACGATCCAAGCCTGATTTCCAGCACTGTCGTAACGCGCGAGCCAAGCGTCTTTGTTGCCCGCGTTCGGTGCGCCGAGGTTGCCATAGGTATCGCCGCACACGAACACGCCTCCCGATCCGTCCGGCGCGGCCGCGGCAATTCCGTCGAAGGCGCTCGAGCCTGCTTGGCGGATCCAAGTCTGATTTCCAGCGCTGTCGTAGCGCGCCAGCCAGGCATCTCCCTGGCCGGCGGCCGCTCCGCCGAGACTGCCGTCGGTGTAGCCACTCACATACACGCCACCTGATCCGTCCGCCGCGGCGGCGGATGCGCCATCGAAGAGGTTCGATCCGAGCTGGCGAATCCAGGTCTGGTTCCCTGCTCCGTCGTAGCGCGCGAGCCAGGCGTCGAACGAACCAAAGTTCGCTCCGCCGAGGCTGCCGTTGCTGCGGCCGGCCACGTACACACCCCCGGATCCGTCGCAGACGCTCGCGACGGCCACGTCGTTCGTGCTCGTCCCGATCTGGCGGATCCAACTTTGGTTTCCACTTCCGTCGTAGCGCGCGATCCAAGCGTCGGAACTGCCCGCGCTCGGCCCGCCGAGGCTTGCGTCGGTCGAGCCGCACACGAATGCGCCGCCCGTGCCGTCCGCGCTCGCCGAGTTAGCGCTGTCCGTGTTGCCCGTTCCGAGCTGGCGGATCCAGAGCTGATTTCCAACGCTGCCGTAGCGCGCGAGCCAGGCATCGAGCCCGCCCGCGTTCGCCGCGCCGAGGCTGCCGTCGGTCGAACCGCCCAGGTACACACCGCCCGATCCGTCCGGCGCGGCGCTCCAGCAGGCTTCGTTGCTGCCGGTCACGAACTGGCGCAGCCAGACTTGATTCTGCGCGACCCCTGCCGGTGCGGCGCAGGCGAGGATCGCGAACTTCAGTGTCGCAGTGAGGCCGAGGCGCATGGCGAGCTTTCGTGCAAGTGCCGCGCGCAAAGTCGAGGCACCTGCAAGACTACCCCCAAGCGCAAAATTAGGGCGACGATCGGGCTCAATCCCGGCGGCAAGCCGCCGGAAGTGCCGGAACGCCGCCGACCCCGTGAAAGTCGACTGTGGATGGTGGCGCATTCGGAATTGCCGACCGGCTGTGCGCGTAGCTCCGTATCCGTCGCTTTCATGAAAACCCGGAGTCTATGTCCGACAATTCATGCTAGACTAGAAGGCACATGCTGGGCCGTCGAACCGAACACTTAAAGCTGAGGGAACTGATCGCCGATTATCCCGTCGTCGGGATCCTCGGCCCGAGGCAGATTGGCAAGACCACGCTCGCGCTGGCGGTCGCGGCCCGCTCGCGCCGCGAGGTCACGCACTTCGACCTGGAAAACCCCCGCGACATCGCACGTTTGAAAGACGAGTCCACGACGCTGGAGCCGCTGCGGGGACTGGTGATCCTCGATGAGATCCAAAGGCGGCCGGAACTGTTCACGACGCTGCGCGTGCTTGCCGACCGACCCCGGAAGCCTGCTCGTTTTCTGGTGCTCGGTAGTGCATCTCCCGAACTGCTGCGACAGAGTTCCGAATCGCTCGCGGGGAGGATCGCCTACTTCCAACTTGAGGGACTGGGGTTGGGCGACACGACAGCCCTGGAGTGGCGCAAACTCTGGTTGCGCGGAGGTTTTCCCAGGAGCTTCCTCTCCAGGACGAATGCCAAGAGCCTCGACTGGCGTAGGCACTTGATCACGACGTACCTCGAACGTGACATCCCCCAACTCGGATTGAGGCTACCTGCCGCCACGCTCTCGCGATTCTGGAGCATGCTGGCTCACTACCACGGGCAGATCTGGAACTCGTCCGAGTTCGCGCGCTCCTTCGGCGTTTCGGACAAATCGGTGCGCCACTACCTCGACATCCTCGAAGCTACGTTCATGGTCCGCGTGCTGCGGCCGTGGAGCGAGAATGCGGGCAAGCGCTTGGTGAAATCGCCCAAGGTCTACGTGCAGGACAGCGGACTCCTGCACGCGCTGCTCGACATTGAGGAACAGGCCGACCTCAATTCACATCCGAAGCTCGGCGCTTCCTTCGAAGGCTTCGCGCTCGAACAGGTCCTGCGTCGACTGCAGGCAACGCCCCGGCAGTGTTACTTCTGGGCCACGCACCAAGGTGCAGAACTCGACCTGCTCGTGGTGAGTGGCCGGCACCGATTTGGGTTCGAGTTCAAGCACACGAATTCGCCCGGCGTGACCAAGTCGATGCGGATCGCGATCGAGGACCTCAAACTGGATCGCCTCGACGTGATCCACGTCGGCGATGAAACCTTTCCATTGTCAGATGGAATTCGCGCTGTCGCATTGAGCCGTGTCAGGCAGGACATCGAGCCGATCTGAATCGGTGAAGCGCCGTTCAGCGCGGGCAGACGCTGAACTCCAGCGCGTCCGAAAGCGACGAGTTGTTGGGCGAAGGGAAACCGTTGTCGCGGCCCCAGCATTGCACGTCGATCCGCGTGCCGGGGACGATCAAGTACGAAGCCGGCGCGCCACCGAGTGCTCCGACCGCGAACGCATTCATGTCGAGCGAGTACACACTGGAGCAATCGTTCGGCGGAGGATTTCCACCGGAGTTGGGCAACCTCGCGTTCCCGATCGAGTCGCGATGGCAGGGATCATCTATCGCGTGCGCACGGGTTGCCAGTGGGAGAAGTAACCACGCCACCGCGCACCCGTCCGCGGCGCTCGGGAAACCCTCCTCAGGGTTCAGCCGCCAGCTTCGTTGGAGGCCGGCAATTCGATGTCCGCAGGACCGAGTTCGCGCATGCCTTGGCCGCGTACACAGAGGACGTGGAGACGATCTTCGATCACGGTGTAGATGATGCGGTACCGTCGTTCGAAGATGACTTGGTAGAGCCGCTCGCTGAACTCGTCCTGCTCGGGCACGGGCCCGCTCCATTCAGCGCCCTCTTCGAGGGCCAGGATCGCTTCGACGATTCGGTTGTACCAACGTGCGGCGTTCAATCCGGCACCGGCGGTCACTGCGCGTTCGTAGTAGTGATCGATGTCGTCGGCAGCAGGCCGCTCGATGATCACCTGGAATCGCTTCACGCATCACTCGGGATGTTGTGCTTGCGTCGGAGTTCGTCGAAGACCTCATGAGCAGGCCGACCTTCGCCACGCTTGACGGACTCCAGCCCGGCTCGGATCCCCCCGACTGCCTCCGCGCGATCGAGGGCTTCGAGGATCCGCTGATACGCCTCGGCGTCCTGGACCACTAGCTTTGGGCGACCCTCTTCGGTGAGAACATGAGGGCGCCCGTCTTGGGCGATCCTGTCCGAGAGCTGCGCGTTGCGACGGAACTCGGTAATGGTGTGGATGTCGATGGGTTGGATCATGTTGGCCTCAGGACTGCTTATAAGCTGCTTGTAGAATGCTAACACAAGTCCTTGTCGGCCGCAAGGATAGGGCTGCTTGAGGCTCCGAACACGCGTACGGGGCTCCCGATAAGCTGAATTATCGCGAGCACTTTGAGGAGGGTGCGAGCCGTGCCGATCGACCTCGCCAGACCGCTCGCGAGCCTACCGTAACCGCTTCGGGCGGTTCGACGGACCTGCGCCGGACCGTCGACATATGGCTCGTACGCCAATCAACTTCTTGGACCTCCAGCTCGGGCGCATTCGGGTGGAGGAGTCCCCAGGATGGCAGAATGGACCCACTCAGCGCGGGCAGACGTTGAACTCGAGCGCGTCCGAAAGCGTCGAGTTGTTGGGCGACGGGAACCCGTTGTCGCGGCCCCAGCATTGCACGTCGACCAGCGTGCCGGGCACGACGAGGTAGGGCGCCGGCGCGCCACCGAGGGCTCCGACCGCGAACGCGTTCATGTCGAGCGAGTACACACCGGAGCAATCGTTCGGCGGAGGATTTCCGCCCGAGTTGATCGAGATCGAACGCTTGAGCGGCACATTGACGCAGCGCAGTCCGCCCTGGAACGGAACCGCCGCGCGACCGGCGTTCGTGTAGAGCATCAGGCCGGGGGTGTTGTTGATCACATTGATCGCGGAGAGTGTGAATCCGAAACCGGCGGTCGCGCTTGGAATTCCACTCGCGCTGATCGCAGGCGTGCAGCCGAGTGAGTTGACCTTCGCCGTGCAATAGCTGGAGGGCGTCGGACAGGGGCCGTCGTAGCGCGCGACCCAAACATCGATCCCGCCCGCTGACGGAGCGCCAAGGTTGCCATCGGTCTGGCCGCCGACGAAGACGCTGTTCATTCCGTCCGAAGCCAAGGCAAATGAGAAGTCTCCGCCGATCGTCCCGAGTTGACTGGACCAAGTCTGATTCCCGGCGCCGTCGTAGCGCGCGAGCCATGCATCGGCTCCTCCCGCGTTGGTTCCCGCAAAACTGCCCTGAGTGAAGCCACCCACGTACGCGCCGCCTGATCCGTCCTCGGTGGCGGCAAACGCAACATCGCTGGCCGGAGTTCCGAACTTCCTGAACCAGTTCTGGTTTCCAGTGCTGTCGTAGCGCGCGAGCCACGCGTCAGGGAGCGATTGGCCTCCTGGCAGCACGGTCTGGCCGCTCAGATAGACACCGCCTGCACCGTCCGCCGCTGCGGCGCGAGCGAAATCGTCGGCGATCGTTGCGGACTGTCGAATCCAGATCCGGTTCCCCGCGTTGTCGTAGCGCGCGAGCCAGGCGTCCCAGTTGCCCGGGTTGGTGCCCGCCAGGTTGCCCTGCGTGTAGCCGCTCACATACACGCCGCCCGAACCGTCCGGCGCGGCGCAATTGGACATCTCGTTGGTGATCGATCCAAATTGACGGATCCAAAACTGATTCCCCGCGCCGTCGTAGCGCGCGAGCCAGACGTCGCCGGCGCCCGCACTGGCGCCGCCGAGGTTGCGGCTCGTGGCACCGCTCACGTACACGCCCCCAGCTCCGTCCGAGGCAGCGCCCCAGGTCGAGTCAGGGCCGGACGTGCCGAGCTGGCGGATCCAGGTTTGGTTCCCCGCGCCGTCGTAGTGCGCCAGCCAGGCGTCACTCGATCCCGCGTTGGATCCGCCGAGGCTGCCGACGGTCATGCCTCCTATGTACACACCGCCAGATCCGTCCGGCGCCGCGGCGAGCGCAGCGTCCGGGCCACTTGTCCCAACCTGCCGAATCCAGATCTGACTGCCGCCGCTACCGTAGCGCGCCAGCCAGGCGTCGTTGCCCCCCGCGCTCGGTCCGCCGAGGTTGCCGCCGGTCCATCCGGCCATGTAGGCGCCGCCCGACCCATCCGTCGCGGCGCAAGCAGCGATCTCGGCGCCCGCCGTGCCGAACTGTCGCACCCAGGCCTGGTTCTGCGCGGCCGCGGGGACTGCTGCTAAGGCGAGAAACGCGAGACGGAATTTCAGGGCTGAGCAGTTGCGCATGGAAGGCTCCTTCTGCGATGGGCTGACGGGCGGAATCTCTCGGGCGTACATGTGCCGTCGCGGAAGTTACCCGCCCCGGGCTCGCCTGTTGGAGATTCATCGGCAGCACGCGCTCCTATGCGCCTTCCCCGCGTCAAGAGCCAGCTCGGATTTCGCCGCGAACTTTTCTGGAGAATGCAATTTCCCTCCAGCTTCGTAGCCCACGGGGGTTGACGCATTGGCGCTCTGCGTGGAGAGTCTCCCGGCCCTTCTCAACATGCTCGACTTCCCTCGTCTAGATTTCCTGCGCCGCGCCGGTCTGGTGCGCACGCCAGCTCCGACTCCGGCGCCGGTCATCACGGCACGCGTCGTGTGCGTCGCCAGCGGAAAAGGCGGCACGGGAAAGAGCATCACTTCGACGAATCTCGCGACCGTTCGCGCCGGCAAGGGCGAGCGCGTGCTCTTGATCGACTTCGACGCGGGTCTCGCCAATGCGCACCTGCTGCTCGGCCTCGCGCCGCAGTACGACCTCGGTCACGTCATGGAGGGTTCGATCGATCCCTTCGATGCGTTGGTCGAAGGGCCGAACGGCTTGAAATTGCTTTCGGGCGGCGTCGGCCGGCACACGCTGACGAATCCGACGCGCCGCGAACTCGAGCGCTTGTTCAAGAGCCTGCGCGCGCTCGAAGACGCCTTCGATCTGATCGTGATCGATCACGGCGCGGGCCTGGGCTACGGCACGGTGGCGCATCTGGCGGCGACCAGCACGCTCTTGCTCGTCACCAGCCACGAAGTCACCGGCCTCTCCGATGGCTACGCGCTGTACAAGCGCGCGCTTTCGGTCAATCCGTACATCCGTGTCGGCATGCTGATCAATCGCGTGCCCGATCCCGGCTCGGCCGAGTCGGCCTGGACGCGTTTTCGCAACGCTTCTCAAAAGTTCCTCGGCAGCCAGCCCGAGCTTTTGGGCTGGGTGCCCGCCGACGTGGCCGTCGGCCGTTCGGTCGAGGTGCGCTCGCCGGTCGTGCTCTCGAGTCCCGATTGCGAGGCCGCCCGGGCCTTCCAGCGACTTGCGGACTGGCCCGCCCTTGACCTCGCGCGAACCGCGAGCGCATTCTACGAGCGCGCACAGCGTGCTCTGCGGTAGGTCCGCCGGCAAAAGTGCGCGCACATGCGCGTCATCAGCCTGGTCAACCAAAAAGGCGGCTGCGGTAAGACCACCGCGGCGATCCATCTAGCGGCGGCGTTGTCGCTCGCGAAACAACGTGTGCTCGTGGTCGATCTTGATCCGCAGGCACACGCCAGCATGGGACTCTCGGCGCAAGGTGAGAGCGGACCTTCGATCGCCGACGTGCTGTGTGATCGCGTCACGACCCGCGAAGCGTTGCGCGCCGCACCCTGCGATCTGACGCTGCTCGCTTCCTGCCAGCGTCTGGCCGAGTTCGAGGAAGAGAGCGCGCGTCTGGTCGGGCCCGAGCAGCGGCTGCGCAGCGCGCTCGAGGAAGTCGCCGGTGATTTCGATTTCGCCTTGATCGATTGTCCCGCGCGCGCGGACGGCGTGCTGACGGCCAATGCGCTGTGCGCGTCGACCAGCGCATTCCTGGTGATCGAAACCGGCGCGTTTGCCCTGCAGGGAGCCGTGCGCGCGCGCGCCTTGTTCGATGAAGTGGCCGGGCAGCAGGGCTCGCGCTTCGATCGCCGCGTGCTCGGCACCATGTTCGACAAACGCACACGTTTCGCGCGCGAGTTGTTGGTCGCGCTGCACGCGCGCTTCGGCGACGAGATGTACGACACGGTCGTGCGCTCGAGCGTGCGCCTGCGCGAAGCCGCCGCCTGCGGCAGGCCGGTCTTCGAGATCGCCCCGCGCTCGGCGGCCGCCGACGATTTCCACGCGCTCGCGGCCGAGGTGCTCGCGGATCTTCCTTCGATCGGTCGCGAACTCGGCCTTGCGTCGCGTGTCGCCAATTCGAGCCCCGCGGCCGCCATCCCCGTTTCCGGCGATCGATCCGTAAATCCGCCCCGCGAGCGTGTTGTGCGCCTGCGGGGTTAGCCAGAACTCCCTAGGTCAACCCATGGATGCTCTCGCACTCTTGTGCAATCTCTACGGTGACGGACCGAGCACGCTCAAGCGCCTGCGCGCGCACGGCGTGTTGCGCATCGAGGATCTCGGTGCGCGGCAGGCGGGTGAGCTTGCGACGCTGCTGGCCTTGACGCCGGCGATCGCGCGCCGCTTCCTCAAGGAAGCTTCGGCGTTGGAGAAGCGCGTGCTCGACAGCGAGGATGCCGTGCAGCCCGCGCGCGAAGCTCCCGCGCCCGCGCGCGTCGGCCGTGAAGTCGTGCGCGGCAAGCAAGCGATGCTCGCGGCTGCCGCGCAACTGTGGACGGAGCTCGATCGCACTTCGCCTGTTCCAGTGGCGCAACCGGCAGCCGGGCCCGCACACATCGAAGCAGAACCTGTCGTGGAAAGCGGCACGCCGCTCGCCGCGGCGGAGCTCGACCGCGCGACCTTCGAAGCCCTGCACAGCGTCGGCATTCGCACGCTGGAGGATCTTGCCGGCATGGACAGCGAAGCCGTCGCCGCGGCCTGTGGGCTCGGGCTCAGTCAGGTCTTGTTCGCGCAGGGCCTCGCTCGCCGCGAAGCGCGCGCGCAGATCGAGTGCGCCCAACGCGCGGCAGCGGCCGACGCGTCCGAGGAACTCGTTGTGTGCGTCCTGCAGCCGTCCGCGCGCGCGGACTCGCGCTTCTCGCCGTCGGAACGCGCGCCTGCGGAGTGGCTCAGCGAGCCTTCCGGTTCGCAGTGCGAACACGAACCGGCGGCCGACGATGGCGCCGGGCCCTTTGCCTGAGTCCGCCGGCCGCCCGCGCAATGGCGGGGCTTGCTTGGAAAATCAGGCGCTGGGCGAGCTTTCTCGCGGCCGGTCCGTAACCTCTCCGAGCGTGCGGGGCTACGGTCTCGTGCCCACGCACCACCCCGGCGCCGGACCCTGGCCATGAAACCGTTTGCTGTGCTCTTGCTGCTCGCGTTCTGCGCCAGCCCCTCGCTCGGCGCAGTGTTCGTCGTGCCGATCCAGCAGGACAAGTCGGACGACATCGCACTGGCGCCCGACGGCAAGCGCGGCTTCGGGAGGGCGCTCGATCAGAAGCGGCTCAGCCAGCTCTTGCGCTCGAAGGAAGCGGCCGACAACGCGTTCTTCGACGAACTGACCGAGCTCGCGATGTCGACGCGCATCCAACTTTTGAACGTGCGTCAGCACTACGTCGAGCGCGGCTACTTCCGCTTGCTGCCCGCCAGCGCCGGCGACGATCTCGCGTTGCTGCACAGCACATACGCCAAGGGCTACGAATCGCCTGGCCGCGATCTCGCCGCGGCGGACACGCGTGCCAAGACGCTGGCGGCGATGCTTGTCGATACGCGCTTCAATGTTCGTCGCGACCTGATGCAACGCGCACAAATTTCGGTCGACGATCTCGAACGTGCTCGCGCGGTCTTCGACGCGACCCAGAATGGCTACGTCAGTCTGACGCCCGCGGAGCTTGGACACATCGCGGCGCGGGCGGACCTGGCGGCGGCGGAGCTGCGCGTGCTGCGCTCCGATCTCGAATCGCTCACTCCATCGGCGGCGGATCGAGAGGTCAGCGAGCAGGCCGTCGTGCTCGCGAAGAAGTTGCTGGAGAACTCGCGCATCCGTGAAGAGGGACTGCGCGCGAAAGAACTGCTCGCGGTACTAGCGCCCTGTCGCGATCTCGAACAGCGCATGCAGAACCTGCTTGCCTCCGCGCGCCTAGAGCCCAAGCTCGCGGCCCTGCGCCAGTGGCGTGAACGCGTGCTGACGGTGGCCGCGGGCCTGCGCGTGCGGGTTCTCGAGTTGTTGCCCGACACTGCGGAAGGCGACAAGCCGCGCGCGGAGATTTCACGCATGAAGAAGACCGAGCGTATGAATCAGGCCTACGCCCTCGCGATCGAGGGACTGGGCAGCGATCCGCTCGATCCGGATCTGGCCTGGGCAGCCGGGCACGCCCGCTATCTCGCCTGGCCCGGACTGGATTCGATCATCTACTTCGACCGCTTCCTGGCCCTGGTCGGCATTCGCACGAGCGACGCCAATCCTGGGGCCGGCCGCAAATTCAGCCCGCGCGAGCAGGAAGCCTTCAGCGCCGTCACGACGTTCAGGCGCTGAAGAGCGGGGCAATCGGGTATCCTCTTTCGCCCTGCACCCGCGCTCATTGGGCGCGCGGACTTGGCACAGCCCCCGTGACCGCGACCACACTTGCCGCCTTGTCGAGCTTTTTGATTCCGGACGCCCGCGAGCGTCCCGGCGACGATCCGATTTTTGCGCTGAACGCCGAAGCCACGCGCCGCGCGCGGGCCGGCGAACGCATCATCAATGCGACGCTCGGGGCGTTGGTCGAAGACGACGGAGTGCTCGCCATCCTGCCCAGCGTCGGTGAAGCGCTCGCTCGCGTGCGGCCCGTGGACGGCGCGAGCTACGCGCCGATCGCCGGCGAGCCGCGGTTCCTCGAGGCCGTGATCCGCGATCTCTACGGCCGCGGTCCGCTGGCGCAGCGCTCGATCGCCGCCGCGACTCCCGGAGGTACCGGAGCGCTGCACCACGCGATCGTCAATTTCCTCGAGCCAGGCCAGGCGCTGTTGACGACGAAGTTCTACTGGGGGCCGTACAAGACGATCGCCGAGCACACGCGCCGGCGCGTCGAGACTTTTGAAATGTTCGGCGCGGACGGCCGCTTCGATCTGGGGAGTTTTTCCGCGGCGCTCGAGCGCCAGGTCGAGAGCCAGAAGCGTGCGCTGGTGATCCTGAACACGCCGTGTCACAACCCGACCGGCTATTCGCTCGATGGCCGCGAATGGCAGGGCGTTTGCGCGGCCTTGCGCCACGCCGCGACGAAGGCGCCGGTCAGCCTGCTCGTCGATTTCGCCTATGCCCACTTCGGCGGCGCGCGCTCAGAGGAGTGGATCGAGCACGCCGAAGCTCTGGGCGATCAGGTCCTGCTCCTGTGCGCCTGGACCGCGTCGAAGGGATTTGCACAGTACGGAGCGCGCATCGGGGCGCTGGTCGCTTCGCACGCGGATGCCGCGGAGCGCACGCGGATTCAGAACGCGCTGTCGTTCTCCTGCCGCGGCACGTGGTCGAACTGCAATCACCTTGGCATGCTCGCGATCGCTGAATTGATGAACTCCGCGCAGGCTTCCGCGCGCGTCAACGAAGAGCGCAAGCGCCTCGTGCATCTGCTCGCCGCGCGGGTGGACGCCTTCAACGTCGCCGCGCACGCCGCCGGATTGAAGTACCCGCGCTATGAAGGCGGGTTTTTCGTGACCGTATTCGCCAAGGATCCGCAGGCCGTCGCCAAGCACATGCGCGAGAACGGTGTCTACGTGGTCCCGATCGCCGGCGCCGTGCGCATCGCGCTGTGTTCGACGCCTGCCGGCGACGTGCCGGTGCTCGTGCGCGCCCTGCTCGCGGCCGAGCAGGCCTGCGGAGGCGCGTGAGATTTCAGCACTGGCGCGAAGTGCGCGCGCAACCGACACTCGTCTCTCGGAGCAACCACCGATGAGCAGCGAGCCGCGCAACGAATCCGTACTCCAGCCGATGCATCGCTCACGCGGTTCCGGCGCCAGCGGCGCGTGGGAGCGCGAGCACCGCTACGGCGCGCA
>JAYUUV010000119.1:0-4823 GCA_043754695.1 Planctomycetota bacterium
TCGGAGTGGAGCCTGACTCCGTACGCCTGTCACGTTTGCCTCCCTCCGGACAAGCAAGGCTGGAACTGGAATGAAATCCACACCAGGTATGAAAATGAGCCGAACTTCACTGCTGTCCTTGCTCACGGCCCTGCTCACGACTGCGGGCCTCGCCGTCAGCGCCGGAGCACAATCCGCCGTCGTCGGCGTCGGTGGCCATGTCTTCGACAGCCGCTGGCATGACGAGGCCTTTGTCGAGATCGCAGCGGGCCGCAGCCAGACCCTCGCGCGGCGCGGCGACGGTTCGGTGGTGGCCTGGGGATACAACGGTCAAGGCCAGTGCGGCGTGCCCGCGCTCCCCGCCGGGCTCTTGTATGAGGAGATTTCGACAGGCCAGGACCACGCGGTCGCGCGTCGCAGCGACGGATCGGTCGTGGCCTGGGGATACAACGTCTACGGTCAATGCAATGTTCCCGCGTTGCCCGCCGGACTGAGCTACGTCGAAATCGCGGCGGGTGGCAAGCATACGCTCGCTCGGCGCAGTGACGGATCGGTGGTGGCTTGGGGACTCGATTACTCGGGCCAATGCGTCGTACCGGCGCTGCCAATCGGGATCGTCTACGACGCAGTCGCCGCCGGCAGCGACCACAGTGTTGCGCGGCGCAGCGACGGATCGATCGTGGCCTTCGGTTTCAACGCGCAAGGCCAGTGCAATGTGCCCGCGCTCCCCGTGGGGCTTTCCTACGTCAAGGTTGCCGCCGGTGCGTTCCACACACTTGGCTTGCGCAGCGACGGATCGATTGCCGCGTGGGGCCAGAACGCCAACGGCCAATGCAACGTGCCCGCGCTTCCCGCTGGGCTGGCCTACGTCGAGATTTCCGCCGGCGACTTTCACACGGTCGCGCTGCGCAGCGACGGTGCGCTTCTCGCTTGGGGCGACAACACCTGGGGCCAGAGCAGTGTGCCCGCGCTGCCCGCCGGTATCTCCTGGATCGAAGTCGCGGCAGGCACGCACCATACCGTCGGCCGTCGCAGCGACGGATCGGTCGTGTCGTGGGGCGACAACGCAGAAAGCCAGTGCAACGCACCTCTGCTCCAAAGCGGGCTCGACCCGATCGAAATCGCGACCGGCTACGACCAGACGCTCATTCGCAACAGCGACGGCTCGCTGATCGCCTGGGGACGCAACGACCTCGGGCAGTGCAACGTGCCGGTGCTTCCTGGCGGACTCTCGTACGTCGGAGTCTCCGCGTACACCTATCACGTCGTTGCGCGGCGCGACGACGGTTCGGCGGTAGCTTGGGGAGACAATCACAACGGTCAGTGCAACGTGCCCGCGCTGCCGGTCGGTCTCTCCTATGTCGATGTGCAAGCCGGCGATCAACACTCACTTGCTCTGCGCAGCGACGGTTCGGTAGTGGCCTTCGGATGGAACGTCGACGGTCAGTGCAACGTGCCCGCGCTGCCGAGTGGCCTCCGTTATGAGGATATCTCTGGGGGAGGGGTGCACTCACTTGCCCTGCGCTCCGACGGAGCCATCGTTGCCTGGGGATCCAATATCTACGGCCAGTGCAACGTGCCCGCGCTTCCCGCAGGTGTCATTGGCGTTGAAGTCGCCGCGGGCGCGTATCACTCGCTTGCACGGCTCAGCGACGGTTCCATCCTGGCCTGGGGCTACAACGTGGACGGCCAGTGCAACGTGCCCGCGCTTCCCGGCGGCCGGACCTACGTCGAAATTGCCGCATTTCTCCACAGTGTTGCGCGCCGCAGCGACGGAGCACTCGTTGCATGGGGCAACAACAGCGATGGCCAATGCAACCCGCCGCTGCTCCCCGCCAGCCTGACTTATGTCGAGATCGCCGCCAGCGTCAGGGAGACTGTTGCGCGCGTGGAAAGACGCTGCCCAAGCCCGAACACATATTGCACCGCGAAGACGAACTCGCTCGGTTGCCTGCCAGCAATTGCGTCGAGCGGCAGCCCTAGCGCAAGCGCGGGGAGCGGATTCGTGATCAGCGGTTCGAACGTGCTCAACAACCGGCCGGGACTCCTGCTCTACAGTCTCACCGGTCAGACAGCGCAGCCTGTCCAAGGCGGCATCCTGTGCATCGTGGGCCCCTACAAGCGTGCGACCGGCGTGAACGCCGGCGGCAGTCCGAGCGGGAACGACTGCAGCGGTGTCTTCTCGACCGACTTCAACGCCTTTGCCGTCGGCGCACTTGGCGGCAATCCGCATCCCGCGCTGCGCATACCCGGCACTGTCGTCGATGCACAGTGGTGGGGCCGCGATCAGGGATTCGCGTTCCCGAACAACACGACGCTGAGCGACGGGCTGCACTTCGTGATCTGCCTCTGAGCGACGCGTACGCCTCAGCGCGCGGATTCGAGCAGCGCAACCAGCGCGCGCGTCTCCGGATGTTCGGAGCCGAGTTCTTGCTCCAATTCGGCGCGGGCGCGCGTGGCAAGTTTCTTTGCCTGCTCCGGCTCGCTCGCCCATAACACTTTGGCGAGGTGTGCGCGCGCGATCGGCGGAGCCGCCTCGGCGTTGGGCGGACCGGTCTCGAGATTCGCCAGCGGTTCAAGGTGCGCACGAGCAGCGACCAGGTCTCCGCCGGCCTCCGCGACGATGCCCTCGGCCAGGATCGTCCATACGCCGGCGGTAGAACTGATGTCGGCTTTGCCGCGCAGTTCGACGCTGTGCGCCATCAATTCCCGCGCGCCTTCGACATCGTTCTTTCGCGCGCGAAGACGCGCCAGCAGTGCGACGGTCTGGCTTTCGGTGAGGTCGTCGTCCGGACTGCTCGCCGCGGACATGATCTCGAGCGCCGAATTCAGCTCGTTTTCCAGCGCAGCCCAATCGGCGAGCGCTTCGTAGGCACGCGCGCGCCGCACGCGAACCGACAGCGCCCGAAGGCTCGCCTCCCCGGCAGCCGATTCGATGTTCGGTCCAAGGCTCTTGTACAGCTCGAGCGAATCTTTCCAGCGGAACACGCGCTGGTACAAGCTGCCGCGCCGCTCGGCGCTGCGCAACGCGTACTCGTAACTCGGCGGCGCGAAGCCCGCAAAGAGTTCGCAGGTCCGCTCGAAGAGCAGGATCGCTTCCGGGATCCGCCCGCGCTCCTGCACGAGGCAGGCCTTGTTGAACAACATCATGGAATAGCGCGGTCCGGCGGCTCCGTTCAAGCGCTGCTCTTCCATCAGCGCCTCGTCGCTGGCCGCGACGGCTTCGTCGAGCCGCTGCAACTTCTGCAAGGCCATCGACATCACGTGCAGGCCCGAACCGATGGCGGGATGGGGCGCCGGACTGATCGCGCGTTGCAATTCGACGGTCTCTTTCGCCGTGGCCAGCGCCTGCTCGTACTGCTTTCGGTCGAGTTGGAGTTGAGCGATGTTGGCGAGCACTCCAACCCGTCCAAGACGCTGATCGCCGGGCATCTTCGCGATCACCGCGAGCGACTCCTGGTAGATCTGATCGGCCTCGTCGAGCTGGTGAGCGAAGGTCAACGCCCGCGCATAGCAGATCAACGTGTCCTCGAATTCGAACGTTGCTCCATGCCCGAGCTTGCGATGCAGCTCGAGCGCCATGCGCGCGTGTTCCAGGCCGGAAGCCTTGCCGAGTTCACCCTCGAGCACCGCAAGCGCGCGCCAGGCCTGCACCATCGCCAAGCTGTCGGAGCCTGCGTTGGCCTGGAGCAGTAGGAGCGCGCTCGCCAACTCCTTTTCCGCCTGCTCCCATTCGCCAAGGCTGGTGTAGCTCTCGCCGATCGTGGTCAGCAGCCTGGCACGCACCAAGGGTTGTTCGAGCAGGTCAGTCTCGAGTCGTCGTGCGGCCTCGTCGAGCAGATCGCGCGCGCTGACTTCCTTGCCTGCGGCATTCGTCGGATCGACCGAGCTGAACAGCTTGAGCAGGAAATCGTTGATCTCGCCGGCGTCCTTGGCCTCGACCTGCGCGATCTTGCGTTCGCGCTCCGTGTTCAAGAGCGCGATCCCAAGCTCGCGCGCGTGCGCACGGTTCTGCCACCACAGGCTGCTCGGAAGCACGAACATCGCCGTCAAAAGCGTGGTCGCAATCGGATGGCGCTGAACGAAGCGAAACATCTGCAATGCCGCGCCGGGAGGCCGCGCTTCGATCTGCCGCCCCGCCTGCACATTGCGCAGGTCGCGCGCAAAAGCCGCAGCATCTGTATAGCGCCGCGCCGCGTCGCGCTCCATCGCCTTGGCGCATACGACTTCGAGATCGCGCGAGACGGTCCGATTCAGGCTGCGCAGCGCGCGCGGCGCGCCTTCGAGGATCGCGCGACGCGTGTCGAGCGGATCGGATTCGGCAAATGGCAACTGCAGGGCGAGCAACTCGTAGAGCGTCACTCCGAGTGAATAGACATCGCTGCGTCGATCGACACCATCGCGCGCGCCACGCAGTTGCTCGGGCGACATATAGGCGAGCGAACCAAGTTCCGTGCGCGTCTGCGTCAGACGGACCGGCGCATCGTTGAGGCTCGCCAGGCCGAAGTCGAACAGCAGCGCGCGGCCTTCGTCGGTGACGGCGACATTGGCGGGCTTGACATCGCGGTGCAGCACACCGCGCTCGTGGGCGTGGTGCAGCGCATCGGCCAGTTGTACGACTAGGCGCAGGACACTCTCGACGTAGTTGCCGGTGAAACTTGTCGCCGCGGCGGACTCGTTCCAGCGCACCCATTTCTGCGCGACGTGTTGCAGTGCTCGGGCAAGATCGCCAGCGGCCAGCTGATCGGGATTGTGCGCGCGCAGTTCGCTCACCGCATCGGCCAAGGTCGAGCCGTTGACGAGTTCCATCGCGAAGAACGGAATGCCGTGCTCCTCGCCGACGG
>JAYUUV010000120.1:0-19423 GCA_043754695.1 Planctomycetota bacterium
AAACCTTGATCTGACGAGCCGGATGCGTGAATTGCGCAAGTCCGGATCTGTGGGAGGCCGGGGTGAGCAATCACCTCGGCCCACCCGGCCTCCGTACGTCATGCGATGAAGTCCTTCGCGACGACGGTCCAGTCGGCGCGGCCGTGGCCTTGGGCGATTGAGCGCTCCATCAGGGTCACGAAGGCTGGCAGCATCGACAGCGCGACTCCGGCTGCGTTCGCTTCTGCCTGCATCAAGCGCGCATCCTTGCGCGCCATGACGAGCTCCCACGACGGGTGGTCGAAGTCCGCCTCGAGGATGCGCTTGAAGCGCGCCGGCACGGCGACGCCCGGGTTGAAGTGATCGAACAGGCTTGCGACATCCACAGGCGAAATGTTCATGGCCTTGGCGAGCGCGAGCACGTCGGTGAAGCCCGCCGTCAGCGCCAGGAGGAAAAGATTCCCGAGCAGCTTGTACGCGGCGGCGGCATCGACGCGCGGGCCAAGGTCCACGAGCTTGCCGGTCAGCGGCGCGAGCAGCGGCGAGACGCGCGCGACGACTTCGCGATCGCCGGAGATCAGCATCACGCCCGTGGATTCCGTTGCATTCTGCGGGCCCATGAAGACCGGCACGTGCTGGTAGATCACGCCGCGTTCGCGCCAGCGCGCTGTGCGCTCAATTGCGCCGGCCGTGGAAGTGGTCGAATGGTCGATCACGAGCGCGCCGGGAGCGAAGCCGGGCGCAGCGGCGGCGAGCACGTCGTCCACCGCGGCATCGTCGCAGACCACGATGTGCGTGCGCTCGGCACCACGCACGGCTTGCGCCGCGTCGGCGATCGGCGTCGCGCCAATTTGCGCCAATGCGCGCGCCTTTTCGGGCGAGCGATTCCAAACGCGGACGGCCGCGCCCTTCTTGCACAGTGCATGCGCGAAGCCGGAGCCCAAAAGTCCAGTGCCGAGGATCGTGATCATGGGGGAGAGCGTACCCGCGCGCGGTCGCTCGTTCCCGGACGAAGCGCTGGAGTTGGACGCCAAGCTTTGCGCTTGGAGTCCGACTCCGTACCTTCAGGAGATGACACCTCCCGGCCTCTACCCTCCGATCGAGCCGTTCCACACCGAGCGCCTCGCCGTCACGAGCCGCCACACGCTCTACTTCGAGCAGTGCGGCAACCAGAAGGCTGCGCCCGTGCTTTTCGTCCACGGCGGGCCGGGCGCCGGCTGCTCGACGATGGACCGGCGCTTCTTCGACCCGCGCGCCTTCCGCGTGGTGCTCGTCGATCAGCGCGGCGCGGGCCGCAGCACGCCGCTTGGCGAACTCGCGGAGAACACCATCGACGATCTTGTGGCCGACTTCGAGCGCATCCGCGTGAAGCTTGGCATCGACAAGTGGCACGTCTTCGGCGGTTCGTGGGGCAGCACACTCGGGCTTTACTATGCACAGCGCCATCCCGAGCGCGTGCTCTCGCTGTGCCTGCGCGGCATCTGGCTCTTGCGCCAGCTCGAGGTCGACTGGTGGCTCTACGGATTGCGCGCGCTGGCTCCCGAACTTTGGCGCACGTTCGCGGAGCACGTGCACGTCAATCGGCGCGACGACCTGCTCGAGGCCTATTGGGAACTGTTCCATAACAAGGACGAAGCCGTCGCACGCGCGGCGGCGAAAGCCTGGGCGACCTACGAGGGAGCGGCGTGCACGCTGCTGCCCAACCCGGAGTTCCTCTCGCTCTTGACGAACGACACGACGAGCTGGGCCCTGGCGCGTCTGGAAGCGCACTACCTGCGCAACCAGCGCTTCACGCCCGACGATCGCCTGCTGCAGGATCTTCAGCGCGTGCGCCATATCCCGGCGTTCCTCGTGCACGGACGCTACGACCTCGTCTGCCCGATCCTTGGCGCGGACGACTTGCACCGCGCCTGGCCCGAAGCGAGCTACGTTGTCGTCGACGACGCCGGCCACAGCTCGCACGAGCCCGGCATCGCCAAGCAACTCGTCGCCGCGATGGACCGCGTCGCGCGCACCGGCAGCCCACGCCTGTAGCCGTACGGAGTCAGGCTCCACTCCGAACTATTTTTCACCCGCAGAGATGCGGTACCTGCGTTCGGAGTCAGGTTTCACTTTGTTTAGTCTGGGTGCTTCGTTCGCAGCTTCTCACCCGCAGATGTCCGGTATTCACATGACCACGGCCAACGCTTCCCTCTTCACACCGACGACCCTTGGGGCCCTGAATCTGCCCAACCGCATCGTCATGGCCCCGCTCACGCGCTGCCGTGCGGATGCTGCTCACGTGCCGACTGCTCTGATGGTCGAGTACTACGCCCAACGCGCGAGCGCCGGCGTGATCATCGCCGAGGCGACCATGGTGATGGAGGGCAACTCTTCGTTCGGCGGCCGTGAACCTGGCATTTATTCCGCCGCGCAGGTCACGGCCTGGAAGAAGGTCACCGACGCCGTGCACGCCAAGGCCGGCCGGATCATCCTGCAGCTGTGGCACGGCGGCCGCGCCTGCCATCCGTATTTCAACCAGGGTGCCCAACCGGTCGCGCCCAGTGCGCTGGCGATCACCGGCGATGAGATCCACACGCCCGAGGGTAAGCAGCCCTATGTCGTGCCGCGTGAACTGCGCGACGACGAGCTGCCCGGCATCGTCGCCGGCTTTCGCGCCGCCGCCGCGAACGCCAAGGCCGCCGGTTTCGACGCTGTCGAGATCCACGCTGCGAATGGCTATCTGCTCGACGAGTTTTTGCGCGATGGCAGCAACCGTCGCTCCGGCCCCTACGGAGGAGCGCTTCAAAATCGCGCCAAGCTGCTGCTCGAAGTTGTCGATGCCGTCGTCGGCGTCTGGGCCGCCGAGCGCGTGGGCGTGCGCCTGTCGCCACTGAACAGCTACAACGACATGCGCGACAGTGATCCGGTCGCGTTGATCACGTACGTGTCCGCAGAGCTGAGTCGGCGTCGTATCGCCTATCTGCACTTGATGCGCGCGGATTTCTTCCAGCAGCAGCAAGGCGACGTCGTGACTCCCGCGCGCGCCAACTTCAAGGGCGCGCTGATCGGCAACATGGGTTACAGCGCCGCTGAAGCCGCCGCAGCCACCGCTGCCGGCACGCTTCAAGCCGTCGCCTTCGGCCACCACTATGTGAGCAATCCCGATCTGGTCGCTCGCCTCGCAGCCGGCGTCGCGCTGGTCGAACCGGATCCGCGCACGTTCTATTCACACGACGCCAAGGGCTACACGGATTATCCGCTGAGGTGACGGGCGGCTAAATCGTTCCAAGCTCGTGATCCTGCAGGCGCGGATACACGGGCGCCTTGCCTAGGGCCGCAGGGCGGCTGTCCTCGCTGACCTGTTGTGGGTCGAGTCGTTCTGGGCCTATCAAGGCCGCTCAGTTTCCGGCGCGGTCGTGTGATCTGCCTGGGTTGGCGTACGGCGCTCTAGCCCGCTCCGCGCCCCGCGCAGGGTGGGTTTCCGCTTGAGCGCAGGAACAGGGCGGTCGAGCGCGCCTCATTCCCAGAGTCCCGGACGAGCCATGTTAGCCGTGTCCGCGTGCCGACCCTCGTGTGGGGAGCACGAGGAAAGTTGCCATGCGCATTGCCAGCCCGCTGAGTTTCATGCTGGGTTCTTGCGCTTTGATGGTGACGCACGCCTCGGCCCAAAATCTTCCGCCGCCAATTCCAACCGCCGCCTCGGTCCAATCGAGGCCGAGCGTCGCTCGGCGGGTCGTGCAGAGTCCGTATCCAGCGCCCAGGGCAGCGCTGGGAGCCATCCGCCAATCCGGCCGCCGGGCAAGGGCTTTCTTTCGAGCTATTGTTCTCCCTCCCGGCATATTTGATCTCGCATGGAATGGCTCAACTATCACCACCTGCTCTATTTCTGGTTGGTCGTGCGCGAAGGTGGCGTGACGCGCGCTGCGGAAAAGCTGCATCTTTCGCACCCCACGGTCAGCACGCAGATCAAGCAGCTCGAGCGCGCGCTGGGCGAGAAGCTGCTGGAAAAAAAAGGCCGGCGGCTCGTGCCGACCGAAGTCGGACAGATCGCCTATCGCTACGCCGATGAGATCTTCGGCCTCGGTCATGAACTGCTCGACACGGTCAAAGGCCGTCCCGGGGTCGGCCCGCTGCGCCTGGTCGTCGGCGTGACGCAGGCCATCCCTAAACTCGTCGCGCGTCGCTTGCTCGAACCCGCTCTGTCGATGAAGGGCTTGCCTCCCGTGCGACTCGTTTGCCTCGAAGACCAAACCGAAAGACTGCTCGCCGAACTCGCAGCTCACAATCTGGACCTAGTGCTCTCCGACACAGCCGTTCCGCCGAGCAGTTCCGTGCGCGCCTTCCACCACGTGCTCGGCGAATGCGGCGTCACGATTTTTGCCAGCAAGGAACTTGCCGCGCGCCACCGCCGGAACTTTCCGCGCTCGTTGGATGGCGCGCCTTTTCTGCTGCCGACCGAGGGTTCGAATCTGCGCCGCGCACTCGAGCAGTTCTTCGACCAGCATGGCCTGCGCCCTCGCCTGATCGCCGAATTCGAGGACAGCGCACTGCTCAAGGTTTTTGGACAGGACGGTCTGGGGCTGTTCCCCGTACCCAGCGCCATCGAGGATGACGTGCGACGCCAGCACGAGGTCGAAGTCGTCGGGCGTCTGCCCGAAGTGCGCGAGCGCTTTTATGCCATCTCGGTCGAGCGCCGTCTCAAGAACCCGGCGGTGGTGGCGATCTGCGAGGCGGCGAGAAAGCGACTGTTCCGCGATCCGACGAACTGACGGCTCAGACGTACTTGTCGCCGCGTACGACGCGCACACGATCGACGTAGGCAACGACCGCGAAGCGCGGAAAATACTCGCGAGCGAGTTCGGTCAGGATGCGCTCCGCACTCGCGCCGGAGACCAGCGTCTCGATCTTCACGTTGCCCTGCCATTCACCTGCGCGCACGCCACGCGAGCCTTCGCCGCGCACATCGCCGGTCGTCCAGCCGCGCGCGCCCGCGGCGGAAATCAATTCCAGCAATCGTTTCTCGAGCACGGCTTCGGCGACGATCGTCACACGTTCGAGCTCGACGGTCGCAAGTGCGTCAGGCGTTCTGGATCCAGCGGGCGAATTCATGGAAAAGTGGGATGCCTAAGGCCAGGTTGAAAGGAAAGGTGATGCCCAGCGAAGAGGTCAAGTACAGCGCCGGGTTCGCTTCGGGCAAGGCGATCCGCACGGCGACGGGCGCGGCAATGTAGGAGGCGCTGGCGAGCATCGTTGCGAAGATGGTCGCGCCGCCGAGCGAAAGCCCCGCAGCGCTCCCCAGCGCCGCTCCGAGGAATCCATTCACCAGCGGAGCTATCAGCGCGAAAGCGAGCAGGAACGGACCGACCTGGCGCAGATCGCGCAGGCGGCTCGCGGCCAGGAATCCCATATCGATCAAGAAGAGTGTCAGCACGCCTTTGAAAGGGGCGACGAACAGCGGAGCCACCGCCTCCGCTCCGCGCGCCCCGGCCAGAAAACCGATGACGATGCCGCCGAGCAGCAACAGGTTGCTCTTGCTTGTCAAGACCTCGTGCAGCGAACTGCGCCACGAACTCTGCGCACGCGCCGAGTGCGCGAGCGCAAGCGCGACCATGATCCCGGGCACTTCGAGGAATGCGACCAACGCAGCCAGGTAACCCTCGCTAGGCAATCCGCGCGAGTCGACAAACGTGCCGGCTGCGGTGAAGGTCACGATCGACACCGATCCGTAGTGCGCCGCCACCGCGGAAGAGTCCACGACCGAAAGCCGTCCCAGTTGCCGCAATGCGGCGTAGCAGGCGAGCGGGACGAAGATGCCGGCGAGCAGCGTCGCCGCCGCCGGCAGCGCAATCTCGGACGCCGAAACTTTGGCGAGTTCAGCGCCGCCCTTCAGTCCGATCGCGAGCAGCAGATACGAGCTCAGTGCCGAATGGACCTGATCCGGCAGGCGCAGGTCGCTCTTCGCCAAAGCCGCGACGATGCCCAGCGCGAAGCCGAGCACCATCGGCGACGTCAGATTGATGCGCAGGAGTTCGAGTGCATCCATCGTTCGACAGCGCTCGGAAGCGGAAACGAGAGCCGTCCGCAAAGTTCGCGAAGATTCGCCGCCAGTTCGTCCTCGTCGCGAGCGCGCAGGGTCACGTGGCCAAGCTTGCGGCCCGCCGCCGGTTCCTTGCCGTAGAGGTGGATGTGGGCGCCGGGTACCGCCAGGACTTGTTTCGTCGCGGGCAGGCGGCCGAGCAGGTTCAGCATCGCGCAATTTCCGAGTGCGCGTGTGCTGCCCAGCGGGAATCCGGCGATCGCGCGCAGGTGATTCTCGAACTGGCTGGTCTCGGCGCCTTCGATCGTCCAATGGCCGCTGTTGTGCACGCGCGGCGCGAGCTCGTTCGCGAGCAGCTCTCCCTCGAACTCGAACAACTCGAGCGCCAGCACGCCGACGTAGTCGAGTTCGTCGAGCAATGCGTTCGCCATGGCTTCCGCGGCGCGGACGAGTTCTTCGCGGCAGCGCGCCGCGGGCGCCAGCGAGAGGCGCAGGCAGCCGTTTTCGTGGTGATTCCAGGCCAGTGGATAGCAGGCACGCGCTCCGTTGCGGCCGCGAACGGCGATGATCGAGAGTTCGCGTTCGAAGGGCACGAAGCCTTCCAGGATCGCCGCGCGTCCGCCCAGTTCGCGCTGCGCGACGGCAACGCTCTTCGCATCGCGCAGGACCCACTGGCCTTTGCCGTCGTAGCCACCGCGCCGCAGTTTCAAGACGGCGGGCAGGCCCACTTGCGCGATGGCGCGGTCCAGTCCCGCTGTGCCTTCGACGCCGGCGAAGGGCGAGCTTGGCAGACCGAGCCGTTGAAAGAGCTCCTTCTGGGTGAGCCGATCTTGACTGAGCGCCAGCGCGCGCGGCGAGGGATGAACCGGCGCCGAGCGTGCCGCGCGCTCGAGGGTCGCGGGCTCAAAGCTCTCGTTTTCGAAAGTAATGACGTCGAGGCCGTGCGCGAAGTCTTGCAGTCCCTCGATGCCGTCGTCGCCTAGTGAGCAGACCGGGCTTTGCTGTCCGGTCTTGCTGGCCGCGCCTTGCTCGAGGAAGCGAAATTGCTGACCGAGGGGTTGGCCCGCAAGTGCGAGCATCCGAGCGAGCTGTCCACTGCCCAAGACGCCGACTCTCACGTGGCCACTCGCGGATCGGAGTTCTTCAGTACTTCGGAGCGACGTGCAGCGCGGCGCGCGCCGAGCGCCTGGAGCAATCGTTCGTCCTGTCGGGCAAGGATGGCCGCGGCGAACAGAGCCGCGTTCTCAGCACCGGCTCTCCCGATCGCCAAGGTGCCGACGGGCACGCCAGCGGGCATTTGCGCGATCGAAAGCAACGAGTCGATCCCGCCGAGGTGGCGCGAGGGTACGGGGACGCCGAGCACCGGCAAGAGGGTCTTCGCAGCAAGCATTCCCGGCAGATGGGCCGCGCCGCCCGCTCCCGCGATCAGCACCTCGAATCCGCGCGCTTGCGCCGATTCGGCGAATTCGAACAGGCGGTCGGGCGTGCGATGGGCGGACACGACCTCGACCTCGTGATCAATGCCAAGTTCGTCGAGCACCATGGCGGCATGTCGCAGGATCTTCCAGTCGGAGCGCGAGCCCATCACGACGGCCACGCGCGCGGGTCGGAACGGTTGAAAAGCGTGTTGTTCCATGGCTCTTCTCGCTCAGCGTGGTGAGGGAAAGTGACGACGGCGATGCAGTCCATTCGAGCGCCAGTGACTGTTGTCCTGGAAGTGCTCGCGCGCGAAGACACGGGCCAGCGCGCGCCGCATGCGCTCCGCGGAATGATCGATCGCAGCGTACAAATCGCGATCGATTTCCTGGACCTGCACCAAGCCGAGCCGGCTGTGGACCTGAAGACGACAGCGCTTGTCCTCGCCGCCGCGCGGGCCGTTTTCGTCGGAGAGCAGCACGCGAACGTGCTTCACATGGCTCCCGATTCGGCCCAGTGCGAACGCCAGGCGTCGCTCCAGGTACTCGCGGACCGCGGTGGACTGCTCGAGGCCTTTCCAGTGAGTGATAATCTTCATGTTCGTCGGGCTCCTGCGTTTGAAGGTCGATCGGAACGCTCAGAGAATCGGGCCCGGAAGTCATGTAGACAATTTCATAGTTCAGAGATTTCATGTGCAGTTTTTGAACATGTAGGCCACGCTTGAGTCATGGCTCACGCAGCGGCCGGCCGGCTCTCGATGGCCCTGCGGGCGGCGACCAGGAAGGCAGACGCCAAGTCCGCTGATCGGTGGGGCACGCGCAGGTTCGCTAGGTCAGGCGCGAGACCAGAACTTGGGGACTGCTGTTCGGGCACGCGCTATATGCGAGCGCGTCGCTCAGCGTCGTTTTGTTCGGCGCAAGCAGGTCCGCAGCGCGCCACCAGAACAGAGGGCGGCTCGTGACACGGTGTTAGCGGTCTTTCCGTTCTCGCCACTGGCCTGAGCCAAGCGATCCAGGATGAGAAGGACGGCGTGGTCTTGCGTCCAATTGCGTGCCCGGCAGGACCGGGCGCTCAGTAGTCGTGGCTGCGACGTTCGTCGTCGGTCCCGATCCACTGCTCGACGTGCACGCGCTCGTCAATCAGCGTTGCGAGCGCGGTCAGTTGTTCGCTCAGATCAAGGACGTCTTGCGAAATCGGCCGGCCTTTCGCCCTCGCGCGCTGGGCCATTTCCGGCATGATCCAATCGTTGGTGAAGTCCCGCGTTCGCCCGCCGATGGTGAGGTGGAACAACTCGTAAGAACTGTCGATCATGAGGGGAAACTCGTCCGGAGTCATCTCGAGGAAGTTCATGGCCTCGAAGCGGTCGAGGATCTCCAGCAGCACTTCGCCTGCAAGCGTGAATTCCGTCTTCCCGACGAACTTCACGCAGCCACGGCCTTCGTACTCGCCACGGCCGTCGCCGTGCAGGATGAGCGAGTAATCCGGGCACCATCCAAAGCACGACGTACGGCCGAACTGGATTTCGACTCCAGACAAGTCGGGCAGGCCACCCTTCTCGGGTATTGCGAGTCGCGGATAGCGTGCGCTGGCCGCCGCGCGCTGGTCCGCTGTCGGGGCCTGCGTATGGCGCCCGGACTCACACGCGGCATTCATCGCGAGCAGCAACGCGAGCCCGGTGGCGAGGATCGGGAATCGAAGGCCGCGCTGACTCATCGCACGGCCAAAGAGACTACTCTCGATTCAAGCCAGATTGAAGAGCAGGATTTCCTCGCTGACTTCGCGCGCGCTTCGAGCGATTTCGCGGCGCCCTCGCCCTCCCCCTGGCGCCAGTCGGGCGGCGATCGGTGCGAGATCCTGCTGCTCGCGCTGCTCACGCTCTTCGTCGGCTTCTTCGTCTGCCCAGCGCTCGAGAAAACCCTGCACGCTGCGCACGAAGATGCGCCGCACCGCGCAGGGGAGTTTTTGGTCGTAGGCCAGCAGGTAGCGAATGCGAGCCGGCGCGGATCGTTCGCGAGTTCAGCTTGGCAGCGCGCGCAGCACCGACGTCCAGTTGCCGGACATCTGCTCGTTTCTGTCCGGCTTCGTCCGCGCCGTCAGTTTCGAGGTTGACCCAAAGCTACAGCGTCCGCACCGTGTTCGAAGCTCGCCGCTGGAGCGGATCGACCGCGGGCTAGTCCCCATGCACAAGCTCGTTGTCCTCGCGGCGTCCACTTTCGCTCTCGCGCTGCCCGGCCTCGCCCCGCCCGCCAAAGCGCAGTCCGTCGCTGCGAGCGCTGCGCCGAAAGCAGTGACGCTGCCATTCGAGTTCGTGAACCAGCACATCATGCTGCAGGTGCGAGTGGGCGAGTCGAGTCCGCTGTGGTTCATCCTCGACACCGGCGACAAATTCGGCGTGATCGATCTCGAGCTCGCCAAGCGACTCGGCCTGAGCCTGGGAGGCGAAGTCGACATCAAGGGCACGAGCTCCGAGTCGGCCAGCGGCGCATTCGTGATCGGAACGAAATACAGCCTGGTCGGCCTCGCGAATTTCTCGCAGCCCGTGGTGCTGGCGATGCCGCTCCAAAGCCTGACTCCGTCGCTGGGTCACGCCTTCGACGGCATCCTCGGCGCGGACTTCATTTCGCAGTTCGTAGTGGAGATCGACTACGTCGCGCGCACGCTGCAACTGCACGAGCGGGATTCGTTCGAGTACACCGGCAGCGGCGCGAGTCTTCCGATCGCATTCAATTCCGGCGGACATCCGTTGCTCGAGGCCGAGATCGAACTCGCGCCCGAGGAAACGTTCCGAGGAAAATTCGTGCTCGACATCGGCGCGGGCAAGGCGCTGATCTTGAACAGTCCCTTCGTTTCCGCCCACGCACTTCCGCGGCCGAACACGCCAAGCATCCGCGCCATCGGCTCCGGCGGAGTCGGCGGCCGCGCGACCGGTCGCGCGGGTCGGGTCGCGGCCTTGAAGCTCGGCAAGTTCACGCTCGCCGGCCCGCCGACCTTCTTTTCCGCGGACAGCGCAGGCGCCCATGCGAACGCGGACGAGCTCGGCAGCATCGGCACGGCTGCGATCAGTCGCTTCAAGCTTTTTCTCGACTACAAGCGCAAGCGCATCCTGCTCGAGCCCAACGCGAACTTCGCGAAAGCCTTCGACCAGGCGAACAGCGGGCTTTTCGTCGTGGCCGAAGGCGCGGACTTCAAATCGTTTCGCGTGCGCGAGGTGCTCGAAGATTCACCGGGCTCCGCAGCGGGCCTATTCGCCGGCGACGTGATCGAAGCCGTGGACGGGCGCGCGGCTGCGGAATACACGTTGACCGAACTGCTCCGGAGCTTCGAGCTGCCGAAGACCTGCAAGCTCGACGTACGCCGTGGCGAGCAGGTGCTTGCGCTCGCTCTGACACCGCGCGTCCTGTTCTAGTCCGCTCGCCGCTTCGCTTCGCCGCCCGGCAGATCGAGGCCAGGATTGCATCGGCCGCGCCGGGCCGTATCGTCCTCCCGTGACGACTCCAGGCTCCGACAGGCGACCCCTGAGCACGCGCAACTCAAGCTGGGCCAAGGCTTGCGCGGCGGCGCTGGCGCGTCGACGCGTCGCGCCCAATGCGATCTCGATCGCCAGCGTGTTTGCGGCGGCGCTCGGCTGTGCAGCGCTGGTCGTCGCGCCCGCGTGCACGAGTCCGATGGCTCGCGCCGATCTGCCCTTCGACGTGCGAGCAGAACCCCCGGGCAAGCGCGGGGCGAGTCTCGATCACATCACGGCTTCTGCCGACGGTACCTGGATCTCATGCACAGCGCTCGTGCGAGCCCGAACTCCATATGCACCCTGCGCGAGCGGAATGTCGCAGTTGCGTCTCATCTTGCGCGAGCCTCACAGCCGCTGCGGGACCGCAATCGCGCTCAAGGCCCAACCACATATTCCAGCCCGTCAGACAGCGTCGTAGCGCTCGGCGGAACGAAGCCTGGGTCACGGCCCCAGAACTGGGCGCAGACCGCAGTCCCTTGAACTCTCAGCGCAGGCAGCGGGTTGCCGCCGAGCGCGCCGGACGCGAACGCGTTCACGTCGATGGAGTAGCTGCCCGTGCAATCGTTGCCGCTGCTGGAGCCTCCGGACGCGAGCGCCGGCGAGTTCCGGGCTTGGCTCGAGAAACACAGCAGACCGCCAGAGAACGGAACCAGGGCGCGGCCGCCGACGCTGTAAAGCATCAGCCCCGGCTTGTTGTTGCGCACCGATCCCGCGTGCACGTCGAAGCCGCTCGACGCGGACGCGCTCGACACGCCGCTCCAGCCGATCGCGGGCGTGCATCCGAGCGAGTTCACTTTGGCCGTGCAATACGCCACGGGTGGGATCAGCTCGCCGCGATTGAGGTAGAGCGTCGCGGCCCCGTGAGCTTCGATCAAGTCAAGCCTGCCGTCGCCGTCGACATCCGCCGTCGCGAGCGAGTAGTGGGGCAGACCGATCGCGACGAAGCTGCTCGCGCTCGCTAGCCCTGCGGCGCCATCGTTCGAGTAGAGCGTGAGACGCGCGCCGATCGCGGCGACATCGAGCGTCCCATTGCCATCGAAGTCAGCGAGGGCGATCCGATCCGGGAAAGCTCCTGGGTAGGAGCTTTGGAACGCGAACGTGCCGCCTCCGGTTCCGCGGAACACCTTCAGGTCAGGAGAGCCGCCGACGACCAGATCGATCGTCCCGTTCCCGTCGAGATCCGAGGCCGCGATGCATCGCGTTGTCTGCCCGACGGGCGTTGTTTGCACCGTGAAATTCCCGAGGCCGTCGTTGATCAATCGGAAAATGCTGCTTCCCACGGAGTTTGCGCAGACCAGATCGATGTCGCCGTCGCCGTCGAGGTTCACGGCCTTGATGTCGATCGGCGTCGCTCCCGTGTCGACGTTCGTGGCCGGCGTCATGCCTCCGTTGCCGTTTCCAAAGTGCACACGCACCTGCGTGCCCGGTCCCTGCGGCGAGCTGCTCGCGGTGACCGCAACATCCGCGCGCCCATCGTTGTTCAAGTCGGCGATCGCGAGCGAGCTGGGGCCGAAGGCCGTCGTGACTTGCGAAGACTGCGCGAGTCCGCCTTGACCGTCGCCGATTAGGATGTGCAGCTTGTCCGCGGAGTCGACGACGGCGACGTCCTGATCGCCGTCGAGATCGATCTTGCCGACGGCCAATGCCCGCAGCTGGCCGCCGATCGAAACCACCGCAGGCGGGCCGAAGCCAGCGTTGCCGTTGCCAAGTCGCACTTCGATGGCGGATCCAAAGCTGGCCGCGCTCACCAAGTCAGCGACTCCGTCGCCGTTCATGTCGGCTGTCGTCAGAGCTCCCGCCGAGAAATCCAGGTCCGTCACGGATTGGAATGTCCCATCCCCGTTGCCGAGGATGACAAGCATCCCGCCGTCGTTCGCCATCGCCACGTCGAGCGCACCATCGCCGTCGACGTCAGTCGCGATCACGTCACCGCCCACCAAGCCTGCCTGTGTCGTCGCCCTCGGCGCAAAGCCGCCGGCCGGCAGCCTGCGGTAGAACTCGAGTTGGCCGTTGGTGTAAACGAGGTCGGCGAGTCCGTCTCCGTCGAAGTCGCCGGAGTCGACCCGTGCCGAGGAGGCAAATGCATTCAGAACGAGCGGCAAGCCGAACACGCCGCCGCCGAGGTTGAAGTAGACGAGCTCTTGGTAGGCCGCCGCAGCGACATCGAGCCCAGGGTTTGCGTCGAGCTGCGCCAGCTCGAGTCCCAACACGGCTCCCGTCGTCACCCCGATCACATGCGGCGGGCCGAACGCGAAGCCTCCGCGGCCGCGCAACCACGCCAGACCTGCCGCACCCGCTTCCGCGTAGCCCGTGACGAGGTCGAGGATCCCGTCGCCGGACACATCTCCGACGGCGACGCAGTACGGTCGCGCGTTTGGAGGCAGGGCTACTGCGATCGGTGGATTGAACGTCCCACCACCGGTTCCGCGCAGGATCTGGAGCAAGCCGTGGTTGAAATCCGCGAGCACGAGATCCGGCTTGCCGTCGAGGTCGAAGTCCGCCGTGGCCATTCCGCGCGCGCCGACGAGCTGAGTGATCGTCACGGGCGTGCCGAGCGAGCCATTCGGAGTCCCCAGCGCGATCGAACACTGGCTCAAGCTGCTCGCGACGAGGTCGGGCACACCATCTAGGTTGAAATCCGCCGCGCACGCGCAGCTGGGCGCGAACGGCAGCGGCTGAGCCGCGAACGGCTCGAACAAACCGCGTCCCGACGAGCGCAGCACGCCCATCGCAGAGTTGAGCGACGTGGTCGCGAAGTCGGGCCGTCCGTCGCGATCGAAATCGGCTTCAACAAGCGTGTAGGCATTCCAGGTCGTCGCCCAAACGCGCTCCGGGAACGTGCCCTGCGCGCGTCCCGCGCCCGAGATCAACAGGATGCCGCAGCCCATGCCCACGAATCGAAGCTGGAGTCTCATGGGGAGTGCTAGGCGCCTCGCGAGAGCGCGTCACACGCGCGGACGCGATTCCAGCGAGCTCAAATGCTTGCGATTCTCCGGCAGCCCTGCAGGATCCCATTCGCGACTGCAGTCGTCGATCTTCGGCAAGTACGTAGCGCAGGAGGAGAGCATGCTGAGCGCGCCAATGGCGCAAAGGACAATCATGCGCGTCGAATGGCTCAGGACGTGACCTGAGGCTTGCTGCGGGTGAGGGAATATATAGACACGCCGATCACGGCCAGTGCCGTGCCGGCAATGAAGGAAATCAGGGTCGCGATCCCAAGGTTCTCGACCAGCCTGGGCTTGATCACGCCCAACTCTCTTGTCCCGTCGGCCGACACCAGTTGGAACGGAAAATACAGGAATGCGAGTATCACGGGCGCGAGCAGGAGCGCGATGATCATCGCACGGAGGGTCGCTTGAATCATTCCGTGCCTCGGCAGGCTTGGATTCGTCTTGTGTCGTGCGCTCAGCCAATAACTGAGGATCGCAAGCCCCGCGATCAGACCCGCATACAAGACGAGCGCTGCGCCCCACACAAGTGCGCCAATGACTATCACTGTGTGGACCTCATCAGCAGCAGGCGCGCCTGACGGATAGGAAATCCAAGCGCCTGATCATGTCTTCACGGTAGCACCCCGATTGGAGAAGGGAGCTTGCAGCGGCCGTTTTCGCCGGTTTCCGTGGGTCAAATCGTCTTCGTCGGCCATGGCAGGTCAGCGGACAATGCTCGAGCAGCAGGCTTTGGCTGGAGTGGCATTGCAGCGCCACGCGCGCGCGTGGAGCCTGCGCGCGGGCAGACGCCCACTGGCTCTCAGCTGACGCGCCGAAGGTCGGTTCCATGCCGACGCGCGAGGATTGGGGCCTCGCTCGGCAGTCAGAGGTGGCCTTGGGATTTTTTGCACGTCGACGCCGTCGATTTGCGAGCGTTGGGCAGGAGTCGATGCCCGCGCGCATGTCTGCCATGGCGGGAAGCTGCCGGTTCGGTCGAGCAATTTTTTCGAGAAGGGTTGCAGTCCAGCGGTCTTCTCGACGCCGGAAGAGTTGTTCCCTCCGGCCCTGAACCTCGGGAGTCCCATGACCTCGCAGGGCCGGTTCAAGCCCTTCCTCGAGACCCAACCGATGCAGCTCTTCAAGCTCTTCGTCGTGACGGCGCTCGCCGTCTTCTGCTCCAGCCTCGACGCGCACGCCATTTCGCCCGAGGGACTCGCGGTCTATGTGACGACCGATCCCGATGTCGCGAAGACCAAGCCTACGGGTGCGTTGGGAAATCCGTGGGCCGCGCCGGCCGCCGGCGCGCCGGTCACGATCGCGCCCGGCAGCACGGTTTGGTTCGGATTCCTCAATACGCAACAAGCCGCGAAGCGCAAGTACTTTCGCTTTCAGATGGACGCTCCCGCGGGCGGCATCTTGGGACTCACGCTTGCGAACTCCGCAGGCTTCGAGGGCGGCGATGACTCGGCCCCGGCAGACAAGTTCGAAGTGTCCTTCTACACTGACGGTCAGCAGGCCGTGCGCGAGTATCGCTTCTCGCCGCAGCCTGAGTGGGAGCGCATGTCGTATACAAATCCAGTGGGCGGGACACCCGTGGTCGTCAGTGTTTCGGCCAAGAGCGCCTGCGCGAATCGCAGGCCCGATGTCATCAGCAGCGCCCTCACAATCACCGCGGCCTCCATCGGCTCGGCCACGCTCGGCGCGATGTACGGGACGCCGCACTACAAAGCGATCTGGATCTTCCCCGTGTCGAATCCTGTGGATCCGCAGGCGGCCCAGCCCTTCAGCGCTCCGCCCCTGAGCGGAAACTGGCAGCACAGCGTGGTGTTCCAGACCCCGTTCGGCGAACCGCGCCCGCGCGGCGGAGTCCTGTGGCTCACGCAAGGTGTTGGCCTGCAGCCCGATGAGGACTTCAGCCTCTCGCTCTCGATGCTGAGTTCGCTTGCGGACGACCACTACGAGTTCTATGCCTTCGATGCGAGCAGCCAAGCGACCATGAAGCTCAATCTCGACTGGACCAACCTCGAGCCGATCGCGTACTGCAGCGCCAAGATCAACTCGCTCGGCTGCGTGCCCGCGATCGGTTCGCAGGGAATGCCGAGCGCGAGTGCGCAAGCCGGATTCTTCGTGACCTGCACGCGAGTGCTCAACAACAAGCCGGGCGTGATGCTCTACAGCTTGCAGGGACAAGCTTCGAATCCATTCCAGGGTGGATTGCTGTGTGTGCAGTCGCCGATTCGGCGCACGATCGCCTCGAGCTCCGGCGGCAATCCCGGCCCTGCGATCGACTGCTCGGGGGCCTACTCGATCGACATGAACGCATTCGCGGCGGGCTTGCTCGGCGGAACGCCTGCCCAAGAACTGAGGCAGCCGGGGCGCGGCGTGGACTGTCAGTGGTGGTCGCGCGATCCCCAGGCGCAATTCGGTTCTTCGCTGAGCGATGCGCTCGAGTACGTGGTGGGGAACTGAAGGTCTGGCTCACGAAGCGTCCGTTTGGGTGCGGAATCAGGTTCCGGACTCAGACGGACGCTGCATTGGTCTTTGGAGCCCGCGCGTCGCGACCGATCGCAGGACTGCGGCAGATCGGCACGACCCGATCGTGCGACCATCAGCGCTTACCGTTGTCGCAGGTACCTCGGTCGGGGCGCTCGAGCGGCGCTGGGCACGCTTTGGGTTGAGTTCACGAGTACGAACATTTTGTGCGGAGGCTTCAGGATCCCTCCTACGGATCGCGCGCGACTCGCAGTCCTACATCGAACGGCGGATCTGAAGGCTCTCTCCATGCTCTGCCCGAGGCGCGGCAACAATCCCCGAGAGTTGCCCACGAGCCCCCTCGGACGACGTTGAACCCGTCTCCCGAAAGTCGTTCCAGCCCAGTGGGGAAATGCACGGGATCCGCAATCCCTGGCCTGCAATTCTCGTACGTGGCGCGCGCGTACCGGTCCGCGCACCACTCAGCTGCATTCCCGAGCATGTCGAACAGACCCCACGCGTTGGGGCGCTTCAACTTGACCGGATGGATCCGACCAGCTGAGTTGCCTTCGAACCAAGCGATGTCATCGATCGCGCCGTACCGGGGATCCTCCGAACCAGCGCGCGCCGCATACTCCCACTCTGCTTCGGTAGGCAGCCTGCAGCCCGTCTCGTCCAAGAACTTCTTGATCTGGTCCAACTCGACGCCGCTGATCGGCTCCGCGTGGCGGAGCAGCTTCGGATTTGCGTGATCACTGCGCTGTTCCCGCGCGACTCCCGCAGGATTCATGATTCGATCCCACTGCTCGCGCGTTACCTCGCACACGCTCAAGTAAAACGGTTTGGTGATTCTCACCTCGTGAGCTGGCAATTCCTCCTCGGAAGACCCAGCGTCCCGTCCCGAAGCGCCTCGAATGAATCTGCCCGGTTTGACCAGTACGAACTCGATCTCTGACCGTTCATCGCGGAAGCGCGTCGGTAGCCCTGTGGATTCGTCCAGAGGTCCCGCTGACCCGTTGAACCGAGTGTGCGACGCCTGCTCGCCGCACGAGGCGCCACCGATGAGGGCAATTGCCAGCAGGATTGCTCGCTCGATTCCGATGCATCGCATGGTCGTTAAGCTGCCCTCCGGAGCATAGGAATTCCAAGCCCCTGATCACGTCGTCACGGTAGCGCCCGCGCGGTGGGTGGGGACCGCGAAGCGGCCGTTTCCACCGGTTTCTGTCAAGGATTTCGGGAGGTACCGGCCGGGGTTGCCGATTTGCTTTGCGTCGTTGGGGCCGGCGCGCCGCAGCAGCCAGGCCAGCCACGCGGCCGCAGTCACATCGTAGGCCCCGCAGAACGCCGGCCACCACGCCGGCACCCCGGGATTGGCGATGAGGCGGGCGTGGAAAAAATCGAAGATGCCGTGCGCGAACAGGGCCGCGACCACGAGCCAGAGGCTGAACTTGAATCCCAGGGTTGAGACGACGATGAATCCGCACACCATGATCCACTCAAGGGTCAGTTCGCCCGGGTGACCGCCTATGACGGCAAATAGCCCGTAAAGGGCGGCGATGACGATCATCACGGTTGGATAAAAGGCCCGGTCCCGGTCGAGCCCGACTAAGCGGGCGAACAAGGAGACGGCCAGGGCCAGGGTTACGCCGATGAGATATGCCATATGATTTCCTCCGATTAATTCAAAGCCAGCGTCGCACCTTGGATTGGTAGTCTGCAAAGCCGGACCCGAAAATGGCCGCCAGCACGCTTTCTTCCGGGAGGATCTGGAGGCGATTCATCAAGGGCACGAAGGCGGCGGGAAAGATGAAGGCGAGGGCGTTGGCCAGAAACAGCGACCAGCCCAGCAGGAGCAGCAGCATGCCGAGGTACATCGGGTTGCGCGTCCAGCGGTAGATGCCTGACGTCACCAGCGCCGAAGTCGTCTCCGGGTGCAGGGGGGTCACAGTGGTGCTCGCGCGCCGGAACGAGGCCACGCCCTGGATGGCAATGAGCCCGCCGCCTAGGGCGAGACTGGCGGCGAGGATCGGCCCCGCGGGCAGGCTGAACCCCAGGGCGGGCGCGGCGCGCGCCGACAGCCACATCAGCGCGCCCAACAGGAGAACGAGGGCCACGGGTGGGATTTTCAATTCCAGGGCGCGCATGTTTGAGGCGTCGGACAAGACCGTAGTGGCGACGGCTGCGGTGCAATCAAAGATGGTGTCCCCCGGATTACCGGGCGCGGCGGCGGCGAAGGGCGCGGCCGAAGTTCTAGAGGGCGAGGGCGAGCAGGACGTTGTAGTCGTGGCAGCGGCAGCGCGGGCCGCGGCAGCAGATGCGGCGTTCGCAGCCGCAGGGCGGAATGAGGTTAGGAGGCCGCGGCTGCGCTGTCAGCCGGCGTTGTACCCGCCGTTGTTCCCTTGCGCGATCCTGGCACGATCAGGTTGCGATAAGGCGCCGCGGGTGCGAGGACACACCGTGAAACGACTCCCCGGTACGACGGGGCACGGGCAAGCCCGCTAGGGTCGCCGCCCTTGGGCAACCACTGCCAGATCACCGGCCAAAAGCTTGGTCAGCGTGGTGAAATCCACGGGCTTGACCAGGTGGACGTCGAAGCCCGCCTCCACGCTCTTTCGCCGATCCTCGTCTTGTCCCCAGCCGGTGAGGGCTACGAGCATCATCGCCTTGCCCCACGGCTCACCGCGGATCTGCGCTGCGGCCTCGTAGCCGTTCAACTCCGGCAAGCCGATGTCCATCATGATCACGTCGGGCCTGAAGCTCGCTGCGGTGTTCACAGCCTCGATGCCGTCGAAGGCTAGACGCGTCTCGTTGCCCGTGAGCTCCAGCAACATCGACAGCGACTCGGCGGAATCGTGGTTGTCATCGACCACGAGGATCCGACGGGCGGCCGCAACGGGCGCTTCGACCGTCGGAGTCGCGGTCGGCACCGCGCTCTCTATCAGCGCCGGCAGGCGCACGACGAACTCGCTACCTCGGTCGAGCCCTTCGCTCGAGGCCCGCACCGTCCCGCCGTGCATCTCGACCAGCCGCCGCACCAGCGTCAGGCCGATCCCGAGCCCGCTATGGGAACGCTCCAGTGTCTGATCACCCTGCGCGAAC
>JAYUUV010000121.1:0-14069 GCA_043754695.1 Planctomycetota bacterium
CGCGCCGAGGGGCTGGTATGCTCGACACCCATGGCCCAGCGCATCCTGGTCGCGTGTCTGCTGTTGTTCGCCGCGGATCTCTCTATTGCTCAGGAGCCCGCGAAGCCCGCGCGGCCGCCGGGGAACGCAAGACGTGCCGAAAAGACTGCGCCGTTGCCGACGCTCGCCGACGAAGGTGGGGGAGCGCCGACTTGCGGCCTCGGCAAGGAATTTCACGCCGGCCGCCGCGCCGCGCTCGCTGCGCAGTTGAAGACCGGACTGGTGATCGTGCGCGGGCTCCCTGACACACGCGACTATGTTGTTTTCCGCCAGGACAAGACTTTTTGGTATCTGACCGGCATCGAGAGTCCGAACGCGACGCTGGTCATGGACCTCGACACGAAGAAGGAAACGCTGTTCCTGCCCAAGCGCGACAAGCGCAACGAATCCTGGGAAGGCGAGAAATGGGACAGCGAGGACGAATGGATCGCGGCCCTGAGCGGCTTCAGCGACATCCGTGCGTCGACCGACCTGATGGCGGCGTTGAAGGAGTGGATTCCCGACGGCCGCAGCGTGTGGATCAGCACCGAGCCCTACATCGGACTGTCGGGTTGTTACGACCGCGCTGAACCCTACGACGCTCGCATCGCGAAGGATCCGCTCGACGGCCGCGCGAGCCGTGAGGACAAGCTCGCCGAGAATCTCAAGGCAAAGTTCAAAGCCGAGATCAAGGACATGCAGTTCACGCTGGCCGCGCTGCGGCGCGTGAAGACCGCCGAAGAGATTGCCGCGTTGGAGCGCGCCGGCAGCATCGGCGCCATGGCGATGGTCGAAGCGATGCGCTCGACCTGTGCGGGCCGCGGAGAATGGGAGTTGGGCGCGCTGATGGACTTCGTGCACAAGCGCGAGGGCGCCGCAGGTCCGGCCTACGATGCGATCGTCGGATCCGGCCGCAACTCGTGCGTGCTGCACTACAACACCAACCGTCGGCGCATGCAGGCGGGCGAGATCTTGCTGATCGACTATGCGCCCGAGTACGAGCACGAAGTCGTCGACATCACGCGCACCTGGCCGGTGAGCGGCAAGTTCAACGAGCGTCAGGCGGCGATCTACGACGCGGTGTTCGCCGCGCAGCAAGCCGGCATCGCCGCCGCCAAGCCGGGTGTCAGCCTCGGTGATGTCGAAGCCGCCTGTTCGAAGTCGATCAAGGACGCGGGCTTCCAGAAAATGCAGCGCCACGGCGCCTGCCACTGGGTCGGACTCGAGGTCCACGACGTCGGCGATTACGCCCAGCCGCTCGTGCCCGGTTGCGCGTTCACGATCGAGCCGGGGCTCTACGACGAAGCCGCCGGCATCGGTGTGCGCATCGAGGACGTGGTCGTGATCAGCGCCGACGGTTGTCGCGTGATCACTGCCGGAGTTCCGCGCGAGCGCGCGGCGATCGAAGCGTTGATCAGCGACAAGGGCCTGCTCGACGACGTGCCGACGAAGAATTGAGCGCGCGCCTCAGGGCAAGATCTCGCGTTTGCGCAGGAAGACCGCGGCCGGAAACCGTTCGCCATTGGGGCCTTTCAGCGTCCGTTTGAGCGCGAGATCGAAGAGCCGCGGGTCGTAGCGAAAGACTTCGTCGAGCGCCTCGCGCTCGCTGGACGTCAATAGCCCGGCGCGCTCGAATCGACTCGTTTTGATCAACACTCCGATGGCGGGCAACGGCCAGTCCGTTCCATCGAGAAGTCGTTCGTGCAGCTCGGTTCGCTCGAGCAGCGTCTGCAGCACGCGCGGATCGCGATTGCGGAACGTCAGCGCGGAAATGTCGCCGTACAGAAAGGCGCGGTAGCGCGGCTCTGCCATCAGGCGCAGGAAAAGGTCGAAGCAAGCGACCCTGCCATGGGCCGGATCGTCGAGATCTTCCGCATCACCGAGCGATCCGCAGTGCGCAACGATCACACGCACGCCGTGCTCGAGCGCTCGGCGCAGGCGCAACGGGTTGCCGAATTCCGCGCAGCCTTGCGCCAGCGCGTGTTCATCGCCGGCGTGCGTGAGCAGTGTCATCCCGAGCGAGCGCATGCGCTCGTAGAACGGATCGCACAACGGGCTCGCCGGGTCGATACCCATCGAGTTCGGCAACCATTTGACGATCCTGGCACCGCGCGCCGAGCAGCGCTCGAGTTCCGCGAGCGCGTCCTTGCGATAGGGGTGAATCGAAACACCGGCCAGGAAAAGCTCAGGTGATTTTCGGCACAACTCGAGGACATAGTCGTTCGGGACGTACATCGCCGTGCCCTCGCGGTCGATGGCGCCATCGGCGTTGTAGCGATGGTCGAGTGCCAGCACGCAAGCTCTTCCGCGCGTGACGGACGCGAGTCGCGCGGCCATCTGCTGTGCGCCGTGTTCGATGTCTTCGACTCCCGACGCCTGCTTGTACAGCGAGTATTGCAGCATGCGCCACGGATGCAGCCACGAATGCATGTCGTCGGAGAGTTCGCAACCGCTGCCGTCCGCTGCGCTGCCGGCGACATGGGCGTGGATATCGACGATTTCCGCCGCCGGAAGGTCCGCGAGCGCGCGGGCGACGAGTTCGCGCGCCTGTGGCCCCGCGCCCGTCGCGAACTCGCCAGGAGTCCGTCCACCCGTGCCGACCAGCGTGGCGCAGGCGAAGACTCCCCCGGCCAAGAGCGCGAGCAACGCGCTAACGACAATCCTGTGACTCGTCATCCTCCCTCCATTTTCGAATCCAGCGCTATGATCCGTTCCGAGCTACCAGGATCACACTCGCGTCCACGAGGGCCCCCTATGAATTTCTATCTCATGCGTTTCGCCGCACTTTGCACACTTGCCCTTGCGCTGACCGGCAATGCCGTCGCGCAGAACCAGGCGCTCAGTGTCAGCACCTCGCCGCAGACCGGCTACATCGATCTCGCGCCGTCGCCCCTGCTCGCGCCGCCCGCGTTCACGCTCGAAGCGTGGATCACCTACAACGATGCGGGCCTGCCGGCGGGCTGGGTCTACCCGACCATCGGCAGGAAGCACTTCACGCAAGGCATCGCCGAATGGTTCCTGCGCGTCGACGCGGGCAACAACGGAGCGCGGATCCTGCGCTTGTGGATCAATGGCACGGGTGGCGTGGTCAACGTCTCGACCTCGTTCGCCGCCGGAGCGTTCATGTCGTGGACGCACGTCGCGGCTACTTACGACGGCGCATTTGCACGGCTCTATATCAATGGCGCCCAGGTTGCGCAGACCGTGGGCACAGGCCCGCTCGTCGATCTTGGAGCCGTCGCCAGGATCGGCGCCGGCGACACGGCTCCCGGCAGCGCGAACGAGCGCTGGAACGGTTTGCTCGAGGACGTGCGCATCTGGTCGGTAGCGCGCACGCAGCCGGAAATCGCGGCCGGCATGTACACGCAAATCCTGTCCGCACCGAATCTGAGCGCGTGCTATCGGCTCGACGGCGACGGACTCGACGCTTCGGGCAACGGTAACCACGGAACTCTGGTCGGCGGGCCGATCTTCGTCCCGATTCCCACGCCCGGTGGTGGCAGCTCGTACTGCACTGCCAAGGTCAACAGCCAGGGCTGCACGCCCACGATCGGTTCGAGCGGCATCGCGAGCGCCACGGCCGGTTCGGGCTTCCTGATCTCTGCGTCCAACGTGATCAACAACAAGCCTGGCCTGTACCTCTACAGCAATGCGGGCCCGACCGCGGTCGCGTTCCAGGGCGGCCTGCGCTGCGTCAACACGCCGCTCAAGCGCTCGATCCCGCTCACTTCGGGCGGCAACCCTCCGCCGAACGATTGCTCGGGCGTCTATTCGATCGACATGAACGCCTTCGCGGTCGGCGCGCTCGGCGGCACGCCCGCGCCCTACCTGATGGTTCCGGGCTCGACAATTTGTGCCCAGGCCTGGGGCCGCGACAACGGCTACCCGGCGCCGAACAACTCGACCCTGTCGGATGGCCTGGAATTCGTGGTTCACCCGTGATGTCGGCAGCAGGGTCGATAAACTCTGCGCCCCATGCCGTCCCTGAACGACTACCAATCCATCGTGGAGACCTCCCTGAGCCGCCTCGAGCATCTCAGGGAGGGGCTTTGACTACCACCACAAGAACAAGCGCCTGGCGCTGATCACCGAGCTCGAGAACGGTCCTGAATTCTGGTCGGACCAGTCGCAGAGCCAGAAGCTGATCGCCGAGAAAAAGATCGCGCGCAGCGTGGTCGAGCCGATCGACAAGCTCGCCAAGCACCTCGAGGAGATGGCGCTCTTCGTGAGCATGGGCCGCGAAGGCGACGAAGACGATGTCAGCGGCGATCTGGCCGAACTGGCCGTGGCCGTCGAAAAGGACCTGGCCGAGCTCGACTTTCGCGTGATGCTCGGCGGACCCCAGGATCATCGCAACGCGTTCCTGCAGATCACCGCCGGAGCCGGCGGCATCGATGCCTGCGACTGGGCCGGGATTCTGCTGCGCATGTACATTCGCTGGGCCGAGGCCAAGGGCTTCAACCTCGAGGAAGTCGAACGCGCGACCGAAGACGAAGGCGGCATCCGCACCGCGACCTTGCGTGTCGAAGGTGCCTACGCGTTCGGCTACCTGAAGGCGGAAACCGGCGTGCACCGCCTGGTTCGCATCAGTCCCTTCGACAGCCAGGCGCGCCGTCACACCGCGTTCGCATCGGTCGGCGCGACGCCAGAGCTCGAGGACGAGGCCGACATCGTGATCAACGAAGCCTACCTCGATGTCGACACGATGCGCGCGGGCGGCGCCGGTGGTCAGCACGTCAACAAGACCGAATCCGCGGTGCGCTTGACGCACCGGCCGACGGGTCTCGTCGTGCGCTGCCAATCCCAGCGCAGTCAGCACAAGAATCGCGACATGGCCATGCATCTCCTGAAGGGCAAACTCGTAGCGCTGCGCGAAGCCCAGCGCGATACCGAGATGGCCGCGCTCTACGACGCCAAGGGCGAGATCAAGTTCGGCAGCCAGATCCGTTCCTACGTGATGCATCCGTATCAAATGGTCAAGGACCACCGCACCGACTTCGAGGTCGGGAACATCCAGGCGGTGCTCGACGGCAAACTCGACGGCTTCATGGAAGCTTATTTGCGCCAGCGCGGGCGGAAGAAGTAACGCGCAAGGCGGTCGGGTGTCCAGGCTACCCGCCCTTCGATCCCGCCGACCGCGCGCTCGCGCGGCAGCGTCGAGGAGAATGGGCTCGCCGGCTGCTTTCACCCTCAGAGAAACCGCGCAACCGAACGTCGCTAGAGTTGGCAACCAATCCGCATGAAGACCATGACCGCGATTGCCATCGGGCTTGCCTCGCTTCCAGCCGGCGCCTTCGTGCAAGTGGACAAAGCGCAAAGCGCGCAGGGGGCCAATTGGACTCCACTGCGCGTTGAGCGTTGCGATGCGGACTACCTCGAGCCGTGTTTCGACGATGTCTTCGGCGGCAGCGTCGCCATCGATCCAGAGCCCAGGCCTCAGTCGCTGGTTCCTTGGCTCGCGGACGCGCAACACGTCAATCGCGTCTGCGAGTACCCGTCCTTTAGCAGCGAGCGGCTCGAGGATGTCGTGGCGGAAGTCCAGGCGCTCACGGGGCTCGAGACCCGCTGTTCCGAGGGGCTGCTCGAAGCGCTGAGACGAGGTGGCCGGTCAAACTTCTGGGGTGGCGGAGGAATGGGTCGCACGCGCCCCTGCGATGCACTGAACGAGCTGGCACACGATCGCTTCCACGCAAGATGGACCCTGCGCGACGGCAAGATCACATTGATTTCGGATTCGGAATTCGCCCGCGAAGCCCAGCGATCGGATGCGGATCCTCGCAACCAAGCTCTTGCCGACCGGCGCGCCCGTGTGCGCGTGCAATGGAGTCAGCCTGTCCTGCACGAGTTCGAATTCCGCGCCGATCACGGAGAGGCGGGCAGGCGCCGTTTGGTCTTGAGCGGTCGACTCTTCTTTGTCGAGGACAGCGGCAAAGAAGTGCCGCTGACTTGGCCGCTCTCCGTCGCCGTCGTCATCGCGCGTCGCGCCGATGAAAAACCCGATTGGAGCGCCGGCGTGGACCGGGACAACACCTGTCTGTGGTGGACGTCGGGCCAGAACGGCGTGTTCAACGTGCACCTCGAGCCGAACCAGATCGAACGCGTCCCCGGCGCAACGCGCGCATTCCAAGTTGGTGTGTGCCTGCCGGACTTCGAACCGGGCGGAACATGGCGGCGGACAGCGCGCGCGATACCGCAGAGCATCCTCGCAATGCAGATAGGTGGACCGCTCGTGCTCGATAACGATCTCGCCGCGATCAACGCATGCGCCGCGAACGATTGGCGGAACTACGATCCAGCTGCGTACGTTCGAGCCCTGAATCGACTGCGCAAGCTCGGCAAGCAGCGCGCGCTCGCGCTCCTGCGCCAATACGCTGAACTCGTGCCGAGCGAGGGCTTCGCTTCAGGCCCAACACGTGAGGGAAACCTCGACTTCGGCAATTCGGCCAACGTGTTTTGGATCGTGCGATTGCTCTTCGATTTCGATCGCGCTGCGTTCGCCGAGATTTCAGGCGAAGTGCGCATGGCCACAGGTTTTGACCGCGCACAGGCGGTCAACGGTTTCTGCATGGCTACCGGGATGGTCTCGGGTTCACCCTATCGCGCGCAAAGCTATCCGGGCGGGCAATACCCTTTCGTAGTTGCCGAGGGTTTGCCCTTCTTCGCGCCTGAGTGGCGCGAGGGGCGAACGGGTCCGGACTCGAGCCCGATGGACGCAATCGATTGGGCCGAGGCACATGGCACGGTTCGAACGGAGGATCTGCGGCCAACAGACGACCCCATTGGACTCGTGGAATCGCGGCTGGGGCAGTTGGGCCCGCTGCCTGAGGGCACGGACAGCGCATGGCAAGTCTGGCGGATGCTCGCAACGTTGATCGATGAGGTTCCGCGGTGCCCAGACAACGGGTGGATACAGAAATTTGGGAATCCCAGTGCCTTTGTCGAGATCGGCTCGCAAGGTGCGCCCTTCGATCTGACCCACCTGAAGCAAGCCATCGCGGCGCGCGGTGGCGTTCATTGGGACGAGTCATCGCAGCGCTACGTGCTCGGCCCGCGCGAACGTTGATCGCGCGGCCCGCCCGCATGCGCCATCATGGAACGTGTGCCGCCGTTGCGCCTGATCGCTCTGACTTCGCTGGCGCTGCTCGCCTTCGCGGCGAATTCGATTCTGTGTCGGCTCGCACTGCGCGAGACGGCGATCGATCCGGCGACGTTCACGAGTGTGCGCCTGATTTCCGGAGCGCTGGCGCTCGCGCTGATCGTCGGCTTGCGCGGCACGCATCCCTTGCGCGGTGGCAATTGGCTGTCGGCGGCGGCGCTGTTCGCGTACGCGGCGGCGTTTTCGTTCGCGTACACGCAGCTCTCCACAGGTAGCGGCGCGCTACTTCTGTTCGGCGCTGTGCAGACGACGATGCTCTTGTGGGGCTGGCACCGCGGCGAACGTTTGAGCGCACTGCAGGGCAGCGGAATCGCGCTCGCTCTGTGCGGCCTTGTCGGCCTCGTGTTCCCAGGCATCTCCGCGCCGCCGCTCCAGGCCGCGGCCTTGATGTTGGGCGCAGGTCTCGCCTGGGGAATCTATTCGCTGCGCGGTCGCGGCGGAACGAATCCGCTGTCGGCCACGACCGGGAACTTTTTTCGCGCCGTGCCACTCGCACTGCTTGCGAGCGCTTTGTTGCGCGAGCAGTTTCATTTCGATGCACGCGGAGTTGCCTTTGCCTGCACATCCGGAGCACTGACCTCGGGCGTCGGCTACGCCATCTGGTACGCGGCTTTGCGCGATCTTGACGCCACCCGGGCAGCAGTAGTGCAGCTTTGCGTGCCGGCCCTGGCTGCCGCGGGCGGCGTCCTCTTCCTGGGCGAAAACCTCGGTTTGCGCCTGATCATGGCCTCTTTGGCGATCCTGGGCGGGGTCGGACTGGCCATCGCCGGACGCCGAAGGCCGATCGAATCGAAGTCGGGCATTTCCTCGTAGTCGCTCTGGGCGCCTGTGAATACCTGAATCCCGGTACCGCGCGGGGCGGTCAAGGCCACGCATGCGAATTCGCGTCCGATCGGCGCGCGGATTCCAAGCGCGTTTTTCGAATCTGATGCACAATCAGGTGAAGCTCTCCCAAGCTCCCCCGATTCCCCCAGGCACCCTGCAGAGGTGCCCGACCCATCACCATGTCAACCCGCAAGTCTCTCCGTACGTCTTCACTTCTGGCCCTTGGACTGCTCGCATTTGCTGTCGGCACCGTCGATGCACAGAGCCTCAGGAAATCGACCGACGAGAGTCCGACGCTCGACTTCGACCGTCTGGTCCCGCCGCCGCCCAACACGAACTTTCTTGGCGGACTGATCGCAGGTCCGTTCGACATCCAGAATCCGCCGGCGCCGACCAACGCGTTCATGTACGGCGTCGAAGCGGCCTTCGGCTCGTACTGGGTCACCGGCGGCGACGGCAGTGCGACGCTCAACTCCGGCATCATCTACAAGTACGACTACAACGGCACGTTGCTCGCGCAGTTCCCGCAAACGTCGATCGCGTCGAGCCTGTTCGGGCACCGCGACGGCGAATCCGACGAGTACGCCAACAAGATGTGGTGGGGCGAAGAAGGCAATCGCGTCGTCGAGTACGACTACAGCCCGATCACAGGCGGCCTGACCTTCGCGCGCGCCTACGTGTTGACCAATCCGCTCCCGGGCGGCTTGCCGAACAACTGTCGCTGCATCGCGCGCAATCCGCTCACCGGTCACTTCTACACAGCGAACTTCGGACTGATCGTCTGGGAATTCGTGCTCGATCCCGTGCTCGGGACGGCGACCACGGTGAAGACGTATCCGAACCCGACGACGACGCCGACGACCGCTTTCTCCGGCATCGCCTGGGATCGCAGCAACAATACGCTGTGGGGTTGGGCGCAGAATTCGACTCCCGCGCTGCAAGCGATCGAGCTGACGGTAGGCGCAACTGCGCTGATCCCCACCGGCCGCACGTTCCAGGGCCAGAACATTCCGGCCGGCAGCATCGCCGGCGGCATGGACATCTACTTCGATCCGCGCAACCCCGGTTTCCTGTCGATGGTCGCGATGCACCAGGCGAGCCCCGACAGCATCGCGGTCTACGACACCGCTTCGGTCTACACGCCTCCGCCGTACCACGACGATTGCGCGAATGCGGCATTTTTCCCGTGCGGATCGCCTCCCGCGACCGTGAGCACCCTGGCCGCGACCCAGGACACATTGCCCGGTTGCACGGCCCCGAGCGTGGCTCCCGGCGTGTGGTTCAAGATCCCCGGCACGGGACTCCCGATCTCGTTGACGACCTGCGACCCCGCGACGAACTTCGACACGCGCATCAGCGTGTTCTCGGGTGCTTGCGGAAGTTTCGTGTGTGAGACGAACAACGACGATGGGGCGGGCTGCGCGAACCCGCTTTCCTCCAGCGTGACTTTCAACTCGAGCGTCGGAGTCGACTACCGCGTGCTCGTGCACGGCGGCAAGCTCGCGGCGGATCGCGGAACGTTCGTGCTCAAGTACGTTGACAGCGACGGCGACGGCACGATCGATTGCGCCGACGGTTGCCCCAGCGACCCGACCAAGATCGCGCCCGGCGTATGCGGTTGCGGAACGCCCGACACGGATACCGACGGCGACGGGACACCGGACTGCATCGATGGCTGCCCGACCGACCCGGGCAAGATCGCCGCGGGCGTGTGCGGTTGCGGAACGCCCGACACCGACAGCGACGGCGACGGCACGCCCAACTGCATCGACGGCTGCCCAAGCGATCCCCTGAAGATCGCCGCGGGTTTCTGCGGCTGCGGACGGCCGGAGACGGACGGCGACGGCGACGGCTTGCCCAATTGCGTCGACGGTTGCCCCAATGACGCGAACAAGTTCGCTCCGGGCGCCTGCGGTTGCGGAACGCCCGACACGGATACTGACGGCGACGGGACGCCCGACTGCAACGATTCATGCCCGACGGATCCGAACAAGGTCGATCCGGGCGTCTGCGGTTGCTTTGTTCCTGACACGGACACCGACGGTGACGGAACCCCGGACTGCAACGACTTGTGCCCGACCGATCCCAACAAGATCACTCCCGGAGCCTGCGGCTGCGGCGCGCCCGAGACGGATTTCGATGGGGACGGTATTCCGAATTGCATCGACAACTGCATCGCTGTTCCCAACAACAACCAGCAGGACAGCGACTTCGACGGACTCGGCGACCTGTGCGACAACTGCCCGCTGCATGCCAACCCCAATCAGTTGGATTGCGATGGCAACGGCATCGGAAACGTCTGCGAAATCGCGCTCGGCCTGCAGCCCGACTGTCAGCCCAACGGCATCCCGGACAACTGCGATCCGGATTGCAACACCAACTCGGTCCCAGACGACTGCGACATCTTCACCGGCACGAGTCAGGACCTGAACCAGAACGGTCTGCCCGACGAGTGCGAAGGGCCCGGCGTGCAGTACTGCTTCGGCAACGGCACGGGCACGACTTGTCCGTGCGGCAACATCAGCTCCGGCAACGGCAAGGGCTGTCTCAACTCCACCAACCGTGGCGCAATCCTCTACAACAGCGGCCAGGCCAGCGTGTCGAACGACAGCTCGCGCCTGACCGCGATCCAGATGCCCGGGAACAAGACGACGATCTTCTTCATGGGTAACCAGCAGGTGGGCGGCGGGTTGGGAGCGCACTTCTACGACGGCCTCTTGTGCCTGCAAGCGGTGAAGCGCTTCCCGGTCCAGACGAGCAGCCTGCAAGGTCAGATCGACATCGTGCAGGTGGTCGGTCTGAGCAACGGCCTGATCACCGCCGGCAGCACCTGGTACTTCCAGGCCTGGTACCGCGACCCGACCGGTCCGTGCAACCAGGGCGCGAACCTGACCAACGGTCTGGGGATCACCTTCACCCCGTGATCGGATGGGGGCCGGTTTCGTCCGCCCGCGGATGAAACCGGCGCCCGCCGGCCTACACTCGCGACTGAACACGAAGGCGCCGCTATGGTGGCGCCTTCGTTCGTTTCCCGGAAAAGGGGTTCAGCATGAAATCGTTGTCGTCGCGTCTATCGTGGTTCGCTCCGCTCGTGATCGCGCTCAGTGCTTGCGAGAGCAATCCTCCGGCAGCTGCCGCGCCGCAGCCCGCGGCCGTGAAACCCGCGCCGACCGTCGTCGTCGCGCCCAAGCCGACACCACCGGCGCCGGCCGCCGCAGTGGCCGCCGCCGCCGCTCCCGCGCTGTTGCTGACTCCGCAAGCCGGTTGGGTCATCGAGAAACCCAGCAGCGCCATGCGCAAGGCCCAGTACTCCTTGCCGCACGCCGACACTGACAGCGAAGACGCTTCGTTGATCGTTTACTACTTCGGAGGACAGGGCGGCTCGAAGGAAGCCAACTTGCAGCGCTGGGCCGGTCAGTTCGAGCAACCGGACGGATCGCCTTCCGAGGAAGAGATGCAAAGCTCCACGCGCACGATCGCCGGCCTCGAGGTGTTCGACGCCGAGCTCTCGGGCACCTACGTCGCCGAGACCGCGCCGGGTTCGGGCGAGCGTGTGAACAAGCCGGACTGGCGCATGAAGGCCTCGATCGTCGACACCAAGGAAGGCCCCTGGTACTTCAAGCTGGTCGGCCCGACGAAGACGGTCGCGAAGTGGGAAGCGAGTTACGAGGCGTTCGTGAAGGCCATCAAACCGGGCAACTGAGCAGGGCTATTTCTCGGCCATCTCGCGCAGCGCGAGCACCGTATTCCAATTGCGCACCGTCACGACCGTCTTCAGCGTGCGGTCGAAGTAGTCGTTGGTAAGTTTCGACTGACCGAGGCCGGCGGGGAGGCGCAAATAGATCTCGCGGCCGATCACGATGAATTCGTCGGGCTTCGAGCGCTTGGGATCGAGCGCGGCGATTTGTGCGCTGCTCGGTTTGTCGGCCATGAAGGCGACATAGAGATGCTTCAGGTCCGCGTCCGGCGCAAGGTAGGGATTCGCCTCGATCGCCGCGCTCCATTCCGCGCGAGTGCGCAGCACCACCGTGATCGCATTACCTAGTTTTGCCGATAGGGCGCGCTCGACCGCGGGCTGCACAGCCTGCGCGCGTGCCGCGCTGACCGTGAAAACGACGTTGCCGCTTTGGATGTAGGTTTTGACATTCGTGCAGCCTGCGGCTTCGAACATCGCCGCGAGATCCCGCATCGCGATGCGGTTCTTGCCGCCGACGTTGACGCCGCGCAACAGCGCGATCCGCGCCTCGCCCGACGCGTTCTTGCGCGGTTTTGTTCCGCCCGAACTTCTTTTCGCTGCCATGAAGTGATTCTGCCTCAAGGGGCAGGTTTGCAATGGTCATCGAGATCGCAGGGCAAACGCCCCTGAATTTTCGAGCATGGTGTAACCTGAAGGATCACCCGAGTCCCATTTCGTCTGCAAATTCAGCATGTCCCAACTCTCTCGTATCCTTTCCACCTGCATCGCATTGACGGCACTGAGCGCTGCTTCATTCGCGCAGGCCATCAATCTCGACATCGGCCGGTTCAATGCCCAGCCGTCGCCCACTTACGGCGCAGCTTCTGGGCAGACCGGCATCTGGAACCGAATGGTGCACACGGTCGGAGGTGTTCTCAGCGACGTCAACGGGCTGCCCATACCGGTGATCGTGAGCGCGTCCCCCGTGCACCACTTCGACTTCGGATTCAACAACGTCAATACGTTCGGCGACGACGAACTTCTCCTGGACGGCGGACACGACGGTCCGATGACACTCGATTTCGTGGGTCTGCAGAATGGCGACTACTTCGTCTACACCTACGCCTTCGCTCCGGACAATCCGGTCAACTACAGGACAAACGTCGCCGTGACCGGTTCGGTCAATCCCGCGCAGATCGTGGGCGGCGCGCAATGGAGCGGCACGCACCTGCAGGGGGAGTCCTTCGCCAAGCACCGCGTCACCGTCAGCAACGGAACGCTCCAGATCGTCTGCACCGTCGAAAATCTGTACGTGACGGTCAACGGCGTGCAGCTCGAGCCGACCCTGCCTTTGCCGGTCGTGTATTGCACGGCCAAGACGAATTCGCTGGGCTGCATCCCGACGATGTCGAGCAGCGGCACGCCGTCGGCGACATCCGGGTCCGGCTTCACGATCAACTCGACGCAGAACCGCAACGACAAGCACGGCCTGATGCTCTACGGCGTCAGCGGTCGCGGCAACGGGCCGTTTCAAGGCGGTACTCTGTGCGTCCAAGCGCCGGTCAATCGCACGACGGCGCTCGACAGCGGCGGCACGACTTGGCCGGCGATCGACTGCACTGGGCTGTACTCGATCGACATGAACGCCTTCGCCGCGGGATCGCTAGGCGGCAACCCGCTGGGCATGTTGCTCGTGCCCGGAACACTCGTCGATTGCCAGTTCTGGGGCCGAGATCCGGGTTTTACGTATCCTGACAACAGCTCGCTGTCGGCAGGCCTGGAGTACACGGTCGGACCGTGATATGAGCATTTCCATGAAAAACTACTGGTTGCCCGCATTGTTGATCGGAAGTGCGCTCGCATTGCCGATCGTGGCCCAACAACCCAAGCCCGACGACAAGCCGCCCGTCGAAGCTCCGAAGGTCGAACTGTTGAAGGTCGGTTCGACCGTGGCCGAGTCGCTCTCGATGAAAGACCTCGACGGCAAGGCACTGAGCTTCAAGGAGCTGCGTGGCAAGGTCGTGATCGTGCACTTCTGGTCCGATCGTTGCCCAGCCGAGGTGCACGGTGATCCGGTCACGAAGAGCCTCGAGAAGACTTTCGAAGGCAAGGACGTCGTGATCCTGGGCATCGCGGCCAATCAGAACGAGCTTGGAGCCGAGCCGCCCAAGGACGCTGACTACTCCAAGCAGTACAAGAACCTGCGCGAGAAGCTCGCCGAAGTCGGTTTCAAGCACCGCATCATCGCCGACCATGGCAACAAGCTCTCGAGCCTCTTCCAGGCCAAGACCACGCCGCACTGTTACGTGATCGATCAGAAGGGCGTGTTGCGCTACGCCGGTGCGCTCGACGACGATCCGGGTGAGCAAAAGGGCGACAAGGCCAAGGTCTACG
>JAYUUV010000122.1:0-16001 GCA_043754695.1 Planctomycetota bacterium
CTCAAGCTAACCGCTGAAATTGGCAGCAAGGACGCTGTGGCTGCCGGGAACATTGAGCCCCAGGTCCAGCACCAGACGGCGTATCACCTCCATGAAGGCGCTCAGGTTCTGAGCGTTCGCGTATCCGCGAGACTCCTCGGTCAGCTTGCCGATATCGTTCCGACGCAGACCCTGCCTGCGGAGGTCCAAGTCGTCTACACGCTGCACTACACTTTTCCGGAGGAGGCCCGTCCGTCGGACGCCGTGGCCGCGGCATTCGCGACTTCAACAGGAGTCTTCAACGTATGGCCTTATCTTCGTGAGGCATTTTCCACCGCCACAAATCGCCTTGGGTTCAGGCCATTCACTCTCGGCTTGCTTCGACCTCAGCAGCTTGTGACGGAATCAAAGAAGAAGACCATTCTCAAACTGAAGAAGCGCGCTCGCAGCGAAAGATGAACTGGATTCTCGTCTGAACGGGTCCGCGTCGGGAGCCAACGTCAAAGGAATGAATTACTGCCTTCCGTCCCAGCCTGCGTTGGCACTCGAGTGGCTAATACGGGGCTAATCGCTCCAGCTCTGTGGCGAGCGCCTTTAGCCTGTTGACTATTCGTCCAAATCGTCCCTGACGTTTGAGCCAGGATCCACTGCTTGCGAGGTTTGAACTCTTGATCGATTTGAGCGCCGCCGCCTTAGATTGGGAACTGCCGTGGGCAGCATAATTGCGCAGTGCCGATAGTTGATCCAACGCATCGGAGAACTGGCGGTCTGATACGGTGACGATAAGGTAGTGCGTATTTGGCAGTAGCTCTTTCATGGTCTTGATCAACCCATCGCGTCCCTTGAAATCGAAATACCCGCCGCCGGTCACGATGTACTCGCAAACAGGCTTGCTCAGGTGTCTTGGGAATTTGATACCGGTAGTCGCCTCAAGCGTCGACGAGTCGTTGTTAATCGCTCCAACGAGCATTGCCTGCATGAGCGACTCGAATACCTTGTAAAGACGAATCACCGCGTAGTTGTGCAACCATTCGACATGAGCGGGAGTTTGACCAGGAGAGACCAATCGTAGGAAGGTCTCAATGGCATCCGCGTGGCCCCTAAACTCGGCGGCCGCCAGTTTCAGGCTCTTCTTTCTGGGCATGGAGGTTTGGTTCCTAGAACGGAATGAGGAAAGAAACGGACTACCCTAATGATCCGCTTGGGCGAGAGGGGGCATCGACACTGGTCATTTGAAGCGCGTACTCGTCGTAGAGTTCGAGGATGCGGGTCTTGGTGCGATACGTGCCGTGGGCCCTCTCGTCGTGGCGGCGGACGATTGGGAAGGTGTCCATGATGTAGGCCACGTCGTCGCGCGGCAGGCCGTAGATGTGGAAGAAGGCGGCGTCGAGTTGGCAACGGAGTTCGAAGCGGCGCTCGGGATCCCAACGGAACGGTCGGCCCTCGTAACCGCACGAGCGTGCGAAGGAAGCCATGTCGTTCGCGGTGTAGACAAGTTCGAGGACGCGCGGAACGAGCCATTCGGCGAGTGTTGTGTCGCCGCACCATTGGCGCAACTCAGCGTAGATCGAGGGTGGGAGCACGGGAAGCTGTTTGAAAATGAAATAGTTGAGGTTGTTCCCCGGGACCTTTTGCCGTGCGGCGTAGTCGTAGACGAATGCCGACAGGTTTGCGGCGAGCGCCCCCATGAGCTCCACCTGATTTGATCCAACCAGCATGAGCGGAAGGCTGTTTCCAGTTCCGTAGCGCGGAAGCAGGCTCGCGATGACGGTTCGCGCGCTGGCTCTTGAGTCGGCAATCCCACGCCACCCGAGCAGAAATGGATGTGGCCACGCGCTGCCCAGTCGGGACTGAACTTCGGCTTGCCGCACCCAGTATCGTGGCAATGGTGAATACAAGTGATCGGCGAGTCGCACGTCGGGCACATCTGGCAGCACGTGTGAAGACGCTCCATGTGGTACGTCCCCGTGGTCCCCGTATCGATGCGTGAAGTGAAATAGCATCTTTGCTTCGTACAGCGGCAGGAGACGTTCGCCGTCCTTTTGGAAGCAGCTGCCGAGAAGATTCCAGCCCTCGCGTTCCAGTTCGTCGCGAGTGCGAAATAGCCCGGAATCGTTCGACATATCGAACATTCTCTGGAACGACATACCCCACGGATTCGACTCGGGCGGCCCTTCTACTATCAGCGCCGGCACGCGGCGGTAGATCGCCTTCGTGATCTCTGCGTCGCGGCGCGTGCGAAAAATCGGGCACGTCCTCGTGTTCGGATTGATCAGCGCGATCTCGCTCGCGCTCAACTCGAAGACGCGATCAGGGTCATCAAGTTCTTCGACTCGACCAGCCTGGAACATGAACTTGATGGCGACGTTTCCGAATAGACGGACGTCCGTAATTGTCATGAGACAGAAGCGGAGCATGTGTCCCTGACCCGCTCCGAAAAAACCTTCGTTTTCGAATTCGAAAAGGCTGACCAGGCGGCCAGATTCCACTAGGTCTTGGAAGAAGAACTTCGTCGTGTCATCCGTCGCAATGCCGGATGGCACGATGCATCCGACTCGACCACGACGGCTCAGGACCGTGCGCATGGTCTCCGCGAAGATCGTGTAGGTGTTGACATCTCCACGGCCGCAGAGGGGAAAGCGGCCAGAATTGCGGACAAACGAGCTCTCACCTCCCGCCCGGCGACTGCCTTCAATGAACTCGTTGTGGAGTACGGGATCGTCCTTCGCGAGCTGCGCGATCATCGCCGTGCGCGCGGACTTGTTCGGGGCTTTGGCGATTTCGGGCACTCGAGCCGCAAACCACTCCTGTTCTTGAAGCTTCATCCGCTCCCACGGGGGATTGCCAAGCACTACATCGAAGCCGCCGCTCCAGCCGACAGCATCGTTCTCCGGTGCTTGCTGGTCGCCCATGCGGAACACGTCTGGGAACGCCAGGTGCCAATGAAAAAACTGGTACTGGTTCGCGATCCGTTGGACCTCCCGAATCGTCGCAGCCGTGATGAGGTCCGGCGACTTGGTCAACTTCTCGAAGACATCCTGAGTAACGCCATCCGGCGCGTCCATTGCCTTGCGCCACACGAACGCGGCGCACCAAGCGTCCGCCACGAGTTTGGCTTTCCGGTACTCCAAGGCCGATTCGATTTCGGCATGACGTTGCTCCTTCGCACGCACCCCTGCTACATGCGAGTCGTCCAGCGCGTCAAGCCGGCCGTACTCAGTGCCGAGCGTTCCGTAGAACGGAGCAGTCTCTACCGCCGTCGAACTGAACATCAACCCCTGCCCCTTGCGCGCCGACTTGTTGCGTTTCTTTAGATCTCGCGCGACGGCCTTGTCGTCACCTTCGATCGGCTCAAACGCCTCGTCGGGGATGCCCTTTGCAAGAAGCGTAGGCGTCGCGCCAAGCAGGCTATTGCCGCATCGGATCTTGTGATCGAGAAACGACAACGGCTTGCCGGGCTCCAGTGCCTCCATCCACAGGCTCACCTTGCACAGCTCGACAGCCATGGGGTTCACATCGACGCCATGGATGCAGTGACCGATCACATCGCGCAGCGCCGTACGGTACGCCTCGGGCGATGGCTCTTCCTCGCCAGTGCGGGCGCGCGCGAGGCGACGGGCGATACGGTGTGCGGCGGCGACGAGGAAATGGCCGGATCCGCAGGCCGGGTCGCAGACCTTCAGTCCAAGGATTGTCGCTGCCGGATCCTTCGACATTGCCGCTTCCTCGAGAACCGGGTCGAGCGCGCTGTCCAGCAAGCACTGAATGAGACTGGAGGGCGTGTAATAGCTCCCGCTCGTCTTGCGCTCGTGACCCGCAGCAACGTCGAGTTCGAACATGCCCGCGTCGGCGTTGATTCGTGGGTGCAGTTCGAGGAGCGACTCGTACACGCTGCCCAGCTCCTCAGAGCCGAGATTGCGCCAGTCGGTCGGCAACAGAACCTTGCCCTCTCGCTGGAACGCGAGATGCCGAATGGCGTCAAGGAAGCTCGCGTTGTCCAGCTCACTCGCGTCGAGGTGCGGACAAGCGGTTTCCGACCAAATGAAGCCCCCGAGCGCCGGCAAACCAAGCTGCAACATACCGTCGCGCCCCAGGGCCTGAGCGACGTAGCGAAAGAGTTGCCATTGATCACCGTGCCGCGATCCGCGCAGCGAGCGCGCGACCTCACGGAGGCGACCAGTCGAGTACCACCTGTCGTATCGCTCGCACGCCGCGCGCTCAGCCTTCGGGGGATGGAGCAGTTCTCGATCCTCAGCCACGAACAGGAAGATCAGGCGGTAGGCAAGGCGCAGGAGCTCGCGGTAGTACTCCTGCGCGTCCAGTTCGCCGGACTTGAGCGCGGCCCGCAGCCCTGTGTTCCCGCGCGACGCAAGGAACCCGGCGCCCAACGATGTGATCGCTGCGGTGACCCCCTCGCGCAAGTGATCGAGCGCACGCACACCGAGCTCGGCGCCGGCGCGGGACCACCGTTCCAGTACGAACTCTTCTGGCTTGCCCTCGAATCGCGACTGGTGGCAGGTGAGCCACAGGAGCGCGAAATCGGCGAAGTGCTCGCCCTCGAGCATCGTTTCCAGGTCGAACTCGACGAACGCTTGGCGCGTCATCGCAGCGTGGTCGCGCAAAATGCGCAACGCGCGCCCGTTGGAGACAAGACCCCACAAGTGGGCATCGCTCTTGTTCAGCGCCTCCTGCATCAGCCCGTGCGGGCTGGCGCGCGACGCGCCAGGAACGCCCTGAGCCTTCGTGTCGAGATCGACGTTGATCGCAACCAGATGGATCGGAAGGTTCTGCCAGCCATGAGAAATCGCAAAGCTGCGTTCCGGCGTCGCGATCGGCGCTGCGGCTTGCAGGCGACCGAAGCCGAGTTCTTCGAAAAGCGGGAGCAGCCACTTTTCCCGCGTCAGACTGGTCGCAGGATCGTCGGGGCCGAGCTTGGCGCGGGCGCTGGAAAAGGTCTGCCATAGCGCGCGTGCCCGAACCCAAGCACGCTCGATGCGCTCGCTGAAAGTCTCGCCCTCGGCAAGGTGATACGCCTCGGGCTTCAGCGCATCGAGGCTCTTGTCGCGCGCGGCAACGCGCTGGAGCACGCCGGACGGCAATAGGCCGCCCTCCGTGCGCAGTGTCGCGAAACCGTGGCGAGTGCGAGCCATCAGGCGGGCGCCGGCAAGAGGACGACGAAACCGACGAGATCTAGCGGGAGCTTCGGCTCAACGCGCCAGCGCACGCCGCGCCACTTCGCTGCCGTGCGTACCCGGCGGTGCGCCTCGGCCAGCGCATCTGCGCGCGACTTTGCGACCGCGTCGAGGTGTGGGACAAGCGAGGTCGTGTAGGCAGCGACCACCTGGCTGGCGAATTCTGCGGCCTGCTCCTCGTGCACGTTGCCCTTGGGCTCGGCATCGAGCAATTTTTCGGCGGCGGCCTCGTCGAGCCACTCCGGCGAGGTCGGAGCACCTCGGAAGGCGATCAAGCCACACTGCTCTGCAAGCAACGGCTTCGCCTCGCCTTGGCCCTCGCGAAGGATGTGGTACCGCTCGCGCAGGACGAGGAGGGTCGTGCGGACCGTGACGGCGTTTGTGCGGATCACGCCAGAACGACGGGCGATCGCGTCGGGCGCGTCGTCGAGCGCCTCTTGGAGCGTGTAGGTAGCCAGTCGCTCGACGAGTGGGTGCGTGCGCAACAAGAGTTCTTCGCGGCCCTTGACAGGCAGTTCGAAACGAACATGCACGCGCATACCAACATCGAGCAGGTCGCGCAGAGACTGCGACGCGCTCTGAAGGTCGAGCAACTCGCCATTCTTCCCTCCGAAACTTGCGCCGTACGCGCGCAGGGCCGACTGCACGAAAGACTTGACCGTCGCTGCGCTGCCAACGGCGCGACGTGCGGCCGCAAGCTCGGGCTCGACCTCGGCAGGCTTGATGGATTCTTGGGCGAACAGCGTCCGCGAGCGTTTCTCGCGTTCGCCGGCGCGCTCCCACTTCTCGTGCAGCTCGCCTTGGTTCGGCACCTGGAACTCGAAGACGCCTTGGTTCTTCTCCTTGGTCGAGCGGAGAAGCAGTCCTTCGGCAAGCGCCTTCATGACCTCGGTCGTGTCGCTCGGAACCGGGACCGACACGCCGGTCGAAAGGCGGATCTTGGCGTGCTTGCGCAGGAGCACGTCGAGCACGAGGCCGTCGATCGGATTGTTCGCGCCGTAGTAGAGGAGGGTGTGGACTTCCTTCTTTGGCTGATTGAACCGATCGACGCGACCCTCGCGCTGTTCGTGGCGAGTCGGGTTCCAGGACAGGTCGTAGTGAACGACCGCGTCAAATGCGTGCTGGAGGTTGATGCCCTCGCTCAGGCAATCGGTGCAGACCAGCACGCGATGATCTGCGTCGGCCAGTTCGGCGACTCGGGCTTCGCGATCTTCTGGCGGCAGCGACCCGGTTACGCACGCGACCGTTGCGGACTTGCCCAGGCGTTTGCGCGCGTGCTCGGCCACGTACTCCGCCGTTGCGATGAAGCGACAGAAGACGATCGGGTTCGAGCCTCCCTCGACGAGCTTCTGGAGCAATTCGAGGAAGCGAGCCAGCTTCTTGTCGCGCTGCGGCCCGGAGAACGCCTCCACCTCGCGCGCGAGATCATTGAGACGGCGGCGGAGCTTCGCGGACTCAGATTCGGTTTCCGAGAAGTCAGAACCGGACGCGAGATCGACTTCCTCTACCTCTTCGTGGTCAAGCACGACGCGCTCGCCGATTTCGTCGGCATCAGCCGGAGTTTCGGCGTCGAGTTGCGGAGCGCGGTTGCGCAGTGTCGCTGCGGCCGCGGCGGGGCTGGAGCCGACGGAACGCAGGAGTGCGAGCGCGGACCACCAGCGCACTCGTTGGCGGCGGCGGTCAGTACCGGCCTCCTCGACACTTTCGCGAGCGAAATCGAGCGCCTTCTCGAAGAACCGGCGGTGATCCGGCGACATGTCGTAGGTCGCCTCACCCACGATTCGCTCCGGGAACGGCGTGTCTTCCTGGAGGAAGTGCTTGATGTCTGGCCGGCGGCGTTGGACCAAGAACTGCGCGAGGCGGCGACGGTGCGTCTCGTTCTGAGGCCCGGTCAGGTCCGCCGGCAGATTGGCGAGGTCCGGCGAGAGAAGCCCTAGAAGCGAGCGAAACGCATCTTCGTTGCCACTGTGGGGTGTCGCCGTGACCAGGAGCAGGTGCCGCGACTCGACCGAGGCGAGCCTTTGCAAGAGTTCGTGACGAAGTTGGCGGCTTCGGGCGCCAGTCGCGGCCGCGCAAGCGTGGGCTTCGTCGACGATCACGAAGTTGGGTGCGGAGCGCAAAAATTCGTCGCGACGGCGCGGGCTCTTGATGAAGTCGAGCGAGACCACGGTGAAGCGGTGCTTGTCGAAAAGCGACTGGCCGACGAGCAGCCCGCGCTCCAGGCGGGCGGCCGTCGATGAGAGCACGAGTTCGGTCTCGATGTGGAATTGGCGCTGAAGATCGCGCTGCCATTGCTCGGCGAGGTGCGGCGGCACCAGAACGGCCATGCCGTTGACCTCGTTGCGCTCGATCAGTTCCTTCGCGATCAAGCTGGCTTCAACGGTCTTGCCGATGCCGACATCGTCGGCGATCAGGAGCCGGACTGGGTCCTGGCGCAAAGCCAGAAGCAGGGGAACCAGCTGGTACGGACGTGGCTCAACCGCGATCGCGCCGAACGAGCGGAATGGGCCGGCGCTGGATCGGATGCCCAGTCGCACGGCGTCGCGCAGCAGTCGGCAGGCGTGGTGATCCCCGACCCGATCAGGATTCGGGAGCGCGAAGGTCGCGGACGAAACCGATTCGCCGGCCGGCAGGTAGATGCCGGTGCATTCGATGTCCGAGCCCGCCAACGGGCGCAAGAGCAACATGTCATCCGTTGACTGCGGCAGCACCACCCACTCGCGGCCGCGAGCGCGCACAAGCGATCCGACGGCAAAGGTCATGCGCTAGGCCCAGGACCCGATGCGGACTTGCCGAAAACGCTGGGGTACTTGCGCAGGATTTCGTCCCAACTCGCGCGGTGATGGAAGCGGACTACGGTGTAGCCCAGGTCCTGGAGCGCACTCGTCTGCGCGCGATCGCGTTCCTGGCGATCGGGGTAGTCGTGCGGCGGGCCATCGACGTAAACGACCGCATAGTCGTCGTGGTAGATGAAGTCAGGCTTTGTCGAGGCCGGAGCAATCGTGGCTTGACCGTCGTCGGGCAAGTGGTGACCTCGATCAGCGACGTAGTCCACCCACTGGCGTTCCAGGTCGGAACCCGCGTGCTTCTTCAACTCGGCGATGTGCTGATCGACCGACCTGCCGCCTGGCGCGGTCGTGACTCGTCCACGCGACAGGGAGAGCAGCGTATCGACGATCTGCTTTCGATCGATGTGTGGATGGTCGCGCTGGTTCGAATAGGTCAGCAGGCAGTCGTAGCACGCCGCTTCGCAGTCCTCCGTGGCGCGCGGCCCCCGGCGGCGATCTTCTCCTGTCTTCGCATCGAAGTGGCAAAGGTCCAGCGCCGTGCGCGCGACTTCTGCCAGCGCGTCCGCGTCGTCGATCAAGCGTCGCAGGACACCGGCCCCGCCCTCGGATGCCTCGAAGAACAGGATGCAGCGGCGCAGGTCTGGCGTCGGCAATGGTTCGGCGGCAAGTTCCGAGTCTTCGAGCTGGTAACGCGTCTGGATCGCGATCTTGAGCGCCGCTTGCAGGCTCGCCATCTGCGCGGGTTCGAGCGGATCGACCGGCGTGAATAGCAGGCTGTTGCGGTGGTCTGAGACGAATGGAATCACGCGCTGGATGCGCGGACCGAGCGGGTCCTGCTCGGCGTCCTCAGCTTCCGCTGCGTTGCTCTCCCACTTGCCCGACTCAATATCGAGGTCAAAGCCATCGGGCCGGTCGCGATTGCGGCGAGTCCAGCCGCGATTGATGCGCCAGATGTCGGCCGCATGGCCGTACGCGAGGTGCGCGAAGGTGTGACCGTCCACCTCGACTTCGCCGCCGACGCAATCGGTGCGACCGCCAGAAGATTGGAATTGGATCGTCGTCTGGATCTCGAACCCTTGGCGTTGGCGCTCTTCCTCGTCCGACGAAATGCGCTCGCGGCGTCGGGTGACGACGTTCTGCATTCGAAAAAGCGATGTCGTCGGGGCGCCGAGTTGCGTGCCGCACTGCGTACACACGTCGGTGCCACCGTTCTCGCCCTGCGGATGGAGGTATCCGCACACGCCGCAGATTTTTGCGCTGGCGAGCGCAAGACCGCGCTCGTCGAGCGAGAGCATCACCTTCTTGACGACGTAGCGCGCGCCTTCGTGGTAGACGACGGCGCTCGGACCGAACTCGCTGATCGCAAGGAAACGCGGGCGCGACAAGAACTCTTGGCGACCGTCGCCCTTCGTGCGCCCAGGAATGAACGCGGAGAGCGGGAGGCGAGGGAAGTTGTAACCGGGCAAGAAGCCTTCGCTCGCGAAGTAGCGGTAGGAATAGAAGTCGGACTGGCCGACATTCTTCGAGTCGCGCAAGAGTTCGATCTGCGCTTCTGCTTCCCCCCGGAGGCGGCGGGCGTTGTCGCGATCGCGGGGCACACGCGAGTTGTCCTTGATGATCTCGTTCTGCGCGTCTCGCGAGCGGCTGGCTGCACGGTAAAGATCGCGCCACCGTCCGCACGCGCTCTCGAATCGGTTCGGGATCTGAGCGAGAACTTCGCGCTCGAGCCAGTCGGGGCCGAACCAGCCAGAGGCCGCGAGTTCAATCGCGATCGTATCCAGCAGGCGCAGGGCTCGCGCGCGGGTCCGTGCAAGTGCGTGCTGATCCTGAAGCGCGTGCTGGATGCGCTCGATCACCGCAAGCGACGGCTGCGCGCCGCTCATTTCGAGCAGATCGACGAGGCTCGTCCCAAGACTCTCGCCCGTCTCTGCGAGCCAGATCGCGTGGATGTGCGAACGCACGAGGTCTTCGTTGACTAAGTCGAGGCGCGGCGGCTCGACGACACCGGCAACCATGCGTTCGGGGCGCTTAAAGAAATACTGGTCGTGCGAGTTGCCGCGAGAGCAGTAGGTGAACACGAGGGCCGGCTGGCCGCTGCGACCGGCGCGACCGCTGCGCTGCGCGTAGTTCGCAGGCGTCGGCGGCACGTTGCGCATGTTCACCGCGTTCAGGTCGCGGATGTCGACGCCGAGTTCCATGGTCGGCGAGCAGAACATCACCGGGAGCTGGCCGGTACGGAAGCGACCCTCGCGCTTGATCCGTTCGTCGGCAGGAACTTGTGCTGTGTGCTCGCGTGCTTCGAGCCCGGCGGTCGTGAGCGACACCTTGCGGTAGTGGTTCACGAAGTAAGGATTCGCGCGGGGGCCGTCCGCCGGGGGCGTCGTCACGCGGATCGGATCGTGGAAGGCGCGGCTTCCGTCGCCCGCCCTCCAGGTCATGGCGGATGCTGGGATTTGGTAGCCGGGCACCTGGCCGGACTCTTCGGCCGCACGCACTTCCTTGACGAGCCCGGCAACTTTCAGCGTCTCGAACAAGTCACGGATGATCTGGTCGCACTCGGGGACTGTCGGAGGACGCCCGCCAACGAACGTAGTCGAGCGACGCAAGAAACGACCGAACGAGCCTCGACCGGATAGAAACAGTCCGTCACGGCGATCGTCTCCACGCCGTGCGCGTGGCAAGGCCGTCGCGGCGTAGCGGAGAAGTTCGTTGTCGTCGATGCCCCAAAGCTCGTTCAGTTTCTGACGGCTGCGTGACTTGATCTGCTCCTGCCGCTCGGGATTGAGACAATCGACGTAGATCGCGAGCGAGCGGCGGAGAAAGTCGAGGAGCGTCTTGCAGATCCGCTCGCGCGTCTCTGGAGTTGCGCCGGCGAGTGCCCCGTGGCGAGCGACCCACTCCGCCTGATCGCGACAGAGATCAGTGAGCGACTGGTACTCGATTTCGAGCAGACCGCATTGCTCAAGGTTCGGCGCCGTCACGCGCCAGTCGCGTTCGAGGTCGCGATAGATGCGGTATTCGAGGAGTTCGCGCAGCGCGCGTTCAGTGTCCGTCTTCGCAGCGAATCGGACAGTTGGATCGCTGGCGTAGTACTGAATGTCGAGGGCGAGCGCGTCGAAGACTTTTCCAGGCAAGGCAGCGTGATCGAGGCCGGATGGGCCAGCTGAATCGATGGCGCGGAAAAGCGCAGCGCGAATCAGGCCAATGCTCACGAAGTCGTTGAAGTGGCCGGCTTGCAGCGAGGCATCCTGCCGGTTGTCGGTGAAACTGAGCAGCTTGCGCGCGCTCTCGCCGAGGTTCTTCGCTTCCTTGATCGCGCGAACGGCGGTCAGACAGAGCACGGTCGTCGCCGTGCTGCGCCCTTCAAATCCGAAGGAGTAGAGCTTGCCGAAGTCGGAGCGCGTGATTGTGTCGTAGGCGACGCCGCAGCGCAGGCAGAAGCTGAAAGGCGAAGGCAAAAACCACGCGGCTTGACCGTCGGGGTCGAGATCACCGTTTGCGAGCACGTTCGTGGACTGCGGCAACTTGTCGCGCCGGTTCAGCATGATCCGCATCCGACCCTGATGCTCTTCGAGCCAGTCCTCGGGGACGCGATCGATTTGACTCGATTCCTGCTCGGGCCAGCCGGCATCGAAGGAGATATAGAGGAAGCCGGGATCGTTGCCGTCACCCGCGTCGCGGTCCCCAAGATCGCGCTTCGCGAAGTGCGCGCCACGCATCGGATCGTCGGTGCGGCGCCGAACGGCGTAATACTCCTGCCCGCACTCACGGCAGAAAACGAGCGGCAGGAGCACGCGATCGCGATTGCCCGGGACGAACTGCTGCGCGTTCAGCGTCAGGTAACGCGCGGACTCGGACTCAGGGGAAGCGTAGACCTGATTTCCTGGGCTGAGGAACTGGTGGAGGCGGAAGGCAAAGGTCGGGAAGCTGGTCCAGGGGTCGATGCACTCGTAGCCGGCCAGTAGCCACTGGCGGATCGACTCTTCGCAGCGCGCGGCCGCGACCCCGGTGAGCTTCGAGAGCGATGCGCCTGCGCCGAGGGGGCCGCTGATACTGCGGGGCTGCTGTCGCACCAAGCGGTCGCTTGACGCTTCGGCGACGACGCCGAATGTGCTTTCCAACCACGAGGCCATCGGGGATGCGATGAACTCGGCGTGGTTTGAGACCGGCGGGACGCTGCCCTGCTCCAGGCGAGTGCGCAGTCCATCGACGAAGGCGCGGTCGTTCGAATTGCGCTCCGGCGTTTGGCGTCGGAGGGTTTCGCCGATCACGTTTGAGGGCTCGACCGTGACGCCGAAGATCCGCGAGGCGACGGCGGCAACATCCTGCTGGCGCTCCGCGAAGGTGCCCTTGCTGGACATTGTCGCGGACGTCCCAACGCACAGAACCTTTCCGCGCGCGACGCGCTCGCGGAGGCGGCGAACGAGCATTGCGACGTCGGCGCCTTGCCGGCCCCGATAAGTGTGCAGTTCGTCCAGTACGAGGAACCGCAGCGCCTGCGCGGCATCGACGACCTGCTTGTCGTAGGGCCGCGTCATCACGTACTCCAACATCATGAAGTTGGTGAGCAGGATGTCGGGCGGCGATCGCTGGATCAGTTGCCGTTCGTCGTCGTCCTCCTGGCCCGTGTAGCGCGCGAACGTGACCGGCGACTTCGCGAAGCCGTGTTTGAGGAACTTCTCCAGCTCCTGCTTCTGGCTGTTGGCCAGCGCGTTCATCGGGTAGACGACGATCGCTTGGATGCCTCGGCCGCTGCCGACTCGGAGGACGTGGTCCACGATCGGGACGATGTAGCTCAGGCTCTTGCCCGAGCCGGTGCCGGTTGTGAGAACGTAGTTCGCCCCGCGACGCGCGGCTTCGATGGCCTCGACTTGGTGGCGGTAGAGCTGGAGCGGCGAGCCACTCCCCTTTTCCTTGTCCTTCCTGAAGATTTCGTTGCACTTCGCGTGCAGGACGCCGCGCCGAACGAGTTCGTCGAAATCGCCTCCGGGCGCGAAGGCCGGGTTCATCTGGATCAGGGGATCAGGCCAGAGAGCACCGGAATCGATTGCGGTTTCGACCGTGGATCGGACGCGCTCATCCCTCGGCTTCACGAAGCTGAGGGCGTACTCGCGATAGTCGCGGATGAGGCGGTCGCGCAGGTCGAAAACGTCCATGGAGCGGGTTGGTTTGGGGGTGCGACCGCACTGGAAGCGTGCGTCGGGTGGCAAGGATAGAGATCGTACCGCCCTCTGGGCTGAAGTTGGCACCGTGAAGCTTGCGGCCCCGTGGCTGAACGGGCGAAGGCTGGTCTGAGGATCAGGTGGCCACCCACTGATTGCTCTCGTCGGCGGGCACTGACACCATCATCGGAGGGTGCCATGAACCAAGGCCTCCCCATGTATACTTCCCGCAGATCCGGCCGCAGACCGAGCGCAGGAACGATCGTGCAAGGAAATCAACACAATCGGAGTGGCCCAGACCACGGAGAAATCGCAGAGGATGCTGTCGAGCGGATCCTGGCAGCCTCATACCTAGCGGACTTCGTCGTGCGCTCTCCAAAATATGAGAAGGCGAAAGTCGAGAAAGAGGCCGCCGACCTGCTCTTGCCTTTCGGGGACAACCTACTCTGCTTCCAAGTCAAGTCTCGCCAAGTACCGACTGAAAATCATGCACTCGACAAGGACGAATTGACGCGACTCGAACGCCGAGTAGACCACGCAATCGATCAGGTCAAAGCCATCCGAGAAGCGTTGCGTAATGGCGATTTTACTGAAGTCGTAAACATACGTGGAATTGCAATCCCAATTCGCCTTCAGACGCCCCCAAAAATCACCGGCATCGCCGTCCTTGACATTCAACACCCCCAGGAATGGTCTGAGGATGAACGGGTCGCAGTATTTGGTGGCATAGGTGAGGTGCAGGGAATTACGGTTCACGTTTTCCTCGCTCAGGACTTTGAGCTGATAGCGCGCGAACTCGACACGCTTCCAGATCTGTTCCGGTACCTAAGCGTTCGCGAGGAGCTGATGCGGCGCCGCTTGTTGTTTCCGCTTACGGCCGAGAAGGACTTCCTTGCTATCTACATCTCCAAGTTCGACTTGGTCGAGCGTTGCCTCGCCGGCGGCGTGCATTTGCTCCCCGTTGCAGGAGCATGGGACGGGTTGTTCGAAAATGGGCAGGCGCAGATTGCCAAGCGAACGGAACTCAAGAGCGCGAGCCGGATCTTCGATTCCATGGTCGAAAAGGTCCACAAGTGCATCGGGTTCAACCCCGGCGGAAACTCTTCAACATCGGGCCTTCCGACTGACCTTCCCGCATCGAGAGCAGCGTCGGCTGCTGAGTATTTCCAGATCGCTTTGGAGCTCTCCCGAGTTCACCGAGCGGACCGAATAATAATTGGCGAAAAGATCATCGAGAAGGCAAAGCGTGCAGATTCCAATCCGAGCGGCTTCTCGTACTTCGCGGGAATACCTAAGCTGGGTGGACCGCTGGTCGTTTTCTTGGCATCTCGCCTTGAGCGCCTTGACCGCAACGAGCGTGGCCGGTTCCTTTGGAATCTTTCGGCAGCCGCATACGTCAAATTCGAGCCGAAAATCTTGGTCGGAATTGCCGCTCAGAACTTCAGCGCCAAATCGGGCTCGCAAGATTTCCTGCTTATGGGAGACGGTACCCAGTTTGAAAACCAAGAGGAATTGCTTGAGTTGGCGACAGGCCTCTTCAGAGAGTCCCTTCAATATTCATCCGATGAATGGGGCAATGATTACGGGGGCAGCGGCGGCAAGGAGAATGCCGTGCCAAAGCCCACTTGAGATCATGGTCACCTGCTGCGGCCAATAAGGTTTCTGGTGTACATTTACATTGATGAGTCTGGAACGTTTTCGCCGGCGGTCAGCAGACTCCGAGCTCCGTCATGCATTGCTGCCGTCGTAGTTGCGGAGGCACAGCGAGACGAACTCCTGCGTCGATTCCGTAGAGTCGTAGATCCTCGCGGGCGATTAGTGGAAATCAAGGGCCGTGACTTGGACGAGGACTCTGTCTCGCGGGTGGTCACTCTGTGTGAACGATTCCCCCTGTTCCTGGCGATCGCTTCAGTCGAGATGTCCAACTACAGGCTTGAGTGGATTGCGGAACATCAAAGGGCCCAAGCGGAATTTCTGGTCAGCGGCAGCGTGGGCACGGGGCCAAGGTTCAGGAGCGACATCCAGAAGATCAGTGCCGATCTACTAGCCTTATCTCCACAACTATATCTGCAACTGGTCACACTAAACGCGCTCATCGTTGACGTCATTCGGGCGGCCATTCTTTACTTTCCAGACCGTTGCCCATCAGAACTGGGACACTTCAAATGGCGTCTGGATCGCAAGTCGATTAACTCGGAATCGTTTGAGCGACTTTGGCAACTCTTGGTCATGCCATATCTCCAGACCACGTTTGCCAAGGACCCGATGATCGAACTCAAGAATCATGACTATTCATACTTTGCGAGGTTCAGCAACCCGCCCGTGGAAGAGCCGCCTGAACATCTTAAGGAATTGCTCGGTAGTAACCTGCGCGGCAGCTCAGGGCCGTATGTGAGTACCGACCTTCGAAAGTTGCTTAGTGAAGATCTTGACGTTGTGGACTCTGCGCAGGACGGTGGAATCCAACTGGCCGATGTGCTCGCGAATGCATTCCGTCGCGCTTGCGCTGGAAGGCTACGGAGGCACGGTTGGAGGAATATGGGACGATTGATGCTTCGGCCGGAAGGAGCTAACCGATCTGTGCGTCTAATTGATCTGTCTACCTCCGACCATCCTGGAGCTCCCCGGGAGTATTGGCATGTCATTCAGGAGCTGAATGCCAAGTCGTCCCTGCCATTCGTCGTCGACAAGACCAATCAATCGCTCGAATAATTGACTTTGCATTTCGTCAACCATGTGAGTGACCGCTCTCCTCACAGGTCCTCGCCGAGGCTCACTCACATTAGACCGGCAATGGGAGCTTCTGGTTGTCCGGTTGTCCCCAGGTACCCCAAATCATGGTGTCCGGAAGGTGTCCACAGGTAGGACAAGAACCGACC
>JAYUUV010000123.1:0-3037 GCA_043754695.1 Planctomycetota bacterium
ACAGAACAGGATCCCCTTGAGCAACGCGCCGTACTTGTTCTTGAGCGACGCTCCGCCGGTTCGCCCGTGCGTGCTCATCTGCAAGGCGACGGCGTCGAAAAGGTCGCGCGGCACGATCGCGGCGTGTTCGCCCTTATGCACTTCGTCCTGGTACGGCATCTGACCGACGTAGAGAACGTTGCGCAGATGGCGTTGGAGCGTTGATTTCGTGAACCGCTCGCCGTGGATGAACTTGCCGTCGCGGCAGGTCCACGACTTCGTCTTCCAGCCCCGCGTGTTCAGCTCGTGCAGCGTCGCCGTCAGCGAGCCGATCGATCGGTAGAGTTCGAAGATCTCCACGACGCGTTCGGCCTCGTGTGCGTTCACGACGAGCTTCTTGTTTGCCAAGTCGTAGCCGAGCACGGGCTGGCCACCGGTCCACATTCCCTTGCGTCGCGCGGCGGCCATCTTGTCGCGCGTGCGTTCCGCGATCAGTTCGCGTTCGTAGACACCGAACGAGACCAGGATGTTCAGCATCAGGCGACCCGAGCTGTTCGACGTGTCGAACGACTGGGTGATCGAAACGAACCCGACGTCGTGCGCTTGAAACGCATCCAGGGTCTGCACGAAGTCAGAAATGCTGCGGCTCAGGCGGTCGATCTTGTAGACCGCGACGATGTCGACCTTCCCCGTCTCGATGTCCTTGAGCAGGCGCTGGAACGCGGGCCGGTCCGTGTTTGCGCCCGTGAATCCACCGTCGTCGTACTTGTCGGGGAGCGCGACCCAGCCTTCTGCGCGCTGGCTGAGGACGTAGGCTTCGACGGCTTCGCGCTGCGCCTGGAGGGAATTGAACTGCTGTTCGAGACCTTCCTCGGTGCTCTTGCGCGTGTAGATCGCAACGCGCTTCTGCGCGGCGACCGCATCCGCCGCGGGGCGATTGAACCTGGACTTCACTGCGCCCTCCGCGCCTTCGTCAAGCCGAAGAACAGTCGCCCGTTCCATTTCGTTCCAGTGATCGCCTGCGCGGCCGCCGACAGCGATCGATGCAGGACGCCATTGACCTCGTACCCGCCCTGTACGGGCGTAGCGCGATACTCCGTGCCGCGCCAGTTCTTGACGATCGTCGCAACCGTCGTTGCAGTCGGACGCGCCTGGAGTCGGCCCGTGGCGGTCCGCGTCCGCTCCTCGATCGGGATGTCGATCTCGGAGATCAGGACTTCGAGCCGATCCTTGGCCACAGTCGAGAGCCCGCCGAATCGCCGCTCTTGGATCTTCCACGCGATCCGTTTCCACAAGAATTCGCGGTGGCGAACACGCGGCGGTTTGCCGAACGCGGCCTCGTAGCGAGCGATCAAGTCGGCGACGGGCAACGCGCGCAGTGCGACGATTTCTTCTGCGATCGATTTCATTTTGCAGCTCTCCGGGCGCCGTGGTTGACGGGCGCGGTTGCACATGACGGCTCAGCTTCGGGCTGATGCTCAAGCGAGTTCTGGAGGATCTGCACGCGCCCCAGTCCGAGCGCAAGAATCTGCGCGAGTTCGGCGTTGCGTTCGTCGCGGGACATTCCTGCCGGGTCGCGCAGCCAGGCGATGCGGGAGCGTGTATCGGTGGACTTCACGGCAATGCCCCCTGCCGCTTGAGCGCGTCGAACACCTGCGACTTCGTCGATCGCCACGCCGCCGCGTGCAGCGGGCGCAGCAACGAGTGGCGCCTGCCGGTCGAGTCGATGCGCTCGGGGAACGAAAGGCGCAGCTCGCCTCGGATCGTTCGACGCAACGTGATGCAGTCGAGCTCGAAAAGATCGTCGATCGTGCAGGCGACAAACCCGAGCAGGCCGGCCTGAGCGTCGAGCTCGCGCGCGGGCGTGAACTTGAGGCGCGTCACACGCGGCAGGGAGGCCGCCTCGGAGCGTGAGTGCGCATTGCCGCGATCATCTGAGCGACGCGAGATCGTGCCTTTCATCGCAGGACTCCCTGCCGCTCGACCTCGTCAAGGATCTGGCGTTCGATCTCCTGGCGCGCAGCTTCGTTCGCGGGCCAGGCGACTTGGAACTCACGCCCGCTGTTGGCACGCTTCTTCGTCGGAAAGCGAAAGTGCGGGCGACCGCTAGAGGAGCGACGCAACGCGATGCCGTCGATCCTGACCGCGCCGATCGTGACCGCGATGTAGCCGAGCAGGCCGAGCTGCGCGTCGATCGCCGGCGCGGGCGTGAAGCGGACGTTGGAGACGGCGAGGTCACGCATCGGAGACCTCCATCGCCGCCGCCTCGTCGCACGGATGGCAGCGCGCGCAAACCCACGGGCAGCCGTCACGCAGCCGCCAGTGGCGGGTCCCGCCGCAACAGTAGCAAGTGCTCGCCCGGCCGCCGCGCGGCCCATCCTCGGTAGGAACCTCCGGATTCGAAGTCGCCCTGTCGAGAAGCCCAACCAATTCCAGCCTGTTGAACTTGTTGGCACCCTCCCCGGCTATCGCGATCACGTTCGGCGCGTCGCAGGCAAGCAATCGACCGAGTTCATCGCGTTGTTCGCGGACAGCCGCAGCCAGTTCGTCAGGCACGCGCGCAGCGCCCTGGCAGCGAATCTTGCCTGCTACCGACTCAAGCCGGTAGCCGCCCGCTTGAAGCGTTTGGAGGAGCTCGTAGGCGTGCATGGCTAGAACTCCTCCTCAATTTGGAGTTCGTCGGTTCCACCTTGGTCAGCGTCTATCGCGCAATTTGCACCCGAGATCCCACCAACATGTTCAACAGGTTCTTGTTCCGTCTCGGTCTCGCCCTTCTTGTTGAACTTGTTGGTCCCCGCCTGGGCGCGCGCGATCACGGCGGGGTTCACCACGATCGATTTCTTGGCCGGTCCGCGCTGGCCTCCGCCGGGGCCCTTCTGCGCTTCCACCAAGCGCACCCAGCCCATCTCGACCAGCACGTCGATCGCTTCACGAATCGCCGCGGCTTCGCCGAGCATTGACCAGCGGCGCTGTTGGAGTTCGCGGATCGTGAATTCGCTGGGCAGCTTCATCGCCTGCAACTTCTTGGAGATGAAACGCGCGCGGTTCACGGCCGCCG
>JAYUUV010000124.1:0-12594 GCA_043754695.1 Planctomycetota bacterium
GCGGAGCGGCCACGACGGCCGTGGCGACGTTCCCCGGCTCACGCCGTGCCGCCGGCAAGTAAGCGGCACCTCGCTGCATGTAGGGTCCATGAAAAGTACGCCGCTCGTGCACCTCGACCAGCGTGAAACGGCGTTGGACAGCGGCCGGTTCGACTTGCCCTTTCCCGTTCAGGTAGTAGCGGCGGTCCTCGATTTCGATCCGGTGCAACGCGCCGTTCACCGCATCGAACGCGTCGAGTCGTAGCCAACTCGAGCTGACGCCGGGCTCGGACTCTTCGAGTTGGATGACGCGATCGGATTCACGCATGGATTCCAAGAACGCTTTTTCCCGCGCAAGTTCGAATCGCACTGGCGTCGCCTGCGCGGCGCCGGCGTGTTCCTCGAGTGGCATGGCCACGGGCCATTCGTAGACGCCATCGGCCATGCCCCGCTCGCCGTGCAGGCGAACCAGCAAGCTGTCACCGTCACCTCCGCGATCGACGAAGCCGAGCACTTCGCTGCGCGGCGCGCTTTCGGCCGCCCACGAATAGAGGTTTCCGCTGACGCACGAAGCGAGCGTGCCCAGCGCCGTGCAACAGCCGATCCACTTCAAAAGTTTGATCATCCGCTCATGCCCACAGCCTCACGCATACCATGAAAGGGCCCGTCCCGACATGGAAAGCGGCGGCGAATGCAGCCGAGCATTCCTTGGACTACACTGTGCGGTCATGGACTGCCGTGTGACCTTGGCTCAGATCAACCCGACCCTCGGGAATCTCGAGAAGAATTTCGAACTGCACGTAGCCGAGATCGAGGCCGCGAAGCGCGCCGGATCGAGGCTTGTACTGTTTCCCGAGCTCTCGCTTTCGGGTTACTTCCTCAAGGATCAGACCTCGGAGATCGCGCTGCGGCTCGACTCGCCGATGATCGCAAGGCTGGCGGATCAATCGCGCGACGTCTCGATCGCCGCGGGTTTCGTCGAGCGCTCGCCTGAGGGCCGCCTGTACAACTCGATCGGCTTCTTCGAGGACGGCGCGCTGCTGCACGTGCACAGAAAAGTGCACCTCGTCACCTACGGGATGTTCGACGAACAACGTGAATTCGCCGCCGGCGATCGCTTCGTGGCCTTCACTTCTAAGCTCGGCAGTTTCGGGATCTTGATCTGCGAGGACCTCTGGCACGTCTCGAGCGCTTATCCTTATTTCCTCGCCGACGTCGATGCGCTGCTCGTGCATTCATGCGCGCCCGGCCGCGGCGTCGGGGCCCACGACGGTGAGCTGAGTTCGCAGCGCATCTGGGAAACCCTGCTCGCCGCGCAGGCGCTGACCACGCAGACCTGGGTCGTGTGGACCAACCGCGTGGGCTGGGAAGACGGCATCTTCTTTTCCGGCGGCTCGCGCGTGATCGATCCCTTCGGCCGCACGCACGCGGCGCTCGAAGGACTCGACACGGGTCGGCTCGAAGTGCAATTGGGCTCGCGCGAAATGGAGCGCGCGCGCTTGATGACGCCGCTGCGGCGCGACGCCAAGCCGTGGCTGCTCGAGCAGAGCCTCGCCCGCCAACGCACGCAAGGCTGATGGACCGCGCGGAAAAGAATCTCGCCATCGACACGGCGCTGGTCGAGCGTCTGCTGGTGCATTTCCTGCACGAGGAAGTTTCCAGCGCGGGTTTTTCGAAGCTCGTGCTCGGCGTTTCCGGCGGCATCGATTCCGCGGTCGTCGCCGCGCTCGCCGTGCGCGCGCTGGGTGCGAAAAATGTCTTCGGCGTCTTGCTGCCCTATCGCGAATCGAATCCAGAGAGCGAGGCGGACGGACGGCTCTTGTGCGAGACGCTCGGCATGCCGCACACGAAAGTCGACATCAGCGCGATGGCCGACAGCTACATCGCGCTCGATCCGAAAATGGATCGCCTGCGACGCGGGAACGTGCTCGCGCGCTGCCGCATGATCGTGCTCTACGATCGCGCTGCCGCCGAGCGCGCGCTGGTGGTCGGCACGAGCAACAAGACCGAGTTGTTGCTCGGTTACACGACGCAATTTGGCGACAGCGCGAGCGCGCTCAATCCGATCGGCGACCTGTACAAGAATCAGATCTATCAACTGGCGCGCCACCTCGCGCTGCCTGAGATTCTCTTGACGAAACCGCCCTCGGCGGATCTTTTCGCCGGCCAGACCGACGAAGCCGAACTTGGTTTCACGTACGAAGCCGTCGATCGCCTGCTCTATCTGATGGTCGACGAGCGCTACAGCGAGGAAGACCTCGTGCAGCACGGTTTCGAGCTCGATTTCGTGCGCAAGATCGTCGCGCGCATCTCGGGCACGCAGTTCAAGCGCGTGCCGCCGATCATCGCGAAGCTTTCGCACCGCACGGTCAACCAGGATTTTCGCTACCTGCGCGACTGGGGACGCTGAGACTTGCGCAGGTCGCGCGCGAGCAGTGCCCAGCGCTCGTGATCGCGCCAGGCGCCGCTGACGTGCGCGAATTCGCGCGCGAGGCCTTCTTTCGTGAATCCGGAACGGCGCAAGAGGCGCTTCGACGCCAGGTTTTCGGGCAACACGTCGGCTTCCAGCCGGCGCAATTTGAGTCCGCCGAACGCGCGCCGAATCGCAAGCTCGAGCGCTTCGCCCATGAATCCCTGCCGCGCGAAGGCCGCGCCGATCCAGTAGCCGAGCACGGCGGCCTGGAACGGCTCGCCGCGAATCGCGCCGATCGTGATTCCGCCGAGGATCGCGTCATCGCTCTTGGCGCAGATCAGCCAGCGCTCGCGCGAAGTGCCGGGACCTTGATCCAGGAACATGCGAAACAATCGCGCGAGCGTCATCGGCTTGCCGTCGCTGGTGCGCAGTTCGAAGGGCGCGTGGAATCTTCGGCTCGCCTTGCGCAGCGCGATGAATTCGCGGCGGTCCTCGGGCTTGGGCGGACGCAAGTAGACGCGCGCGCCGCGGCCGTCGAGGCGCTCGGGCTGTTCGAAAAATCGAAAGCGTTTGTGCACGGCGACTCTCAGCGCGGCCCCAAGCGCAGCGACTTCCACGGCTCTTCGCCGCTCATGTCGATCACCGCCGGGCCGTCGAAGCGCGCTTCGGAAAGCACGGCCAGGAACTTGATCGGCTTGTTCGACGAGTTGTACGTGCCGTGCACTTCGTTGCGCGGAACGTGCACGACTTCGCCGGGCCGCATGATGCGTTTCTCCTGGCCGACCCACTGTTCCGCTTCGCCCTCGAGGTAGTAGAGCAACTCCTCGAAGCAGGGATGGCGGTGAAATTCATGCGCCTTGCCAGGCGGCATGGTCACGCGCACGAGTTGCAGGTTCGTCGCCGAAGTCAGACCCGGCCGTGAAAACCACTCGTGCGGTCCCCACGGCGCTTCCTCGCGCACGACTTCGGCGCCCGAAATGAAACGAAGACAGCGCTCGGTGCACATGCTAATTGCCGAGCGCCCAGCGCAGCGCGTTCGTGTACATCGACTTGTAGGGCGCGCCGTCGTGCGCCGCAGCGTCGTGGCCGAGCGTGAGGCACGCGGTCCGGCCGCGCGCGCGATCGACCGTCCACAGCACGGGATACTCCTTGCCGCTCGACAACGATTTGCCGACAGCGATGACATGTGTCTTCGCGCTCGGATCGAGCGTCGTCTCATACAGTTCGTCCTTCACTTTGAAAGTTGCCGGAACGCCCTTGGCGAGCGCATGGGCCGCATCGACGACGCGCACTTCGAACTCGGCGTATTTTTCGTGACTGCGCGCTCCCCCGCCGACCCAGCGCGCGTTGTACTCGGGCCAATCGTTCCAGTTGAACCAGGTCGCCGGATGCACGAGCACGAGCCCGCCGCCGTCGTCGTAGAACTTGTCCAGCGCCTTGCGCAGCGCGTCGCCGGCGAGCGGTTGATTGTTCGTCAGGCACAGCACCTTGAGCTTCGAAAGTTGCGCGAGCACATCGCCCGTGCCCTCGGTGTAGCGCGCCGTGCCGAGCTTCGCTGCTCCGATCGTCGCCATGTCCGACTTGTTGAAAAACTGCTCGAAATCGTGGCTCGATCCCCCACCGACGACCAACACATCGATTGGATCCACTTTGACCTCCGCGATCTTACGGACCGCGCCCTTGAGCTCTGCCGTCAAGCCGACAAAAGTCGGCGACATGTGATTGTCGTAGCTCTCCAGTTCGATCTTCGCGACGACCTTGTGTTCCTTCGGCGCGAGATCGAAAGTCCGCAGCTGGCCAAAGCCGTCGGGCTTGACCAGATCCTCCACATACTTCGATCCGGGAACATCGCGGCGGCCGATCCAATCCGCGAAAACGACGCCATCCTGCAACACGACTTCTTCGCGCGTGCCGTCGTCGTAGACCCAGGTCCACTTCGCGCAGGGCAGTTTGTCGTCGCGACATGGGAAGCCCCAGGCCGCGATGCCGCCGAGCACGTGCATGCGCTCGAGAGCGAAACCGACGGGAACTTCGACTTTCTTCGGCAGGCCGGTGCACGAGTACCAGTCCTTGTTCATGCCTCCGCGCAGGCAGATGACGTTGCGTCCACCGTCGACCTTCTCCGGATCGCGGACCTCGAACGGCACGCCTTCGACTTCGAAGACACCGTAGTGCGTGAGGTCCATGCGATCGGGCGCCTTGTCGGGATCGTACATGCCCTTGATCGATGACATGTTCGCAAGCTCGCGCAGATCGAGCACGCGGAAGCCGGAGTATTCGCTCGTCAAATACGCGAGCACGTCGCGCAATCCTTCAGGCCCTATCGATTCGAGGCCGACCGGCATCGGCGATCGTCCGGTCGATTTGAGTGAAACGATTTCGTCGCGCGGAATCTCCGTGTCGCCGGTCGCCGCGCGCAGCACGACGCTCTGCGGTGTGTCGCGCACGATCACGCCGCTGACGAGCCGATCGTCGGTCGTCGTGCAAACGTATTCGAGGTACGCCGCTTCGACCGCGGCGTTCGGATCGAGGATCACGGGCAAGAGCGCGCGCACGCCGTGGGCTCCCATGCCGGTCAAGTCGGGACCGACCTTGGCGCCTTCGCCCTTGTAGGTGTGGCACGTCGCGCAATTCTGCGTGAAAAGCGCCTTGCCGTGCGCGGCGTCGCCGGGGGATTCGACGATCGGCAGGATCTTCGCGATCAGCTCGCTGGTCTTCTGATTCTGCGGCCCCTGGATCTTCTCGAGCACTGCGCGCGCGCGTTTCGCGACGTTTTCGTCGGCATGATTTTTCAATTGCGAAAGCCGCAACGGCCCAAGATCGTTCGGCGCGATCCGACCCGCTTCGATTTCGACGAGCAACGGCTCGACCCATTTCGCGCGCCGTACGATCGTAAGGAACGCCTGCTCGCGACCTTGAGCCGACATCGACTTGTAGCGCCGCGCGAGCACCGCCGCCGCTGCGTCATCGCCGCTGCGACCGAGTTCGTCGATCACGACGAGTTGGACTTTAGGATCGGTCTCGAGCACGAGCAGCGCGTCCGCGATCACGATCGCGCGCGGGCGCCGCTCGGCGATCCCGAAGAGCGATCGCAGGCAAGTCATGCGCCGATTCATGTCCGCCGCCGAGTCGCCCGCTTCGTGCTCGAGGCGATTGCCCAAAGCGCTGATTTCGTCCACCAGGTCGCCGTGGGTGTCCCAGCGAGATGCGAATTTCAGCGCCAGGCTTGCGAGCTCGAAATCATCCGAGGCGATCAGCTTCCTCAGCGCGGCACGAAGTTCCGGAGTCGATTGCGGCAGTGAATCGCCCTTGCGACCTCGCCACAGGCGATCGAGGACAGCATTCGCAACTCCCGGCTCCGCGGAGCCGGCGATTAAACGCACCAGCCCCGCCGCCTGTTCCGGATCGTTGCTCCTGGCGATCACATCGGTGAGATCAAGCCTGAGCTCGGACCACGGATCGGATCCATCGTTGCCTTTCAAGCTCGACAGTGCAGCCAGCATCGCCAGCGGATCGGTCGAGCAAACAGCGAGCAGCAAGGAACGCGTCCGGCGATCGTCAGTCCCCGCATACTGAAACGCGGCTGCGGGAGTCGAGCGTATGTCGAACTCGGAACGGGCAAGCCCCTGCAAAACCTGGGCTCGAAGGCGTTGATCCGGATCCGCGATCCGATTCGCCAAGGACTTGGCGACCGCCGTCGTCAGCGAAAATTCGCCTGCAATCATTGCGGCGTTCCTGGCAACTGCGGTGTCCTTGTCCTGGAGCCCGCGCTCGACCAGCTCAGCCGTGATCCTTCCGCGGCGCGCCAGGGCCCAGAGCGCCGCGATGCGCGGCGCGGGATTTGCCTCTGACTGCGCCAGCTGGATCAAGACCCGTTGCGTCCCCTTCTCCTTGCTCTCGCAAATCAATCGCAGCGCCGTTCCGCGCGTCCAGCCGTTCGGCGAGGCGAGTGATTCGACCCACCCGGGACCATCGAGCGGCGCGAGCGGCTTGCTCGCAACACTCACGGCCGACTTGTGCTGCACGCGCCAAATCCGTCCGTGCGAATGATCGCGGTCCGGCCTCACCGCCGCGTTCGTCGGTCCATGTTGCGGACCGCGCGTGTCGTTGTGCACGACGGCCTGGTTGTAGAAATCGAGCACGTACATCGCGCCATCCGGACCGACGCGCATATGCACGGGCCTGAACCACAGATCGGCGCTGGCGATGAACTCCCTCTCCTCGCTCTTCGTCGCCGTGAATGTCACGCCCTTCGGCGTGAGCACATCCTCGTGCACGAGATTGACCGTCGGCTCGGCGACATACACGCGACCGTTGAACGCCGCCGGCCACGCGCCGCCGTTGTAGACCGTGCAACCCGATGCCGCGGTGAAGCCGCCAACAAAATCGATCTGGCGATAGGCCTCTTCGTTATGCACGACGAGCGGAAAGACGCGATCGTGGTCGGGCACGTCGCTCCAGGATTCCGTGCCGGGCAGACGCGCTTTTGCCAGTGCCTTCTCAGGCACGACGACGTGGCGCAGGTGCGCGCCGTTCGCCATCGAGAAGAAAAGTTCGCCGTCCGGCGTGAAGTCGAGGCCCCACGTGTTGGATCCATACGACGAGACGACTTCGATCGCGCTGCCGTCAGGCTTGAAGCGGAAAATCCCGTTGCCGATGCGACCGAAATGTTTTTCGCCCCAAGGCCTGACGTTGCGCACGTCGGTCGAACCGCCGCCCGAATATCCCTGCGTCGCGTAGATCCAGCCGTCGAGGCCCCAAACCGCGTTCGACATGACCGCGTGCGTATCGCCGTAGCCGAAGCCCGTGAACACGATCTCGCGCAAGTCGCAGACGCCGTCGCCGTCGGTGTCGCGCAGGCGATAGATGTTCGGCGCGGCGAGCGCGATCACGCCGTCTTCGTAGAAGACGAAACTCGTCACCAGATCGAGCCCGTCGGCGAAGACGGTTTTCCTGTCCATCACGCCGTCAGAGTTCGTGTCCTCGAGCCAGCTGATCGTGTCGTGCGACGGGACCTTGCTGAACTCCTGCTTGTACGGATAACCGGGCGTCTCGGCGACCCACATGCGGCCGTTCGCATCCCAGTCGATCGAGATCGGCTTGACGATCAATGGTTCCGCGGCGGCGAGCGTCGCTTGAAAGCCTTCGTGCAGGACCAGACTTTTCGCCGCCACGTCCGGCCGCAGCGGGCCGCCGGTCGGATAGGCGAGCGCGGCGCGCTCTTCGGGCGTTGTCCATAGATCCGCGTCGCGTTTCGCGGCCCAGGCGATCCCGCGCAGAAGCGTCGCGCGCCAGGCGTCGTGCTCGAACGACTTCTTGTAGTGCCCTTGGATCGCTACGAACGCGCGGTAGTTGTCCTTCTCGTACGTCCACATCTGCGGCGTGATGTTGAAGACGTCCTGGAAGCCGGCCATCAAGACGTGCGCTTCCGGCATCATGTGCAGCTCGGTGTAGAGCTCGTCCTCGAAGCGCCAGTTCGCGATGCCCTTCGTGATCGGGTGATCGAAGTCGCGCACGTACATATCGGTGGTGCCGGTGGCCCACTTGGCGTGACCGTGCTCCCAGGCGCCGCCGATCACGGTCTTGAACCACTGCGGATCGTCGCCGCAGACCGAGTCGTGGATCGCAACGATGCCGCCGCCGCGCGCGAGGAACGCTTGCAGGTGCTCGCGATCCGCGCCGTGGATCGAGCCGCCTTCCGCGGCGTACAGGACCAGGACATCGGTGCGCACGAGCTGCTCCGCCGTTGGGAACTCGAGCGCGCCCTCGACCGTCGCGCCGCGTTGCTTCAAAAGCGGCGTCCAATCGGCCACGAAGGCCGGATGGTCGTGCTCACCGGGGCCGTGAGTCTTCGGCCCGCCGCGCAAGAAGACGCGCACAGGCGCCTGCGACACGGCCGGCAGCGCGAGGGAACCAAACAGGGCGATCCAAAGGAACGAGCGTCGCAGGTGGTGGAACATCGCCCGCGAGAATAGCGCGGGACCGACGAATCGCTTACGGAGCAGAAGCCCCTGATCAGCAATTCCAGACTCCGCGCGGACAGCGGCGTGCGGAGGCGTCCCGAACGGTCGATCGAGGGCCCGGACTGCGTGGACGATCCGCCTAGAACTGCAGTTGGCGGCTCAGCAGTTCGATGTCGCAGGTCCAGACTTCCTCGGGCTGGATGCGCGACTGCTTCGCCAGGCGGGCGGCTTCGGCGGGCGAGGACCAGTCCTTGGACCTAGGGGCCCGCTTGGGCTCGTTCAGAGCGCCCGCCTCATGCAGCGCGCGGGCCGATTGGGCGAGCTCCGGGCTGACCTTGGACAGGCTGTCGGCCAGGGCGCCCGAAATCTTGCCGCGGTTCTCGAGCGCAGTGCGCGCCCGCACGCAGACGTCCAGAGTGTCCTGGAGGTTCTTGCGGATGCGGCCGAGCTTGCCGACGTCTCCCGCGGGGGTGTCCATCGAGCGGCGTACCTTGGCTGCGGCAACTTCCAAGACCGCGATCAGCGTGTTGAGCTTGCGCATCAGCCGCTCGCGGTACTCGGGCGAGTTCAGGTACGACTCGGAAAAGGGCTTGCCGTCGGAATCGGGGGTCATGGTGGGGTTCCTGGTGGGGTGCTGAAGCATCGCGCTCCATGACACCTCGCGGAAAGCCTACCCCGCAACCGACGGTCGTGCTGCAACACGAAAAAGCGCCGGTTTTCGGCGCTTCCCGGCGACCCGGATCACTCCAGCGCCGAACGCAGCAAGTGCAGCAGATCGTCCTCGCTGACCTTGCCCATGGCGATCACGCGCTGCGTCCGCAGGTTGCCCCGGGCGATCGTCCAGGGGGAGGCCACGGTCACCTCGACCAGGTCGGCCTCGATCTCGGGCACACCGGAGCGGATGCCGTTGTCGGCGACGATCGGGCCACCGTGCAGGAAGAACAGGTTTTCGACGCCGTCGGTGAAGGTGGCCTTGACCCACTTGCTGTGGTCCAGGGGGTCGATCACGCTCGTGCGCTCCTGGAGCTGGAAACCGACCGGGAGTGCGCGTGCGACCAGCGGCTCGAAGCCCACCATGGCGGTGAGCGGGCCGATCGTCGGTAGCGACTGTTCGTCGTTCAGCTTTTGGTGCCAGACGACGCCGGCAAGGTCCGGAGCCAGCTCGAGCGACTCGTAGCACATTTCGCTGATCAGTACGTGCTCCTGCGACTCCTCGTGGGCCTTGAGGACAAGACCCGTGAGCGGATCCACCAGCAGTGTGTAGATGGAGCCCGACTGGTCGATGCGCTCGACCTCAAGTTCGATCACAGAGCGACCGGCGACGACAAGGCCCGTGGCTCCCGTGTCGGTCGCCCGGTAGTTCTGCAAGAAGAGCCCGACGTCGTGGATCGAGAAGTCGCGATAACGCCAATTCATGCCCTGGCGCAGCGACTGCAGCGCGATGAAGAGCGCGTGCTCCGTGTTGGACATCGGCGGCTCGAGGACCTGCAGCGACTCGATCCCGAAGGCTCCATTGCCGTCGGCGGAGACTCGCTCGCGCAAGACGCTGTGGTCCTGGACCGTGCCCTCGTCGACGAACAGCTCCACGCGCCGCACGCCCTGGAAAGTCGTGACCCGGCGGGAATTCGCGATGCGCTGGAACAGGGATTGAGTGCTCGGCGGAGCTCCGAACTGGGTCGCATTCTCGCCCTCGAGTCCCTGGGAGCCCGACGGGCTGCTCGCCGGTACGTCGACTCGGTGGCAGGCCGCGAGGAGCGCCGCGAAAACCAGCAGCGTGGAGCAGGCGAACTTCATCGCGCCTCCCCGTTATCCCCTTGTCGGGGGGCGGGCTTCTGGGCGAGTCCGATCGCACCGCCTGTGACCCCCGAGAGCAAACTGCGGGAGAAGGGATCCAGACTCGCGGTCGACTCGGTGTGCACAACGCGCAATTCGTAGGGCCTGGGCTCGCCCAGACCCGCCTGACGAACGAGCGAGGCCGCGCCGACCACGACGAAAAGGGTCGCCGCGATCGCGATCCAACGGCGCAGAGGCAGGCCGTCCGTGCGAGCAGATTGGCTCAGCGCTCGGCCAACCAGCGCATCGAGCTCAGCGGGGGCCGCAAGCCTTGCGAGGGCGCTGACCTGACGTTCGGCGCGCAGGCCCGCACCGGCGCTGAGTTCGTTGGCCACGCGCTGATCGAGTTCGCGAGGGGCTACGCGGACCGCGCGACCCAGGGACTCGCTGACCAGCTTGTCGAGTTCGCGAGGAGCGCCGACTCGCTCCAGCGAGGTCAACGCCGCCGCCGCGCGCTCCTGGCGACAACCGGCGTTCAATTCGGCGACGACCAGGCCGTCGAGCGAGTTGAGTTCCGCGATGCGACGCGGCAGCGCGTTCAATGCGCGGGCCTGGGCGAGCGATCGATCGAACCAGGCATGGCACGCCGAACAATGGAATTCCAGCGGCGCTGCAAGCAGGTTCCCAGCGCTGCCGATGCGCTCGATCAGCATCTCGCGCGCCACCTGGCACTCGGGGCGAATAGGTTGGCCGGGGGTCATTGAGCCCTCCATTCGCCTTCGCCGACGTGGTAGCGATCCAGAATCGGCGTCAACTCGCGATCGAGCGAGTCGTGTGCCCGTGCAAGGCGCGACTTCACCGTGCCAAGCGAAACCTGTAGCGCCTCAGCGATCTCTTCGTAGGAAAGCGCCTCGATGTAACGCAGCACGGTGATCGCGCGCAGCTTCGGGGAAAGTCGGTCGATCGCGCCCTGGATCTGATGCTCGAGTTCCTGCCGGGTCATCGCCTGCACCGGAAGTTCGGTGCGCTCGTCGCGAATGTCGCGCGCGCTGCTGAGACTGTCGCCACGCGGCCGCGACGGGTCCGGACCGATAACTTCGAGGGATGTCAGGCGCCGCGAACGCCGCTTCAGGTCGATGCTGGCGTTCACTGCGATGCGGTACACCCAGCTCGAGAACTTCGACTGAAAGCGGAAATCCGGCAGCTTGCGGAAGAGGATCCCGAAGGTCTCTTGGCTCGCGTCGAGGGCGTCGGTCGCGTTACCCGAGATGCGGAAACACACGTTGTAGACGCGGTCCTTATAGAGCTCGTACAGAGCCCGGAAGGGCCCCTCGAGGCCGGGCTGCCCAGCCGTGGCCATGGCCGCCTGGCAGGCCTGAACTAGTTGTGCGTCGGGGTCGGGGGTCATGGCGTGGGTGCACCGGAACCGCGAAGGCTAGGCCCAGGTTTCCCTTGGACGCAGGGAACTGGGTAGTGGTTCCGCTATGACAGGAGTTCTTACCTGGGAAGCGTGCCATGCCGAGCGCTTGCCGCCTAGACGTCCAGATGGAGAAACATATCGGCGTCGGACGAAACTGACAGGCGGGCGACTACGCGTCCAGCCGGGAACCAAAACGCCTTCAATTGGGGACGAACTTCCCCTACCCGGCCACAAAGGCCGTCGCCAACGGGACGGGCGCCACAGGGCGCCCAAGCCCGGCTCAGCCGCCGATCAGCGCACCCGGATCGACCAGATCGACGGTCGTTCCCACCGAGCTGGAACAGGAAGCCCCGTCGCAGTACCCGTCCCACCCAGTGATACAAGTGGCCGCGGTAACTTCTTGGGTGACCACGGCGCCATGGGATCCGACGGGTTGCAGGTGCTGGAAGCAGATCTCACCCGAGGACCACTGAATCGGAACCTGCGTGCCTCCGAGGGGTCGGTAGAGCAAGCCCGGACCGAGTTGCTGTTCGGCATTGGGCGCGATCTGGCTGGGCTGGACCAACTCGCTGGGCGTGCCATCGCGCATCACAAGATTGATGGAGGTCGCGGAGACGAACTCGTTGCCAATCTTCAGCGTCCCATAGATGGACATCTTGCCGTTCAGGATCAACGGCGCTTTGGGCAGTACGACATCGATGATCGTCACGAGCGCGCCGGCGGTGTGCGTGGGAACGGTGAGCACACTCATGCGCGGGCTGTAGCTCGCGGGCGCAAGCGGAATCATTCTGCTGTTGGCGTAGATCCCGATGTCGAGCCTCGCGTTGGCCAGGGATCCATCGCGCAAATACACGGCAAAAGCCGTGTGCAATTGTCCGTTTCGCATATACGAACGGGCACCGACGGAGGATGTATTCAGCGTGGGTTGTGAGCTAGGCGCAGTCGCCAGGCTACCGCGCGCCAATTCCTCCGCGTCGTTCCACCCGTCGCCGTCGGAGTCCACGCGATCGGGGGCGGTCTGCTGGCCGAATTCGAGCGCGTTGTCC
>JAYUUV010000125.1:0-5135 GCA_043754695.1 Planctomycetota bacterium
GTCGAAGCCCACCAGCAACTGCTCGGCGAAATCTCCGAGCATCGCAAGCTGCAGGCGGAACTGCAGGGCGAATTGGGCCGACACCAGAGCGCACTCGGCGAAGTGCACGCTGAACTGTCGCGCACGCAGAGCGCGGCGAGGGAGATCCAGCAGGAACTGATCGCAGCCAATCAGGCAGCCTTGGGACTCGGCCGCACGCTTGCCGCGCGCGAACAGGAGATCGCCGAACTTCGCGCTCTCTTGCGCAGCCGCGCGAAAAACCTCAAGCGTGCATTTTCGATCAAGAAGCCGCCGTTCTGAGCGCGCGGCCTATTTCTTCTCTGCCTTGCGCAGTCTGAAGACCGCCGCCTCGCCCGCGGGGAGTTCGCAGCCACGGCCGCTGGCCTCGGGCGGTTGCAACCACTCGAGTTCGAAGCCCGGCGCCGTCTGGACCTTGACCTGCAGCGCGCGCAGGCGCTGCCGGGCCGGTTTGCCCGGCGATTCGATCAGCCCTTCGCGCTCGCCGCCTTCGACGAGATTGGGCAGCGCCGCGCAAAGCGTGCTTTCGCTCGATTCCAAGGACCAGGTCAACAGCCAGGGCAATGGCGCGCCCTCGCTCTGCATGCGCCAGGGCGCGAGCGCGTTTTCGTGCGAGCCGAGAATGCGCGTCAGGCGCTCGCGCAGCGCGGCACCGCCGCCGAGGCGTTCTTCAGGGTAGGCATCGAGTTCGGCTCCGAACTCGAAAATCGACTTCGGATACGCTTCGCGCAGAGTCTCGAGCCGCGCTTTCGACGCTGCTCGCCCGCACGCATCGATGCGGCCCAGTTTTCCGCGCACGAGCAGCGTGCCCCCGGCGGCCAGGAAGGCGCGCAGTCGGGCCATTGCGGAATCGTCCAACACGCGCAGGTGATTGAGGATGAGCAGCGGAAAGCGCTGGACCGACGAGGCTTCGACTCCAGACAGCGCAAGCGCGCCCGGCATCGCCCCGCAGTCCTCGCACAGGCGCAACCAGGCGCGCAAACTCTTCTCGCGGCTGCCGTGTTCTTCTTGCCAGCCCTGCAGCCGCCGCGGCCAGGTCGGTCCGTCGAGCGCAGCATCGACCAGCCAGCCGAAGGCGATCGAATTCTCGTCATTGACGATCGCGACGCCGCGCGGACTCGGAGCAAAGCCGGGCGCGCGCTTTTCCACGCCGCGGATCCGCCCCACGCAGCGCTCGAGCAAGTCCGCGTATTCCGCGTGCTGCTTCAATTCGCGGTCGCTCCAGACCACCAGGCCGTCCGCGCCGCGCATCCACGATTCCCAGGCGAACCACGGCGCAGCGGCAGCGCAGCTGTCGTCGAAGAAGATCGTCTGGACGACACGCTGCTCGGCGCCGCGCAGTGTGAAGAGCAGCTCGCGTGCGTCGCTGACGCGATAACACTCAGCGAAATCAAGTTGCGCCAGCAGGCCGTCGATTGCGACACCGCCGAAGGCCGTGCGGCCGACCAGGCCCAAGAGGCCGAGTTTCGCCTCGGGCCGCGCGCGCCGCGCCTGTTGCGCAAGTTCGACCAGCCGCTTCTGCATCAGCGCCTGCGTGAACGCGCGCCGCAGCAGCCAGGCATGGATCGGCCCAGACTCACCCGCTTCCAGCGCAAGCCGCGCCGCGTCGGTCGACGCGCGGGCCAGCTCGAAATCGGGCGCGAGTCTGGATTCTTCGTCGCCGCCCTGGGCCGATAGCCACTCGCGCCAGGCCGATTTGCAGTGCGCGCACAGGCAGGTGTCTTCGGGACTTCCGTAGGGCGTGAACGAGACTTCGTCGCCGAGCGAAAGACCCAGCCCCAGGTTCGACGCATGCACTTTGAGCGTGCGCTCGAGCGTCGCGCGCAGTCGTTCGATCACGCTGGGATCGTTGAGGCAGGGTTGGCGCACGAGCAGGCTCTCGTCGCGCGTCCGGTACCACTGCTCGAAGCGTTGCTCGTAGTTCTGGTCGCGGTCGAGGTGCAGATCGTTGCGGCCCGCGGCGTTGTCGACATAGAACGCGACGGCTTGCTTGTCGAGTGCGCTCGAATCCTCGCCGCGTCCAAGATTGGTCGCGCCGAAGGCCAGTCGGAAGCGTTCCGAAAGCGCTTCCTTGTCGCGATCCTGGCGCCAGACGAAGACCGGGAAGTCGTCCCAGCCCAGTGACTTGGGCTGCGGCTCCTGAGGCACCAGGCCATGCAGCATGAGCGCGAAAAAAAACATGCTCAGAGCGTGCTGGACGGAAACATGAATTGGGTCCGCCACAGGCCGTTGGAAGGTTCGACCGGCGTCATAGGGCACCAGCCGACACGCTGGCGCGCATCTGTGTCAAGGGCCGGGACAGAGCCCGCGGATCACGACGCGCGGCTTCGTTGCCTGGAATCGAGCACTTCCGAGCGCGCCGTCCACGTGCTAAAACCCGTTGCGATCGGCTGCCCCCAGTCAAGCTCGGGCGAGTGACCGGCGAAATCCGCTTGAACCACCCCGCAATCGACCCGAATCGCTTCGCCGACCGCCTCGGGCGTTGGCTGTGCGAGTCCGGACCTGAAGGCGATGTCGTAGTGACCAGCCGCGTGCGACTGGCCCGCAACGTCGATGGCTTTCCTTTCGTCTCGCGCCTGACGCCGGAGCGCGCGGTCGAACTTTCGAACACGCTCGAGCCTGTGCTCGGCGCCCTCGACCTCGGCGACGAGATCCACTGGGTCGAGATCCAGCAGGCTTCGCCGTTGCTGCGCCTTTTGCTGCGCGAACGCCACTTGGTCAGCCGCGACCTGGCCCCGAACGCCGAAGAGCGACCGGCCCAGCCCGGCCGCGCGGTCGCCTTCACGGGCCAGGAAAACGTCTCGATCATGGTCAACGAAGAGGACCATCTTCGCATCCAGGCCCTCTCGCCTGGATTCTCGGTGGCCGCGGCCTTCCGCCTCGCGCGCACGGTCGACCAGAAGCTCGAGAGTCGGCTCTCCTACGCGCAGCATGCTCAGTACGGCTACTTGACCTGCTGCCCGACCAACGTCGGAACGGGACTGCGCGCGTCGGTCATGCTGCACCTGCCGGCACTCTCGCTGGTCACCAGTGAACGCGACAAGGTGTTCACGGCCGCACAGCGCACGGGGCTCGCCGTGCGCGGCCTCTACGGCGAAGGTTCGCGCGCGTTCGGCGACTACTACCAGGTTTCGAATCAGGTCACGCTCGGGCGCACGGAAGAGCAGCTGGTCTCCGAGATCGAGGAGATCGTTCCGGCGATCGTGCGTTTCGAGCGCTCGGTGCGCAGCGCGCTGCTGGAGGAGAATCGCGCCGGCCTCGTCGATCGCGTGGGCCGCTCCTATGGCATGCTGCGCACGGCACGCGCGATGAACACGGCCGATGCACTGGCGCACCTGACGAACCTGCGCCTGGGGCTGTACCTGGGCCTCTGGAATGCCGCGACGCTCGAGACGCTCAACCGCGTGCGCGTCCAGATCCAACGCGGTCACGTCCAGGCGCTGCAGTCCAAGGACGGCGCCGCGGCCTTGCTGGATTCGACCGAGCGCGACCGATTGCGGGCCGGTTTCCTGCGCCAGGTGCTGGCCCACGGCGCTTAGCCGAGGCTGCGCTCAAGATTGGCCCCTGTCCGCGGTCGAAACCAGCGGCATGCTGTGCTTCCTCGCGCTCGCGCTCTGGACCGCCGGTGATCCTGCGCCCGCAGCGCGCCTCGACGTGCTCGAGGGCCGCGTGCGTGTGCTCGCCACGGAGAGCTGGCTCTCGCTCACGCGCGGCAGCGAACTGCCCCAGTCTCGCCCGCGGACGACGCTCAGTCTCGACTGGAACTCGCGCGCGCGGCTGTCGATTGCCGGGGCCGGTATCGAGCTGAAGGGGCCGCTCGAGGTCGAGTCGTCGCTGGACGGCACGTGGTCTGTGCGCATCAACGGCCGCGGCGAAGCGCGGATCGACGCGCGCTCCGTTCCGGTCAACGTGGAACTCGTCGCTGCGACGGGATTGGAACTGCGCCGCGGCATTTACTGGGTCGCCGGAGTTCCCGCCGGTGGCTGGCGCGTGGGCTGCGCTGCGGGACAGCCGCTGATCCTGCACCCACCGGAGGGCTCGAGCTGGATACGCGCGACTCAAGTGCAGGCCGGCGACTGGATCCGCCTGGTCCCCAGCGAAGTCGCCCATTCCGTCCGCGCGCCTGTGCAGCGCAAACCCGCGCTGCCGCCGTGGTCGAAGTTCTCCTGGCCCTGGGCGAGTCCCCAGGGCGCCGATTAGCAGCGCGTCAGAAAGCGGCGACCCGAGTGCCGAGCAGCGCGCCGATGAAATCGGCCAGATCGTCGGCGATCAACTGGGGATCGACCGCGAGTTGTTTGTCGCCCAGCGCCAGCCCCGTGCGCACTCCGGCCGTGCGCATGCCCGCGCGTTCGCCGGCGGCGAGTTCAATGCTGCTGTCTCCGATCACCCAGCTATGTTCGAGCACGACGCCTTCTGCCTGCATCGCGTGGTAGAAACTGCCCGTGTCCGGCAGCAGGAAGACCGACGGACGCCGATGCGCGGCCTTGCCCGCCGGGTGCTCGAGGCAGGCGTAATTTCGTGTGACCTGCACGCCCTGGGCCGACAGTTTCATGAGCAGATCGCGCTCCTGCTCGAGCCAAAAACTCTCCTCGACCTGTCCGCTGGCGACACCGTGTTCGTTGCCGATCAGGTAGATCAGCCAGCCCGCCTGCTGAGCGCGAAAAATCGCATCGACGGCGTTGGGGACGAACTTCCAGGGTACGGACTTCGGCCCAAGCCAGGCGTCCTGCGAGGCGATCAAGGTGCCCCAACGATCGATGAACAGTCCCCGGACGGGTGCTTCGGTACCAGCCAACGGACGGTGGGGGGAGGAGCGGCGCATACGTTGTTTTCCTGACGGAAGGGCCACGGAGGCCGGAGCGGAGCTTCGATGCCTCCTCGTTTTCGGCTGCAGTCTGCGCGGCTTGAGTTGCAGGCTCGGATCGTCCATCAAGTAGCTGCGCCGCGCGGGTCGATCTCTGACCCGCAAGCGGCGCATACCTTTCGTGTCAGGAAATTCCTTCCCCCAAAGCCAGATCCCGTGATTCGTCCGCAGCGCATTGCTCTGGTCGTCGATCCGCTGTCCGTACGTCTGCTCGGGGGTGAACACGCTGCGGGCCTGGCGCGCTCCCTTTCGG
>JAYUUV010000126.1:0-4196 GCA_043754695.1 Planctomycetota bacterium
AGCAATCGCGCAATGCTCGCCGCATCGGCTTTGTTCGCGCGTGCCGCGAGCAAGGCCGCGCGCATGTTCGCCTTGGGCAGCCACAGGGATTCGCGGTCGAGCAGGGCCTGCGCAAGTTCCTCACCGCGCTTTCCGGCGAGCAGCGCGCATAGCCGCGCACCGGCCAATGCGTCCTGAGCTTCGCCGGCCCCAGCCCGCGCGAATGCGTCGGCACAAAGCTCGACCTGCAATGCGGGAGCCAGTCCGCGCGCGGTCTGCCATGCAGCCGGTTCCGTTGTACCGACCGCGCGCAGATCACTCAGAAATCGGACGCCATCGCCGTGGGTCGCGGCCCATTCGAACGCGGTCTCGAGGCCCGTGGGCCCGAGTGCCTTCGCGCGCGGCCCGCCGCTCGCGGCCAGCGCGCGCAGCAGGGCGCAGCGCTCTTCGCTCGACACATCGCTCGCCGTCCAGCGCGCTTCGAGCAGGGCCACGAGCTCGGGTGCATCGGCGCGCGTGCCGGCCAGCAGCGCACAGCGCAGCATTTTTCCGCGCAGCGGAGCAGCGCCGAATCCGCGCGCCCAGGCTTCGCTGCCGATCGAGCCAAGGGTCAGCAGCGCGCGTGCCAATTCGCGGGTCTCGGGTCGCGCCTCGCCCGCAAGCGCCAGCAGCTGATCGGCCCGTTGGAGCAACAACTCCGCGCCCGCCCTCGTCGCCAGCGATGAGCCGAGCGCGCCGCGACCGGCGGCGAGCACCAGGCCGTCGAAGGCGGCGGCATCCTGCTTCTCGCGCCAACGTGTGTCGAGCCATCCCAGCGCCGCCGGCCAGCCGCTCGAAGCCAGCGCGCGGGCAGCGGCACGCGCAGTCGCGGGCGAAGTCGGACGCTGCACCGCGAGTACCCAAGTCCGAAGCACGAATTGCGCGGTCCGCGCACCCGGGCTCGCGGCATCGCGCACGACGAGCCAGGTGCGCCCGTCGTTCCAACCGTAGACGTCGAACACGGCTCCGTGGGTGACGGCGGCCGCATAGGTCAGCGCCTCGAAACTTCCGATCGCGGGCGAAGCGATTTCCTCGGATCCCTTGAGCGGCCGCGCGCGTGCCGCGTCGTACGCAGGGTCGAGCACGAGCGCGGGCTGTGGGGCTGCTGGTCGATCCGCGCGGCGCGCATCGACCAGCCTCGCAATGCGGTCGAGCGTCTCTTCGAGTGCGCAGCGCCGGACGTCCAGACTCCAGAAGCCGGAGAACATCCCGCTGAGTTCGCGCTCGATGCTGGCCATCGGCAAGGGGTCTTGGTCCGTGGTGCCGAGCCAGTCGGCCGCTTGACCCGCGAGTGCGTCAGCGCCGGTGGCCGCGACGGTCGCATCGTCGGAGGCGGCGAGTTCCGCGGCGAGCGCGAAGTGGCGCTCGCTCGACATCAGCGCGGAAGCAATGCGCGCGCGCACTTCAGCGGATCCAGTGCGCGCTGCGTTCGCGAGCAGGGCCGCGTCGGAGGACACGAGGAATCGCGCGAGTTCACGCTCGGCCGCATTGCGTTCGTCAGAGCTTGCGGCGGAGAGGCGGCTGAGGGCGGCGGCCACCTCAGTCGACGCGGACGGATCTGTTTGGCCGCGAGCACTGAGCGGCAACGACGTGACCAGCGCGAAGAGAACGAAACGGAGCAGCATGGAGCTCAAGCATACGGAGTCGCTCGGCGACGTCGTAACGCCAGTCTTTCGAGATCGCGCCAGGATCGGGTCCGAGCTGGCGCCGGAGTGGATCTAGCCGCCGCTCCGCTCCGCGTCTTGCAGCGCCTCGCGTGCGTCGGAACGGTCCGGTTGAATCTCCAAGACCTTTCGAAAGAGTGCGGCTGCACCGGGCTTGTCGGCGGTGTTCAAGAGACAGCGCCCCAGCTGGAAGAGACTATCCACATCCCGCGGTCGAAGCTCGAGAGCGTTCGCGAGCGCGGGCTGCGCTTCGCTCCAGTTTTCCTCCTCCATGAGCAAACTGCCCAGGTTGAACCAGGCATCGAAGAGCTTGGGGTCGAGCACGCAGGCCTTGCGGACGAGAGCAAGTGCCTGGTCGATTTCACCCAGGCGCTCGAGAGAAACTCCCAGCTTGCAACACAGACGCGCGTTCTCCGGTTCCATGGCCACGGCCGCCGCGAAGGCTTCGCGCCCCGGTTCGAAGCGCTCTAGCTGGAAGTTCAGTTCGCCCGTCACCTCGTATGTCCAAACTGAAGCGGGCTCGAGCTCAGCCAGCTTGCCAAGCGCGATCAGGGCTCCTTCCAGGTTACCGGCCTTCGAGCGGGCGACGGCGAGATTGCGCCAGCCCTTCTGATCTTTCGGGCTGATTTCGACGACCTTTTCGAATGCCTCTACCGCGCCGTTCGCGTCGTCCAGTTGGTCGCACAGCATTGCGCCGTAACTGAGCCAAAGGCTTGCGTCATCGGGGTAGAGCTCGAGTGCCTGTGCATAAACCGTTCGCGCTTCCTCCAACTGCCCTGAGCGCTTGAGCGCCCGGGCGAGGTTTTCGCGGAACCTGGGGTTGAGTGGCTCCAGGGTGAGAGCGATGCGAAAGCTCTCCAACGCCTCCACCGATTGGCCGGCCTCCTCGAGGGCTCCACCCAGATTGCCACGCAGATCAGCCGCCGCAGGGTGAATCGAGACCAAACGCTTCAAGATCTCGATGCCTTCGCTTCGCTCGCCCTTCTCGATCAGCGATACGGCCAAGTTGTTGCCGGCGCTCCTGCTGTCAGGTCGGATGGCCAGCGCAGCCGAGTCGTAGCGAATTCTGCTGCCGAGATCAGCGCTTCGAGACATCGAGAGCAACATGCCAGTCAGGAAATTGATCGAGAAATCCCCAGGATGCTGCACGGCGACATCGCGACAGAGCTGGACCGCTTCCTTCAGTTCGCCGACGGTCCAAAGAGTCCAAGCAAGTTGCGAAGCAATGAAGGGCGGAACACGTGCACGATCCAAGTCCCGTGCGATCGAGAGGGCAAGCTGCCGGTCCTTGGTGTTGCGTGCTTCACGGATCCGCAAATGCAGCGGATCCGGATCGGAGGCCTGGAGGATTCGTTGGAGCCGTTCCCTGTCGGTGTCGCCCACAGGCTTGCACATCGCCTTGCACTGCGCCCATTGATCCAGGCCGAGGATCAGGTCGGCGGCAATCCGGCTCTGCCTGATCGTGTCTGCGACTTCAACCTCCGACTGACTCTCGATCTCAAGTCCATGGTTCCGATAGGCCGCGGCATACCGGAGGTCGGCATCCTCCCACCGCCATGTGCTCGTGACCTGGCCTTGGATATCGATGAGCAAGGCTTGCATGCGCGCATCTTTCGCCGCTTGCTCGCGCCGCTGCACGATGGCCTGCTCTTCATGCTGCATCTCGGCAAGAAAAAGTCCGGCGCGCAGCGCCGTCGCTTCGTCGGCGTCGGGTCCGCGAGCAAGCTCGACAGCCTGACGTGCTCCCGCAATGGCCTCCGCCCACTTGGCCGCGCTTTCGGGCGATTCCAAGGCGAGATCCGGGCGCTGATCTCGCGCCACTGCAATCGTGCGGTCCACAGCTCTGGCTGTGTGAAGCACGCGCGCGGAGTGCTCGCTCCTCAAATAGTTCCATCCGCCGGCCCCGGCCGTGATCAGCACCAGGAGCATGAACATCAAGGCCACTTGGAGTCGCCGGCGCTTGCGTTCCGCCAGAACTCGATCCTCGGCCCTGACCGCCGCCATCTGCGCTGCCCGCGCCCGCTCTTGTAATGAGGCGAGGTAGCTTTCGAGTTGCTCCGCCAACACGCCGGCGTCCTTCGGACGATCGGTCTGCGTCGGAGCGAGGCAGCTCTTGCACAGCGCGACAAGTTCCGCCTCCGCTCCACAGGCCAGCAGACGTGCATCTGCGTCGCCCAGATCACCTGCCGTTGCCTCGAGCCTCAGTGCTTCGCGCTCTCCACGGTAGGGAGCTGCGCCGGTCAAGATCTCACACAAGATCGCTCCGAGGCCGAATACATCCGAACGCGCGTCGAGTCGCTCGATGTCCCCCTTGGCTTGCTCGGGAGACATGTAGGCATAGGTCCCCATCACCGATCCGCGGACCGACGCCGACGACGGGTCGTCGCTGCGGATCGTCGAAATCGGTGGCACCTGAATCTCGACCGGTTCCTCCGCGCGCGGAGCAGCCTCTCGCGCGAGCACCTTGGCCATGCCGAAGTCCATCACCTGCACTTCGCCGAACGCGCCGACCAT
>JAYUUV010000127.1:0-6749 GCA_043754695.1 Planctomycetota bacterium
ACTCCGGAGTTGGCCCTCTACAGGGCCCCCGGCAGGGCAGTCGAAAGTCACACCCTCCCCCTCCCCGCATGTCCCCGCCCGTACCCTCGAACCCGCGCGCCGTGAACCCGGTGCGGCCCGGCGACCGCGTCGTCTGCGTCGGCGCAGGTCCGGCGGGGCTTACGGCGGCCTATCTGCTGGCGAAAAAGGGCGACGCTCGCGTAACAGTTCTCGAGGGCACGACGATGCTGGGCGGCATCTCGCAGACGGCCCAGTACAAGGGCTATCGCTTCGACATCGGCGGCCATCGCTTCTTCACCAAGTACGAGCCCGTCGAAGCGCTCTGGCACGAGATCCTCGGCAAGGAATTCATCCAGGTCCCGCGCCAGTCGCGCATCCACTACCAGGGCAAGTACTTCGACTATCCGCTGAAGGCGGGCAACGCACTGTCGGGCCTCGGCCTGTGGCAGGCGGTCATGATTTTGCAGAGCTATCTGCGCGCGAAGATCTGGCCCAACCCGGTCGAAGAGAACTTCGAACAGTGGGTCTCCAATCGCTTCGGCGTGCGGCTCTACAACATCTTCTTCAAGACCTACACGGAGAAGGTCTGGGGCATCCCGTGCACTGAGATTCGCGCGGAGTGGGCGGCACAGCGCATCCAGAATTTGTCCTTGGCGAAGGCGATCTTGAACGCGACGGCGATCAACAAGCGCTCGACGGCGATCAAGTCGTTGATCGATCACTTCCAGTATCCGCGCCTCGGGCCTGGACAAATGTGGGAGATGTGCACGGACAAACTCGTCGCCATGGGCGGCGACGTGCGCATGCAGAACAAGGTCGAAGCGCTCGAACACTCAGGCGGCCGCATCGTCGCGGCGCGTGTCAAGACGCCGGAGGGCGTTGTGCGCGTCGAGGGCGAGCACTTCATCTCGACCATGCCGATCCGCTCGCTGGTTCGCGCGCTCGAACCGCGGCCGCCGATGTCGGTGCAGGAAGCGGGCGACGGATTGCGTTATCGCGACTTCCTCGTGGTCGCACTGATCCTCGATCAGGAAGAGCTTTTCACCGACAACTGGATCTACATCCACACGCCGGGCGTCAAGGTCGGCCGCATCCAGAATTTCAACAACTGGTCGGAGGCGATGGTGCCCGAGAAGGGCCGCACCTGCCTGGGGATGGAGTATTTCTGCTTCGAAGGTGACGGCCTGTGGTCGGCGAAGGACGAGGATCTCGTCAAGCTCGCCACCGAAGAGTTGGGCAGGCTCGGCCTCGCGGATCCCAAGCATGTCGTCGATGGAACCGTCGTGCGCATGCCCAAGGCGTATCCGATCTACGACGCGGCATACCGCGGGCATCTCGACCACGTGCGCGAATACCTCGACGGCTTCCCCAACCTGCATCCGGTGGGCCGCAACGGAATGCACAAGTACAACAACCAGGACCACTCGATGCTGACGGCAATGATGGTGGTCTGGAACATGTACGGCGCGAAACACGACGTGTGGGCCGTGAACACCGACTTCGAGTACCACGAGGAACAGAAGCTCGAAGAGCCCGCGCAGGCGGTGCGCGCTTCGTAGCGCGGTGGCCATGGCGACGACGGCCGACTACATCCGCTCGTTCAATCGCTACGAGCTGAAATACCTGGTCGAACACCGGCGCGCGCAGGCGTTCCTGGCCGACCTCGCGGACTACTGCCGCGTCGATCCGCACTCCGATCCCGAACACGGCTATCCGGTCTACTCGCTGTACTGGGATTCCAAGGACCTCGACTTCTACTGGGAAAAAATCGACGGGCAGAAGTACCGCCGCAAGTTGCGCCTGCGCCGCTACGCGAACGACGCCGTGTTCGTCGAGATCAAGCAGCGCATCGACCGCACGGTGCAGAAGCGGCGCGTGCGGATGGATCTGGAGAAAGCGGCGCGGATCTTCGGCGAGCGCGGTGTCGACGTCGAAGCCGAGTACGAAGTCGACGATCCCGTGGGGCAAGAGGCCCTTTTCCTGGCGCACACGTTCGATTTGCGGCCGACCATGGCCGTGCTCTACCGACGCGTGGCCTACTTCGGCAACTACGACGCCGAATTGCGCATCACGCTCGACTCGCGCGTTCAGTACGATTCGCACGCGCTCGACATCCGCCGGCCTTTCGAGACCGGCAAGTACGTGCTGTCGCCCGAGCGCTCCGTGCTCGAGATCAAGTACAACGACCGCGTGCCCATCTGGCTCACCAAACTCGTCGCCCACCACGAATTGCCCGTCGTGCGCTACTCGAAGTACTGCGCGGCGATCGATCACGAGCGCTTCGGCGGAACGTTCACATGAGAGTTGCATCACGCAACGCCAGCGCACAGCACAGTCCCCCAACGAAGCACAACTGACGTGGAACAATTCCTCCAAGATCCCGTGGGCGGCGCGGCCATCGACAACCTGCCGCGGTTGCTCTTGACGCTGTTCACCAGCCTGTTCTGCTCGCTGATCCTGGCCTACGTCTACCGCCAGACCCACCGCGGGCTTTCGTACTCGGTCTCGTTCGTGCACTCGATGATCCTGATGGCGGTGACCGTCGCCGTGATCATGGAAATCATCGGCAGCAACATCGCGCGCGCCTTCAGCCTGGTCGGAGCACTCTCGATCATCCGCTTCCGCACCGCGATCAAGGATCCGCGCGACGTCGCGTTCCTGTTCATGACCATGGCGGTCGGCATGGCCTGCGGCACCGGATATTTCGTGATCGCCGTGGCGTTCACGCTGTTCGCGATCCCGATGGTCTTCTTCCTGACCAAGCTGCAGATCGGCGCGATGCCGACGTCGGAGATGCTGTTCAAGGCCCAGGTGCCCGAGGGCAGCGATCACACCAAGATGTTCGCCGAGGTCTTCTACAAGTTCTTGAGCGAACACTCGCTGCTCTCGATCGAGACGATCCAGGGCGGCACGAAGTTGGAACTGGTCTTCTCGATTCAGACCAAGTCGGGCGTCAAGGAAGGTGAATTGCTCGAAGCGCTGCGCACAGCCGCCGGCGGCGGGAAAGTCGCACTGCTGGTCGGCCAGCAGAACGTCAACGTCTGATGGCGAGCGAATCCGCGCTCGATGCAACACGGCGCTTCGTGCGCGAGCACGAACGCGGGTTGATCGTTGCCTGGATCGCGTTCATGGCGATCGTGCTGAGCGTCGGCTTCGTCTGGGGCATCGTCTTTCGCGGAGCGGAACGCGTCGTCGATGCCTTCGAGGCGCGCTGGCCGGCGCGCGTCGAGCACGGGGCGCAGTTGCTCGCGCAGGGTCACTCCAAGGAAGCTGCCGACTATCTGGAAGCCCTGGACGCGAAATTCCCGGCGCAATCGGTCAAGCATCGCTTCGATCGCGAACGCGAGCGTTTGTTGACTTTGCTCGCTCAGAGCTACGTCTCGATCGACAAGAAGAAGAAGGCCTTGGCGACCTGCGAACGGCTGGTCGCCTTCGATCCGCGCAACTGGCGCAATCATTTCACGCAGGCGCAGACGGCCTTGGCGTTCAGCGAGGGCGGCGTGGCGAAGAGCGCCCTCGACGACGTACTCGCGATCCATCCACTGCATCTGCCGAGCGTCGAGGCGCGCATCAAGCTCGCCTACGACGGGAGCTTGTACGCGGAGATTCCGCCGCTGTGGCGCGCCTACGTCGAGGCTTTTCGACTCGCGGATGTCGAGTTCACTTTCGGCGGCGCGCACGTGGCGCTCGAAGTTCCAAGCGACGGTCTGCCGCATCGCTTCGCAGTTCCTTTCGCGGCGGCCGCAGGTTTGCACGGCCCCGCGCAGCTCTCGACGCACGGCTGGTCGATCGATATCCGCGACATCGCCTTCTGTTCGGCGCTGCGCGTGGGCGTCGAAGGAACGCCGCAATTCCAGTCGCTCGCACCCGCGGCCTGGAGCGTCATCGAGGCGAAGGAACTTGCTCCCGGCCGCATTGCCGCTACCAGCGTCAAGTCGAGCCTGACTCGCGAGGTCGACGGACCGGCCGAGGGAGTTGCGCAGGCCGCGTTCGAGATCACGGCCTACAAGGCCTGCAGCGAGTCGCTGTGGATCATGGTCGAGCAAAGCTACAAGAACCGGCTTTTGTGGGACGAACTCGAGAGCATGCGCGCGCGCACGCGCATCGGCGGCTCGCTCGAGGCCGGCTCCCTGTACGAGGATTGAACGGCACGCCGGGCCGAAAGGCGCCGCAGGCGTAGCGATTGGGTAAGTCGGTCCTTGGGCGCGCGGGCTGTGTTAGGCTCGCAGCGAAGGTATCAATTGACCTTGGTCCCACCTAGGAGTCGATTCCCATGCGCCGCGCCCCCCTTGCATTGGCTGTTTCGTACGTTGCGTTGCTCGGCCTCGGATTCGCGCTCGCTCCCGATGACGCGCCGCAGGCTGACAAGTTCCGCCAGCTCGAAGAGACCTTGCCGACGCCGAACGAACAGCGCACGGCTTCGGGCGCGCCGGGCAGCCGCTACTGGCAACAGCGCGCCGACTACTCGATCGACGTGAAGCTCGACGAGAACGAGCGCACGATTTCCGGAAGCGAAGTGATCCGCTATTCGAATGCATCGCCCGACGAGTTGACCTACCTGTGGGTGCAGCTCGACATGAACATTTTCGCGCCGGACTCGCATTCGGTGACGACTTCGATCTCGAGTTCGCCCGAAGGCTCTTCGCTCGAATCGATCCGCCGCCAGATGTCGCGCAAGGACTTCGACGGCAGCGCGAAGATCGCCAAGGTCAGCGACGTCGCGGGCAATCCTCTGCCGCACACCATCGTCGGCACGATGATGCGCATCGACCTGCCGACCCCGCTCAGCGCAGGCTCCAAGTTCACTTTCGGCATCGAGTGGAGCTACCGCATCAACAACGCGCGCGAGATCGGCGGGCGCACGGGTTACGAGGTCTTCGAGGACACGAAGAAGAACTGCATCTTCGAGCTGGCGCAGTGGTTCCCGCGCATGGCGGCCTACACCGACGTCAACGGCTGGCAGCACAAGCAGTATCTCGGCAGCGGCGAGTTCACGCTCGAGTTCGGCGACTACAACGTCAATATCACAGTGCCCGCCGATCACATCGTGGCCGGCAGCGGTGTCTTGAAGAACGCGGGCGAGGTGCTCACTGCGGAGCAAAGCTCGCGCTTCGAGAAAGCCGGCAAGGCCGACCGACCGATGTTCATCGTGACACCCGAGGAGGCCAAGGCGAACGAGGAAGAGACTTCGAGCGAAACGAAAACCTGGCGCTTTTCCGCGGAAAACGTGCGCGATTTCGGCTGGGCCTCTTCTCGCAAGTTCATCTGGGACTGCGTCGGCCACGAGATCGCGGGCAACCAGATCAACGCGATGAGTTTCTATCCCAATGAAGCTGAGCCGTTGTGGAGCAAGTACTCGACCCAGGCGATCGTGCACACGCTGGATGTCTACTCGCGTCACGCCTTCGACTATCCCTACCCGACGGCGATCTCGGTCAACGGACCTGTCGGCGGCATGGAATACCCGATGATCTGCTTCAACGGCCCGCGGCCGGAGAAGGACGGGACGTATTCGAAGGGCACGAAGTACAGCCTGATCTCGGTCGTGATCCACGAAGTCGGCCACAACTTCTTCCCGATGATCGTCAACACCGACGAGCGCCAGTGGACCTGGATGGACGAGGGCCTGAACACCTTCTTGCAGTACCTCGCCGAGCAGGAGTGGGAGGACAACTATCCCAGTTCACGCGGCGAACCGCGCGAGATCACCGGCTACATGGCCAGCAGCGACCAGGTGCCGATCATGACCAACTCGGACTCGGTCGTGAACTTCGGCAACAACGGCTACGCGAAGCCGGCCACGGCTCTGAACGTGCTGCGCGAGACCGTGATGGGCCGCGAATTGTTCGACTTCGCGTTCAGGACCTACGCCCAGCGCTGGATGTTCAAGCGCCCCGAACCCGCGGACTTTTTCCGCACCATGGAAGACGCCTCGGCGGTCGACCTCGATTGGTTCTGGCGCGGCTGGTTCTTCAGCATCGACAAGTGCGATCTTTCGTTGTCGAAGATCCGTCTCTACACGCTCGACTCGCGCGATCCTGCTGTCGAGAAGGAGCTGCAAAAGGAACTGCGCGACAACAAGCCGGTCTCGCTCTCGCAGCTGCGCAACGCACCGTTGCCCAAGCGCATCGATTCGTTCCCCGAACTCGCCGACTTCTACAACAAGTACGACGACCTCGATGTGACCGACGCAGACATCGATGCCTACGCCAAACTGGTCGAGGGCCTCAAGCCCGAGGACAAGACGCTGCTGCAGTCGAAGCTGTGTTTCTATGTCATCGAAGTCGAGAATGTCGGCGGGCTGGTTTCCCCGGTGCTGATCGAGACGACGCTCGAGGATGGCAGCAAGGAAGAGCTGCGGATTCCGGTCGAAGTCTGGCGCAAGGGCGCGAAGAAAGTCACCAAGCTCGTCCTGACCGAGCAGAAGGCCGTCGCCTTCGTGCTTGATCCGCACCTCGAGACTGCCGATGTCGACCTGACGAACAACGCCTGGCCGTCGAAGATCGACGAGACGCGCGTCAAACTCGATGCGACGGGTGGCGGCGGGCGTGGCGGCCGCGGCGGCGCTCAACGCGGCGGGCCCAACCCGATGCGCGAAGCGAACGATCGCGAGAAGAAGAAGGCCGAGGGCAACAGCGAAACGCCGGCCAAGCCGGTCGAAGCCTCATCGCCGGCGAAACCTGGCGGACAGCGCTGAGCCTTTCCGCCCAGAACTAGCGACTTGCGCCCGACACGCAGGCGCTTCGCAC
>JAYUUV010000128.1:0-6184 GCA_043754695.1 Planctomycetota bacterium
ACGGGTTTCGTGCGCTCGCTGTACGGCGGTCACACCGAGCCGTCGGGCCATTTGAGTGACGATCGCGGCGCCTTCGCGCGCGCCCGCGTCCTGGCCGATTCGGTGCTCGCGCTCACCGGTATCGCGAACAGCACTCTGGTCGAAGAGCGCGCCATGTTCCTGCCGCTCTCCAGCGCGGGATCGAACGACAAATACACCGCGAACTTCCGTCAGGTCGTGCACGGCGTGCCCGTCGTCGCCGCCACGCTGCATGTGCTGATGGATCTCGAGGGTCGCGCACTTTCGATCGAATCGTCGGCGATTCCCGGCGCGGAACTGGCGCTCACCAATCCGACTCAGGACGCCGCGCGCGTGGGTGCCGAGGCTGTGCGAGTCTTCGGCACGATTGCCCACGTTGTAGGCAAGCAAAGCGGCGCGCCGCGCCTGGTGCTCGTGCCGCTGCAGGATCAGGGCGAGCTGCGCGCGGTACTCGCTTGGGAAGTCGATGTCTTCAGCACGGCGACGAACGAAGTCCCGCGCGGACTCTGCCTGCGCCTGCTCGACCGCGATCTGTCGCTGGCGGATCGCGAGGAACTGGTCCACACCTGCGACGTGTCGGGCACGGTCTACACGAAGCTGACTCCCGGCGTGCTGCCGGACCTCGTCAGCAACCCGACGGTGCAGGTTCCACTGGCCCACGTGCTCGTGACCAGCCCGCAGGGCAACGTGATCACTGACATCAATGGCAATTTCAACATCGTCGGCGCCACGGCGCCGCTGAATGTGAACGTCAAATACGACGGTCCCTTCGTGACGACGACCGACGCTTCGGCCCCGGTCTATTCGCTGCCCGCGAACTTGGCCAGCGCGAGCGGCAATTCGATCGTGATGAACTCGACGCCGACGCAGTTCTACACGGGCGAAGCGAACTCGATGTACTGGCTCGGCAAGTTGCGCGATTACATCCGCGCGGTGAATCCGGGCGACGCGACGGGTGACATCGACGCATTGTCGAACTGCAACCTCGCGCAGACCTGCAACGCCTACTTCAACGGCAGCTCGGTTAACTTCTTCTCCGCCGGCGGCGGCTGCGTGAACACCGCCTACTCGACCGTGGTCGCCCACGAGATGGGCCACTGGCTCAATGTCGTTTACGGATCGGGCAATGGCCCCGACGGTTTCGGCGAAGGCAATGCCGACAACTGGGCGACGTACCTGACCGACCAGCCGATCGTCGGCGAGAACTTCTTCACCAACGGCGGGATCATCCGCACCGGCCTCAACACGCGCACGTTCTGCGGCGACAACGCCGGCGGCTGCTACGGCGAGGTCCACAACGACGGCGAAGTCCTGATGGGCGCGCTCTGGAAAGTTCGCACGCGTCTGAAGACATCGCTCGGCAATAGCGCCGGCTCCGCCACTGCGGACCTGTTGTTCAACAGTTGGATGAACGCCTACAACGACTCGCAGATCAAGACCATCGACCGCACGCACTGGCTGGTGCTCGACGACAACGACGGCGACATCAACAACGGCACGCCGCACTTCAACGACATCAACCTGGGCTACGGCGCGCAGGGCTTCCCGCTCTACGTCCTCACCCCGGTCGCGATCAGCAACGTGACGGTGTTGCCGAACACCATCGACGTGGTCGGGCCGTACGTCGTCAACGTCACGGCCATCGCGAACATTTCTCCGCCGCTTTCGACGCCGCAATTGTTCTGGCGCGTGAACCAAGGCAGCTTCACGCCGGTCACGATGAACCCGCTCGGCGGGAACCAATTCACGGCGACGATTCCCGGCCAGCCCTCCCCGACCAAGGTCGAGTACTACGTCAGCGCCGCCAATGCAGTCGGCACATTTGGTTTCGCTCCGAGCGGAGCTCCCGCGACGACGTTCCGGTTCATCGTCGGTGAAGAGCAGGTCTACTTCAGCGACACCTTCGACAACACTTTCTCGCTCTGGCCGACCGGCGCGACGGCGGGAGCCAACGATTGGCAGTTCGGCGTCCCCGCGGGCGTCGGCGGTGATCCGGCCGCACCGCGCACCGGACAGCGCTGCCTGGGCACGGACCTGGGCAACCCGGGCTTCGACGGACTGTACTCGGCGAACACTTCGAACTGGGCCGAGTCGCCGGTGATCAACCTCTCGCAGTGCCCGCGTCCGAAATTGCGTTTGCAGCGTTGGTTGACGATCGAGAGCGCGCTCAACGATTCCGCCCGCATCCTGGTGAATGGCCAGGTCGTCTGGCAACACACCGGCAACAGTGACTTGCTCGACTTGGGCTGGACCGAAGTCGAGTACGACATCAGCGCGATGGCCGCCGGCGTTGCGAACACGAAGATCCGCTTCGAACTGACCACCAACGGCTCGATCCAGAAGGGCGGATGGAACATCGACGACGTTCAGATCGTGATGGTCTCCGCAGTTGGCCAGGGCTGCCTGGCTCCGGTTTCGTACTGCACCGGCAAGCTGACTTCGATCGGCACGCTGCCCTACCTGACCACGCTGGGAGCGGCGAGTGAGTCGTTGAACTCGCTGCGGATCGAGATCCGCGACGGAGCCTCGAACAAGGCCGGGCTGATGCTGGTCAGCGCCGTGGGCTCCGCGTCGACGCCCTTCTCAGGCGGCACTCTGTGCCTTGCGGCGCCGGTCACGCGCAACGTGAACTTCGTCATGGACTACTTCGGGTTCGCCTCGATGCCGTTCCCCGTCCTGCCGGGGATGGCCGGTCAGACCTGGTACACCCAGGCCTGGTTCCGCGATCCGCCGTCGTCCTTCGGAGTCGGGCTCTCCAATGCCCTGCGTCTGAAGTTCTGCCCCTGATCGCGAACGCGGCGTTGGATAGGATCCAACGCCGATGAAAGCACGCTGGATCGCCGCACTCGCATTGCTTGCGGGGCTGGGCTGGGCTGCGGCCCGGCCCAGCGAACCGTGGACCAGCGACCTGGAACTTTCCGTTGCGCGCGGAGCGACGCTGGTCGTGCTCGTCGCGGCAGAGAATCGCCCCCTCGGCGATGAGGCACGCGCCGCGGTTGACGAAGCCTGGTCCACATTGCGTCCGCGGGCCGAGCGCGTGTTGCTGCGGCAGAGCACTCCGCGCCTGGGACGTCCGAGTGCCCTGGGCCTGTTCGTGTTTGCCTCTGGCCAGCTCGTCGCGCGGCGCGATGGTCCTATCGATGCTGCGCTGGCCAAAGAGTGGCTTGGCGAAGCGCTTGAAGCAGCATCGAGCGCGGCGCGGCGTGCCCATGCGGCAGAGCTGGGCGTTGAGGCGCTCTACGCGCACGCCCGACTTGCGCTGCGACTGGGCGAGATCGAAGGCGCGGAACGCGAGTTCACCGTGCTTGCCAGTTGCGCGAAGCCCCCGTTAGGTGCCTCCGCGAATGGCTGGCTTGCGCGCCTGAAGATCGAACGCGGCGATGTGCTCGGCGCGCGTGCGCACTTTGCGCTCGCCAACCAGGCGGCCGCGGAACAGGTCACGTCCGCGGATCTCTTGCTCACGCGCGGCCTGATCGAATCGGCCGAGCGTGAAATGCAAGCCGCCTGCGAGAGCTTTCGCGGAGCGGCGCGCGCGTTCGAGCCCCTCGACCGCGCTGAAGCTGAGCGTGCACGCCTGGAGCTCGCGCGCAGTCTCGCCACGAGCGGCGAAGTCAGCTTGGCCCTCGAAACACTCGACTTGCTCGCGCGCTCGAGCGCGTCGAACTCCATGCGTCAACAAGCCCGTCAGCGGGCCGACGAACTTCGCGTCCCCCCCGTTTCACACTAGGAGCCCGATCATGAATTGGATCTGCAGCCTGCTTCCGCTTGTGCTCGTCAGCGTGCCGCAACAATCCCCGCCGCCCGCCACCGCGCATGCCCAACCGGAGTTGATCGTCGGCCAGGGAGAAGCGCGTTACCGCTGGCTGGGCGATTGGGCCAAACGGCCGGAAAACGCGCCGTTCGGCAACACCCACGGCGCCATCGCGATCGACTCCGCCGGCCGCGTGTACGTCAACACCGACACGGAAAGCGCGGTCATGATCTTCGAAGCCGACGGCACGTTCGTGAAGGCCTGGGGCAAGGAGTTCCGCGGCGGCACGCACGGCATGCTGATCTACGGCAAGCCCGGCGGCGAGAACATGATCCTCGCGCACACGGCGCGCCACGAAGTGGTCGGCACGACACTCGACGGAAAGATCCAATGGACGATTCCGTGGCCCAAGGAATCCGGGCTGTACGCGAGCGCCGAAGAATTCGCCCCGACCGCGATCGCGCTCGCACCCGACGGCCGCCTTTTCATAGCCGATGGCTATGGCAAATCCTGGGTGCACGTCTACGACCAGCAGCGCACGTACGTCAGCTCCTTCGGCGGCCCCGGCGACGAACCTGGCAAATTCCACACGCCGCACGGTCTGTTCATGGATGTCGATCATCAGCCGCCGCGCCTGATCGTCGCCGACCGCGAGAACCATCGGCTGCAGAGCTTCGACATGCAGCTGAAACCCATCGAAGTCATCGATCACGATCTACGCCGGCCCTGCGGATTGGCGCGCTACAAGGATCTGTTCGCCGTGGCCGACCTGGCCGGACGCGTGACCTTGTTCGACAAGGACTTCAAGTTGGTGGCACAACTGTGCGATCAACCCGACGAGGGACTGCGCGCCCAGAACGGAGTGCCGCCTGAAAAATTCAAGGCCGGCGAATTCGTCTCTCCGCACGGCGTGCGCTTCGACGCGCAGGGCAACCTGTACGTGATGGACTGGGTTTCCACCGGCCGCGTGACGAAACTCGCCGTCGTGCACTGAGCAGAGGACGCCGCCAACAAAGCAGCGGGGCCGCCCAGCCAGTGCTGGACGGCCCCGCCGCGTTTCAGCCGCAATCGATCAGTTGCAGATCGAGAACTGCAGGCCGCCGGACAACATCGAGTTGTTCGGGAAGGCGTAGCCGTTGTCGCGGCCCCAGAACTGCGAGTCCACCACCGTACCCGGCGTCAGCAGGAACGCAGCGGGGTTGCCGCCGAGCAAGCCGTGCGAGTAGGCGTTGAGGTCGATCGAGAAGACGCCGCTGCAGTCTAGACCCGAGGGCGAACCAGCGGTGTTCAGCGGAATCGAGCGCTTGATCGGGGCAGCGATGCACAGCACGCCACCTTGGAACGGACCGCTGGCCTGACCGCCGTTGGTGTAGATCAGGATGCCGGGCTTGTTGTTGATCATGTCCACGCACTGCACGGTGAAACCGCTCGTCGCCGTGGCGCTCGGCTGGCCGACGCCAGTGATGTTCGGGAGACAGCCGTTCGCGGTGAACTTCGGCGTGCAGTAGACCAACAGGCCGATGTTGCAGGCCTGGTTGCCCTTGGGCGCGCTGCTCGCCACCGCGAAGCTGGGCGCACCGGCTCCCGGAGCGAATTCGTCCAGGGAAAGATTGTCCGCCAGCGGAGCTGTGTCCGTGTCGAACCACACGTTGTAGATCGTGTTCCATTCCAGCGGATTGTTCGGCGTGGTCAGCGCGATGTCGGTCGCGGTCTGCACAACCGTCCAATCGGTGCCCGGAATGCCGTCGATGTCGGAGAAACCGATGTTCGAAATCGTCGCCTGAGCGGACTTGGGGATGTGAATTCCGCCGATGCCGCGCAGGTTGTCGCGGTTGTGGAAGGCGTATTCGTAGTGATAGACGCCGGAAGTCGGCCCTGTGACCTTGACCGCGACGTAGACCCGGCCATCGTCGGGCAGATTCGCGCCCGAAGTCATCGTCGCTCCGGTCCAGCGCTGCAACACCGAGCCTTCGACCGACGTTCCGCCGACCTGCCCCATGTTCCAGGCGCTGCCGCTCCAACTCGCCGTCATCTTGTTGGAGACCAGGTTGTTGGTGCGATTCGCTTCCGCTTCTGCGCGGATCACGTATTGGCCTTGGTAGTAGAACGTCGCGCCGGCGACATTGAGCCCGGCATCCTGGATCACGACGCGGTGCTTCTCGAACGGGAAGGCATTCACCATGGCCTGAGAAAGGCTGCGATTGGAGTCGCAGTCCTGGGGGCTGGGCACGGCCGGATCGCCCTTGTCGAAGTACGAGCAGGCCGGCACCCAAGTGCCGAGCCAGGGATTGATTTCAGAGGGCGGCCCGAGCCAGTACTGATCGGAGTTGTTGCCCGTGCCGTAGGTGTCGGAGCAGCCCACGCCGAGGAACGTGCCATTCGAGGGATGCTGGCAGGGCGTGCACTGACTGTTCG
>JAYUUV010000129.1:0-8501 GCA_043754695.1 Planctomycetota bacterium
TTCGCGCAGCGTCAGTTTGCACAGGTCGCGCAACAGCCCGACCTCCACCTGCTCCCAAAGATCAACGGCTTGGCCGCGCGAAAGCATCTGCGCCGGCGAACTGAATCGCCGTAATTCAATGGCGGCGCGCAGGGTCGGGGCGCCAAGGACCGAGGCACCGATCTCAGCTCCGTCCGCCAATTTCGTCTGCCGGCGCATCCACTCGAGAACTCGATCTGGCGTCGCCTGCAGCAGATCGTCGAGCTGATCACTGCCCCCGACCCGACCAGCCAGTCGTCGTTCGACAATTGGCCGAAGTCGGTCGAATCCCTCCGAATCGAAGAAACTGGATTAAGACCAGGGCTCGTAGCGTTGCGTGCCCGCGAATTCCGTCGCGGAACGCTCCAGCCAATTTCGAGTCAGCCACGGCGGGCCGCGCAGGCGCGAGTAGTGGCAGGCGCTGCCATGTGGATACTGCTCTGCCCGATCGGCCAGGCGCGCCTGGACCGGATTTTTGTCGATGTAGGACACGACCGCGTACTGATAGGTGAGCGTATCGACGTGCCTGGAGCAGAATCTTCCGCGGAACAATGCGCCATCGCGGCCGCGTGAGCGGTTGAACCAGCGTACGAATCCATTCTGGATGCGGCGCATGGTTTCGCTCAGCTCTCCATCGACGCTGCGCACGAGCAGGTGATAGTGCGTCGCAAGCAGGCAGTAGGCGTGGACTTCAATCCGACCCTCGTGGGCCGCGCGCGCCAGACATGCGAGGAACGCGCGCACGTCGCGCCGTGTCTCGAACACGGTGCGATGCGCCAGGCCGCGGTTCATCACATGATGCCAGCGCCCAGGAGAGTCGATACGAGGCGGTCGTGACACGGTCGTTCCATGGCTACGACCAACGTTTTGAGCGCAGGTGGCACTATTTCTTGCCGAATCCTGCGGATCTTTGCCCGGCGATTGTCAAGGGAGTGAAAAAGGTCGGCTGGTTGGGTGTCTGACACCTACAAATCGCTGATCAACCGCAGCAGGAGGTCCTGCACGACCTGCGGATTCGCGCTGCCTTTCGAGGCTTTCATGACCGGGCCGACCAGCGCGCCGACGGCCTTGGTCTTGCCGGCTTTCACGTCGGCGATGATCTTGTCCTTGCCGACCAGCGCTTCGCGACACCAGCCTTCCAGCGCGGCGGTGTCGTTGACTTGTTCGAGGCCGAGCGACTGGACCAGTTCCTTGGGCGACTTGCCGGTCTCGAACATCGCGCGCATGACCTTGCGGCCGGCCTGGCCGGAGATCGAGCCCGCTTCGACCAGCGCGATCAACGCCGCCACATCGTGGGGCCGGAAGGGCAGTTCGTCGATCGACTTCGGCGCGAGCTCGGGGTCGTTGAGGTTGCTCAGGAGATCGTTCGAGATCCAGTTCGCCGCTTCCTTGGGCTTGTTCGAGATGCGCACGACGGCTTCGAAGAAGTCCGAGCGCGCGCGCTCGCCGGTCATCACGCCGGCGGCCAAAGCCGAGAGACCCATCGTCTTCTGATAACGCTCGCGGCGCGCCGCCGGCAATTCAGGCAGTAGCGCGCGCAAGCGTTCGAGCGTCTCGCTCGAGATCGTGATCGGCGGCAAATCCGGCTCGGGGAAGTAGCGATAATCGTGCGCGTCTTCCTTGCGCCGCATGCTGCGCGTCACGCCTTGTGTCGCGTCGAACAAGCGTGTCTCCTGCACGGGGTACGACGCGGGATTGCCCGATTCATAGGCCTCGACCTGGCGGCGGATCTCGAACTCGATCGCGGCTTTCACGTTGCTGAACGAATTCAGGTTCTTGAGCTCGACCTTCGTGCGCCAAGGTTCGTCCTTTGGGTGCACGGAGATGTTGACGTCGCAGCGCAGCGAGCCCTTTTCCATGTCGCAGTCGCTCGCACCGACGTACTGCAGGAGCAATTTCAACGCGCTCAGATATTCGAAGGCCTCTTCGGCCGTCTGCATGTCGGCTTCGCTGACCGATTCGATCAGCGGAACTCCGGCGCGATTGAGATCGACGAGTGTCTTGTCGCCGCGATCATGGATCGCCTTGCCGGCGTCCTCCTCGAGGTGGATGCGCGTCAGGCGAATGCGCTTGCCGCTTTCCAATGTGATGCCGCCGCCCTTGCAGAACGGTTGGTCGTACTGGCTGATCTGATAACCCTTGGGCAGATCGCAGTAGAAGTAGTTCTTGCGGTCGAACTTCGAGTGCGTCGCGACGTCGGCGCCGAGTGCCAGCGCCGTGCGCAGCGCGAGTTCGAGAGCCTCGCGATTGAGCACCGGCAAGGCGCCGGGCTGCGCCGTGCAGACCGGGCAGGTGCGCGAATTTGGGCTCGCGCCGAACTCGTTGCGGCAGCCGCAGAAGAGTTTGGTCCAGGTTTTCAGCTGACAGTGCACTTCGAGCCCGATCACCGGGATCCAGCGCGCGCCTGTCTTCGGCGAGACAAATCCGATTTCAGCTTGCAGGGTGCTCATGGACTATTTGCCCGCGCGCGTCAGGCGCTCGAGGTCGGGACGGCGCCGGTGGTGTTCGCTCGCGGACTCGAACACGCGGCCGGCGCGCAACACGCGCGCGTCGGCGAGCGCCGGTCCGATGATCTGCATGCCGATGGGTAACGTCGAACCGGATTCCTGGACGAAGCCGCAGGGAATCGAAAGCCCGGGCAGGCCCGCGAGGCTCACCGGCGCGGTCATCACGTCAGACAGGTACATGGCCACGGGATCGGAAGCCTTTTCACCGATGCGGAAGGCCGCAGTCGGAGCCGTGGGCCCGATGATCAAGTCGACCTTTTCGAAGGCGCGGTCAAAATCGCGGCGCAACAAACGCCGCACTCGCAGCGCGCGGTTGTACCAGGCGTCGTAGTAGCCGCTCGAGAGCACGTAGGTGCCGAGCAGAATGCGCCGTTTCACCTCAGGCCCGAAACCCGCCGCGCGCGTGGCCGCGAACATGCTCTGCAGACTGCCGTCGCCTTCGACGCGCGGGCCGTAGCGGATGCCGTCGTAGCGCGCGAGGTTTGACGAAGCCTCCGCCGTCGCAACGACGTAGTACGTCGGGATCGCGTAGTCGGTGTGCGGCAATTCGATGTCGATCAATTCAGCTCCGAGCGAAATCCACTTCGCCTTTGCAGCATCGAGCAGCGCGCGCACGTCGCTCGCAAGTTGCTTGGGAAAATACTCGCGCGGAATGCCGATGCGCAGGCCCTTGACTCCGCCTTCAGCGGACTCCGGTTCGATCGGCGGAAGTTGCGCCGTGGTCGAATCGGCCGAGTCGACGCCTGAGATCACGTGCGCGACGAGTTCGATGTCGCGCACGCTGCGCGCGAACGGACTGACCTGATCGAGCGAGCTTCCGAAAGCGATCAGTCCGTAGCGCGAGACGCGGCCGTAGGTGGGCTTGAATCCGGCGATGCCGCAGAAGGCCGCGGGCTGGCGCACCGATCCGCCGGTGTCCGATCCCAGCGCCAGCGGGACCATGCCCGAGGCGACGGCGGTCGCGCTACCGCTCGAGGAACCGCCCGGTGTGCGCAGCCTGTCCCAAGGATTGCGCGCGACGGCGTAGGCGGAGTTTTCGCCCGAACTGCCCATGGCGAACTCGTCCATGTTCGTCATGCCGACCGGGATGGCTCCCGCGTCGAGCAGGCGCTGCACGAAAGTCGCGGTGTAGGGGGGCTTGTAGCCGGACAGCACGCGACTGCCGCAATTGGCCTCGACGCCCTGCCAGCACATGTTGGCCTTGAGCGCGATCGGCACGCCGGCGAGGACTCCCTGCGGGATGCCCGCCGCATGTTCGCGATCGATGCGCGCCGCGCTCTCGAGCGCGCGTTCGCGTTCGAGCCGGCCGAAGGCGCAGAGCAGAGGATCGAGCGCGTCGATGCGCGCGAAACTCGCGCGCACGTTCTGTTCGGCGGTCGTCTCGCCACGCCGGAACGCCGCAGCCAGCGCGCAGGCGTCGGGCGTCGAATCCCAGGAACTCATTGCTCGCCGCCGATCGTCTTCGGGACGCTGAAGAATCCGTCGATGCGCGCAGGCGCGTTGGCCAGTGCCTCGTCCACCGAGAGACTCGGCCGTTCGCGATCGTCGCGCATCACGTCGGTGAAATCGGTGGGCCGCGTCATCGGCTGCACGCCTTCGACGTCGAGCGTGGAAAGCGTCTTGAACGACTCCAGGATGCGCGCGAACTGGGCGCTCAGTTCCGGAAGCTGCCCGGGCTCGATCGCCAAGCGTGCCAGGCGCGCGATGTGCAGCACGTCAGGTTCCGAAGAACCCGAGCCGGGGGAATTTGCCTTGGACTCGGACATGGTGGGGTGAACTCGCGCAGGCGCCGCGGAAACAGGGGATGATAGAGAGGCTGCCAGGGCGAGACCAGCGCGCGGAGCCGGTCCGCGGCCGCGTCCCGTCGAAACGATTCGGAGTCAGCGCAGGTTCTCGGTCCCGACGACAGGAGTCCGAACACATCATCAAGGGGGAGCCTGGCCGCATGGCTTGCGGCGGAGTCCGGCCGGGCCTACCGTCGGCCCATGCTCGACACGGACCTTGCGGTGCAGCGCCTGTGGGGGCCGCCCGATTGGGGCAGCCTCGGTCTGGTGCTGTGTCTGGCCGGTGGATTCCTGCTGGCCCATGGGACCTTGGTTCGAGATCCGCAGTCCTTGGTGGAAGAGCGCTTCGGACGTCCGCGCGCGGATCTGCGTTCACTGCGCGCGATGTTGTTCCACCGCGTGCAGACGCTGCTCGGCTTTGGACTGCTGCTGCTGGGTTTTGCGGCGCAGCTCTACGCGCGCGCGGTGCCCCCGGCGAGCGGCGCGTCGGGCTCGGCCGCACTCTGGACCGGCGCGGTCGTGCTCGCGGCCGCGCTGCTCGAGCTCAGCGCCTGGTGGTGGTCCCTGGTCACGGTGCGCCGCCACCTGCGCGGCTGGTTTCGCCAGAATCCGCCAGATTTCGACCGCGACGCAAGTCTGGCGCGCGAGGTCGGCGAGCTTTTCGGCATCGACTCGGAAGCCGACGAAGCGGTGCAGTCCTACGCGGAGCGGTTGCGGCGAGAACTTGGTTTGAGGGCGCCGAGCGCTCCCACGCAGCGACATTCGCCGCCCGAGGACGAAGAACCCGACGAGTAAATCCGACAAAGTCGGTCGTCAGGGCCGTCAGCTCGAGTCATCCTCTTCGTGGATGCTCGCCGCTGGATGAGACGTGTCGAGGAGCAGGTCGTGCTGCTCGGCGAGGCGCTTTTCCCTGCGACCTGCGCGCTGTGCGGCGCCTCGGCCGACGAAGCCGGCACTTGCGACGAGCACCATCTGAGCGGTCCATTCGCCGCAGCACATTGCGGACGCTGCGCCGCGCTGTTGCCGGGCCGGATTCCCGACGGAAACCTTTGCAGCGCCTGTCGCCTCGACCCGCCGCGCTGGTCGCGACTCGTGGCCCTGACCGACTACGCGAAAGATCCTGCGGCACGCGCTTGGATCCTGGCACTCAAGCACGGGGCTCGCCGCGACCTGGCTCGTCCCCTGGGAGAACTGTTGGCGCAGCGCGTGCGCCTGGCGGAGGCTTCCTCGGAACTGCAGTCCAACGTCGGCGCAACCGTAGTCTCCGTACCGCTCCATCCGGCGCGCGAATTCGTGCGCGGCTACGACCAGGCGCGACTGCTCGCGCGCGCCATGGCCCTTGAACTGGGCCTGGTTTGCGTCCGCGGACTCAGGCGCACGCGAGCGACGACACCCCAGGGTGCTCCGGGGGCAGTCTCGCGTGCCGCCAATGTCCGCGGGGCCTTCGCCCCCTGCCGTGGCCTGCGCGGCCGACTTGCCGGCCGGACCGTGTTGCTCGTCGACGACGTGGTCACCTCGGGTGCCACGGCCAATGAGTGCACGCGCTGCCTGGTCGCGGCCGGTGCTGCGCGGGTCGTCGTGGTCTGTCTCGCGCGGGCAAGTCCGCGCCCAATCCGGGCTAGCGCTACCCGCGAACCGCCATGAGCGGCCTACGCTCGCGCGGCCGTTGCCGCTAGATTGCCGCAATGTCCGAACCGACGACGCTCTTTGTCGAACCCTTCTCTGGCATGGCCGGCGACATGTTCCTCGCCGCGCTGCTTGGGTTGGAGGATCCGCGCTTCGTACTGGGTGATCTTGAATCGCTCGCCGATGCGCTGGTTCCCGGCGAGGCCAAACTCACGCTGGAAATCGCCTGGCGTGGATCGCTGTCGGGTCGGCTGCTGAGCGTGGTCACACCGGAATCGGCGCGTTCACCTCACCGCGGACTGGCGGACTGCCTTGCGATCATCGCGCGCTCGCCACTGACGTCTTCTGCACGCGAGCGGGCCGGCAATGTCTTTCGGCGGATCGCACTGGCCGAGGCAGCGGTGCATGGAACGACCGTCGAGCAGATTCACTTCCACGAAGTCGGTGCCGTCGACGCTCTGATTGACGTCTGCGGAGCAGCTTTCGCGCTCGACAGGCTCGGCGTGCAGCATGTTTTCGCCACGCCGCCGTTGACCGGAACCGGAACCGTGCGCTGTGCCCACGGCGAGATGCCGGTTCCAGCGCCAGGAACGGCTGAGATCATGCGCGGGCTGCCGATGGTGATCGGCGGTGGGGGAGGCGAGCGGTTGACGCCCACCGGGGCGGCCTTGCTCGCCGAATACGTCGACGAATTCAGCTCTCCCGATCACTTCGTTGCCGCGCGGATCGGCTACGCAGCGGGTCACCGCGATCCCAAAGAGGGGCCGCCGAACATCCTGCGTGTTCAGTTGGGGACTGCTGGAAGCGGCCGGCCCGCAGCGCGCGCCTGGCTCATGGAAGTGAACCTCGACGACATGACCGGCGAGGAAGTCGGCCACCTGGTGGCGCTGCTGCGCGAGTGCGGCGCCCTCGAGGTCTGGTCGGCGCCCGTCCAAATGAAAAAGGACCGCCCGGGCGTCGTGATCAGCGCCCTGTGCCGGGCGGATCTGCGCCGCGACCTCGAAGCGGCCGTCTTCGCCAACTCCAGTTCGCTGGGCGTACGCTGGATTCTTTGCGAGCGCACCGAACTGGAACGCAGCGAGCGCCGCGTCGTGTTCGCCGGCCACAGCGTGCGCGTCAAATTCCGACACGGGGCCGATCCGCGGGGGGCGCTCGACGTTTCGCCGGAGTACGACGACCTGGCGGCGCTCGCGCGCGAACTAGACCGTCCCCTGCGCGACCTCGAGCGCGAGATCGTGGACCGCGTGCTCGCCGAGCTGCGCGAGTCCAGTTCGCCGCGCCAGAATCAGGCGCCTGATCGGTTCCTGTAATCGGCGATGCCCGCGCCGAGCCGGTCCAGCGCGGCCTGGAGCAGGGCGGGCTCCTCGCTGGAGCCGATGCGCACATGTCCCGGGCGGCCAAAGAATTCGCCGGGCACGACGCCCACATCCCAGTGCTTCACCAGGAAGTCGGCCAGAGCGCTCGTATCCGCGACACCCTCGATTCTCGGGAAGGCGGTCAAACCCAGGGCAGGCTCCGTGGAGCTGACGCCCGGGGTCGAGGCTAACCAGCGCAGTAGCAACGGTCGCGTGTCACGACGCGCGCGATCGATGGCGACCCGCAGCTCTGGAAGCCGTGGCAAGGCTGCGAGTCCCGCGCGCAGGGTATGGGTCGGCTGGTCGCCGTAAGTCAAGTAGGCCAGATCGAGCAGGCTCTCGCGCTCGCCGACCAGTGCTTCACCGAGCACGATCCAGCCCGATCGGAGGCCGCCAAGGCCGTAGGCCTTGGTCAGACTCGAGATCGAAACGGCGTTGGGGGCGACCTGGAAGGCGTACTCACGCCGCTGCGCAGCCTCGAATTCGAGGTAGACCTCGCAGCAGACCAGCACTCCGCCGACGCGCTCGGCTTCGCTGGCCAGCGCGGCGATTTCAGATCCAGAGAGCAGTGCGCCGGTCGGATTGTGTGAGTTGGTCATGAAAACGTGGCCGCGAGCGCACCCGGCGAGGGCCTGCCGGATGCGAGCCGGATCCAGGCCCCAACCGGCGGCGGGGTCACGTTCGACCAGGACACATTCCGCGCCGAAGGCGCGCGGCAGCGCTCGCAGCGGTTCGTAGGAGGGCGTCTCGCTCGCCACCCGCGAGCCGGGTCGGAAGAACCGCCAGGCGGCCAGGTGCATCCCGCCGGTAGCGCCAAGTGTCGCGATGACTCGGCGCGGATCGACGTGCAGCATCTCTGCGATCTTGGCTTCGAAGGCGGGCAGTGCTTCCGAGCCCGCGTATCCCGCGTCGACGCCTCGAACCGGCACGCTCAAGTCGAACTCCGCCGGCGCCGGAGTCGGCATGCCGGATGGGGTGAGGATGTGTCGAGCGGCCCGAGCGCGCTCGCGAGCGAATACCATGTACGGAAAATACGGCATGTTCTCTGTGAATTGAGCTGTGGAACCGACCCTCGCGGACCGCTACGATCCGGCCAACCTAACGAGGAAACCCGCGCGCAGGCCGCGTTTTTTTCGGAACGAACTGCGCGGCAGTTCAAGTCCGCGAAGCGTTTCATCCTCGCCGAACCGCCCGGAGGACCAGCACCCCAT
>JAYUUV010000130.1:0-3836 GCA_043754695.1 Planctomycetota bacterium
GGCCGAGGTCCGATCGGCGCTTGGAATCGCGCCCGCTGAACCTCCGCCGCCGATTCCCACGCGTTTGCCCGAGAAACTCTCCGAGCTTCCCGCAGGCGATCTGCTCGACGTGGCGCTCGTGAACAATCACAGCCTGCTGGCGCTGCGCGAGGAGATTCGCGAGGCCGAATCGATGTTCGCGCTGGCGCGCAAGAGTTCGCAGCCCGACTATTCGCTCGGACTGAAGGTCGATCTGCTGTCGCCGATCATGCTCATGCCCATGGCGGGCATGACGCTGCCGATCTACCGCGACAAGACCGCCGCCATCGTCGCTGCTGCGTTGGCTTCAAGGCATGCAGCGGACTCGGCCCTGGCGGGAGCGACCCTCGATCTCGTGGTGCAACTTGCCGACGCCAACTTTCGCTTCCGCGATGCCAACCGCCGGCTCGAGTTGGTTCGTGAGCGCTTGCTTCCCAAGGCCCAAGCTTCACTCGAGACGGCCCGCTCCGCCTATCAGACGGGCATGACCGACATGACCGGCCTCCTGGATGCCGAGCGCTCGCTGCTCGAGTTTCGGATCGAGGAAATCACGATGCGCCTGGAACGCGAGGTCGCCGCGGCTGAGATCCGCCTGGTGATCCTGGGCACGCAAGATACGACCCGCCAATAGCAGCGCGTGACTGTGATCGAGAGCACGTTGGAGCCCACATGATCGAATGCATTTGCGCGGAACCCCATGAACATCGTCGGATCGTGCTGACGGGCGGACCGGGGGCAGGCAAGACGGCCGCGCTCGAACTGATCCGTCATTCGCTCTGCAAGCACTTGCGAATCCTGCCCGAAGCCGCGGGGATCCTTTTTGGAGGAGGATTTCCCAGGGGCGTTCTCGACGGTCAACGCCGGGCTGCTCAGCGCGCGATCTACTTCGTGCAGCGCGAGCTCGAGGCGAGCGTGGAGTCGGGAAACGTTGCCATTCTGCTGTGCGATCGCGGCACGATCGACGGCGAAGCGTATTGGCCTGGACCCGGCGATCTGTGGTCGGCGGTCCAGACGACGAAGCAGCTCGAACTCGCGCGCTACCACGCTGTGATCCACATCCGCACTCCCGGGTCGCCACTTGGCTACAACCGGGAGAATCCGCTGCGCGTCGAGGACAACCTGGAAGCGCTCGCCATCGACGAGCGGATCGCGCAAGCGTGGTCGGCGCACCCGCGCCGCTTCGTGGTCGAGCCGACGACACGATTCATCGACAAGGCCGCGCAGGTGATCGAGCGCCTGCGCTCGCAGATGCCCGAGTGCTGTCGACATCACATCGCGGCCGGAAAGGTCTGAGGAACAACTGCAACGGCCTGCGTCGCAGATCCGCTCTTCCCCGGACTGCTGCGGACACTCGCGGACCCTGAAAGACCGGCGCGAGTGGCCGAGCAGGTGGCCGGGCAACCCGACGATTGTTCGCTCGAGTCTCCGTGAGGTACTGACCTGGAGTCCGTCTTGGTCTGAGGCGATGTCGACAAGTCTTCAAGCGCAGCGGGTGTGCGCCGTTCGTCGTCGGCACGCAGGCGCGCATGGCGATCTATCGTCGGCGTGATCGTCAAGTGCTTGCGCCACCTGCGCCGCGACCCGGCAGGCTGCCAAATTCGTGAGTAACGAGTCTCGCCAAGAGTGGAAGTCGCGCTCGCGAGCCGGTCCTCACTTCGGCTGCCCGCCGAATTCCTCGGGTCCAGGAGCGTGGGGCTCGGACGCTAGGCATGGGATGGCCTGGAAAGTGCGGCCAGGCGCGTTTGCGCATAACGGCCCGACGCGCAATTTGCGCGGGGCGCCTCGGGCCCGGCGCTGCATCCGGCCGCCTCGCTGACCAAGCCGCTGCTGATCCTGCGCGGCAATCCGGGTGTGGGGAAAAGTCGGCTGGCGGCCAATTTGATCGAGGATTCCGAGCGCGCCGATCCGCGAACACTGATCGTGGCGGTGGCCTCGACCTGGCGCGGACGCGAGGACTTGCTCGGCTACGTCAATCCGATCAGCAGCGAGTTCGAGCCGACCGAGTTTCTGAATTTCTTGCGCCGCGCCGATCTCGCCTGGCGCAAGGGGGACACCGATCCCCGGGTCGTGGTCTTCGAAGAATTCAACCTGAGCCAGCCCGAACACTGGATGTCGGACCTGCTGGTCCACTCGCAGTTCAGCGACGAGAAGGACCGCGTGATCAAACTCGGCGGTAAGCGCGTGCGCGGCTGGCCCGATGGCAGCGCCTGCGAGGTTTTGCTCTCGCCCGCCGTGCGCTTCGTCGCCACGATCAACGCCGACCACACCGGTCGCAATCTTTCGCCGCGCGTCGTCGATCGAGCGGCGGTGGTCGAATTGTCGATGACCCCCAAGCAGGCGCTCGCGCTGTGCAACCTGAGCCTGGAACCGGTGCAGTTCGACGCGGTCAGCGAACTCGATTCGTTGATCCGCAGCCGCGGCGCGTCGTTCTCGCGGCGCACCGCGCTCTCGCTCAAGGCTTGCCAGGACAACGCGGCAAGTCTGGCCTTGGACAGCTGGGGCGTGCTCGACCTCGTGCTGTTGCAAGAAGTCTTGAGCAAGCTGCGCCTGAACGCCGTCGATCCCGCCGACCAGCAGCTCTGTCGCGACCTGATGGTCTGGTGCGAAGGCCCGGGCCAGAAATTGCTGCTGTGCGTGCGCGAGATCAACGAGTGGAAAGAAAAACTCGACGAGAACCAGGACGTGCAGAAGATATGAACGACGAGTTCGTCGATCGCATCCTGAGCGACCTGCGCGCATTTTCCCCGGAATTGCTCGAGGCCGGCGCAACGAGTGCCGTGCGCATCACGAGCTCGGTGCGCGGTGGGGGAGCGATTTCTTCGCTGTTGCGCGCCGCCGCCGATGTCGCGCTGCTCATGCCCCGTCTCATGCAGGAGGCGCGCTCCACGGAATCCAGCCTGCGGGCGGACGAGCGGCTCACGCGCGTTCCCGTGGGCGCGATGCTCTCGCGCAACGCGGCGCACTACGTGTCTTCTGATTCCGGGCTCTTGCCGCAGTTCTGGATTCGGCGCGAACCGGTCGTAGCGCCCGATCTCCAAGCAGTGCGCTGGATGGCGCACATCTTGGGCCGAATCGAGCAGCAAGTTGCGCACGCGCTCTCGCGCATCGAGAAGTACCGCGAGGAAATGGGCGGCGCCGCGTCCGATACGACGCTGAGCGCGGCGCATGAGTCCGAAGCGCTGGGCGCGATGCGCGGCAGGCTCGAGCGGGCGCTTTACGACGTGAATCGTTCGCGCGCGATCCTGGTCCAGGCCGTGGGCGCGCGCGTCGTGCCTTCTCCGAGCGCGCCGTCGCCCTATCCGCAATCGCCGGCGTGGCTGAGCCTGAAGCGCCAGGCCCGCCCGATTCTCGACCGGAGCTTGGCGCTGCGGGCTGGGCTCAAGACCCTGCTGGCCGGCGAAGTCGAGACCGCGGACGTTCCGTACCTGTATCAACGCTGGTGCGCAGTGCAGTTGCTCGAGGCATTTGCCTCCCAGGGTTGGCATGTGCGCGGCGATCCTTTGGGCCCGCTGTACTTGGGCGGTCAGATCGAACTCCATCGCGACGGCATTCGCATCAGCCTGTGGGTGGAAGCTGTCATCACCCAGTCTCAGGCGAATCGGACCGGCTACTTCTGCACTCGCGGGTTGGAGGCGCGTCCCGATTTCCTGATCGTGGTCCCCGGCCCCAACGGCACGGATGCATTTGTCCTCGACGCCACGAAGACGGCGGTCGACGCCGTGCTGCGCGGCAAGTCGAAGTACCTCGACGTGATTGCGAGTCAGGCGCTTGTACTCGTTGCCGGAGTTCCGGTGCACCGGTCGCCGCTGCGCTCCTGG